>NZ_JAYGHN010000037.1:0-51469 GCF_034931845.1 Calothrix sp. UHCC 0171
ATTTAGAGAAGCCTTTGTTTTTGTATTAACGTGTATATTCATCAAAACAAATCGCCAAAACAAATTTGTTTTGGCGAACTTTCTTTTTTTAAAAGCTTGGTGTTTAAATTAACCAAATTTACCGCTAATGTATTCCTTGGTTGCTTCTTGTTGAGGGTCTTGGAAAATCTTTTCAGTCAGATCGCATTCTACTAAGTATCCTGTACGTCCGCCTTTTTCAGAAGTTTGAACGTTGAAAAAAGCTGTTCTATCAGCCACTCGTGATGCTTGCTGCATGTTGTGGGTGACGATAATAATTGTGTATTGCTCTTTTAATTGGTGAATAAGTTCTTCTACGCGCAATGTAGAAATGGGGTCAAGTGCAGAACAAGGTTCATCCATTAAGATAACATCAGGTTGAACTGCGATCGCACGCGCAATACATAATCTTTGTTGTTGTCCACCAGAAAGCGACAAACCACTTTGCTTGAGTTTATCTTTGACTTCGTCCCACAATGCAGCTTTTTTGAGACTATCTTCTACAAGTTGATTCATATCACCTTTATAACCATTGATTTTGGCTCCAAAGGCAATGTTGTCGTAGATAGATTTAGGAAATGGGTTGGGGCGCTGGAAAACCATGCCTATCCGTCTTCTCACCTCTACTGGGTCTACTTCTGGTGCGTAGAGGTTTTGACCGTGGTAAACCACCTTACCTTCGGCTCGAAAACTGTCAATTAAATCGTTAAGGCGATTATAGCAACGTAACAATGTACTTTTACCACAACCAGAGGGACCAATAAAGGCTGTAGCTTGATTTTTGGGAATATCCAACCAGATATTACTAACTGCCAAAAATTTACCGTAGTAGACATTTAATCCTTCTGTTCTGAGAACAGTTTGGGTATCATTAGCAGTGCGAATGTTTGTAGCCATAAAATAGTGAATTTGACTTGGGTGTTGCGAAATTTTGCTTTGTACCAAATCGAAGTTAGTAGTGTTTCGGATTTGTAAAAGAATTTTTTAGTGAGAATTTTTAATGCAAAATCTCAAATCCAAAATCCAAAGTGAATTGTGTTACTCAATAAGTTTTGCGATTTGTTGCCAAACGCGCAATAATACTTGTGACTAAAACCATTAACACCAAAATTAAAGATGCAGCCCAGGCAAGGGATTGCCAATTTTTAAAGGGTGAAATAGCAAAGTTAAACACTAAAACTGCTAGCGAAGCTGTCGGTACAAAGGGACTATTAGTCCAATATTGTGAGAATAAGGCTGTAAATAATAAAGGTGCGGTTTCACCAGATGCACGAGCGATCGCCAAGGTTGTACCAGTGACAATTGCTGGTAGTGCGGTTGGTAATACTACGGAAGCAACAGTTTGAAATTTAGTGCAACCAATTCCAACTGCGGCTTGGCGTAAGTCTTGAGATACTAGTTGCAGAGATTCGTCAGTGGTGCGGATAATAATCGGCAGCATCAAAATTGAGAGTGCAAAACCACCAGCGACGGCGGAATATCCACCAGTAGTGGCAACTACAATCCCGTAGGCGAATACACCTGCAATAATCGAAGGCACACCGCTAAGAACATTAGTTGCAAACCGAATCCACCGCGATAATTTACCAGAACTAAATTCCGTTAAATAAATTGCTGCTAATACACCAATCGGAACACTAATTAATGCTCCGATACCTACCATTAATAATGTGCCAACAATCGCGTTACCAAAACCACCACCCTGTACTAGTGGGGGTGGTGGTAACTCGGTAAACAAGCTTGGTCTTAAGCTACTAAAACCTTGGATTAGTACGTAAGAAAGTACAGCTATTAATGGCAATAATGATAGTATCCCACATAGGAAAGCAATACCAACCATTACCGTACTGAGCAATGTTCGAGGTGATTGCGATCGCGTTAAACTACCATAAGTGTAACCGTTGTTCGACTGGTTGGAAATACTGGAAGCCATATTTTTAAAAAAACAGAAAAGACACCAGATGAAAAACCCACAAATGAAGTCGTCAAATACTAAATTCGTTGGACTCGTGTGACGATTAAGTCTGCCAAGACATTAACAATGAGAGTTAAAACAAATAAAACTAATGCTGCGTACATTAAGGCTCCAACTTGTAAGCCACTGGCTTCGGCAAATTGGTTTGCCAACAGCGAGGAAATTGTATTAGCTGGTGCAAAAAGCGAAGCACTTATGTTATTCGAGTTGCCGATTAGCATGGTTACAGCCATTGTCTCGCCCATCGCACGACCTAGTGCCAACATGATGGCACTGACAATACCTGAAAATGCTGCTGGAACCAAAACTTGCCAAATGGTTTCCCATCGGGTACAACCTAATCCAACTGCGGCTTGTCGTAGGCTAGGAGGTACGGATATTAAGGCATCACGGGAAATAGCTGTGATTACTGGCAAAGTCATAATTGCCAAAATTATCCCCGCAGGCATCATTCCGGGTCCGGTTGGGGCTGTAGAAAAAAGCGGAATAAAGCCAAGTGTAGCGTTGAGCCATTTGCCGATGTTTGTGAGTATGGGAATTAAAACAAAGATGCCCCAAACTCCATAGACAACACTGGGTATCGCAGCCAGTAGTTCCACCAAAAAAACTAAGACTGTTTCTACTGGTTTTGGTAGTAATTTTTCACTCAATAAAACTGCTGTACCTACACCAATCGGGATAGAAATTAGAAGACCGAGAAATGCACTGACTAAAGTTCCGTAAATCTGCGGTAGCACTCCGTACTCGTTGTTTACAGGATTCCAAGTGCTTTGCCCTAAAAAGCCGAGACCAAACTCTTGGATGGCGGGTAATGCTTGAACTGCCACCTGAAACGTTATCCATAGTAAAACACCTGCGATCGCCAGGGCACAAATTCTTGTCAGCCAAATAAAAGCAACATCGAGGTTTTTTTCCAGTGGCGATCGCGTTTGACTTTTGGAGCGATCGTTCTCAGCGAGTGTATTCATGAATAACTCTATCTATCAACAATAAATGTGTGTAGGAGCAAACAAAAACAATTATTTGGTTATCTAAATGATTGGTTATTTTATTAGCCAATCTTGAGATATCTATAATTACTTACAAATTAGATATCTCCTAGACTATGCACTAATTACTACTTACTAGCGTTAGCACCACCTGCACCATCACCCACAGCAATTTTGTAGTCGGGGCTGATTTGGTCGGCGGCGGCGGCAACTTTTTGAACTACATTGGCAGGAAGAGGTACATAACCCAGTTCTGGTGCTTGCTTCTGACCTTCTGTCAAGGCATATTCAATCATTGCTTCCATTGCTTTGGCTTTGACTGCATCAGGATACTTCTTATAAGCTAATATCCAGGTATAGGAAACAATTGGATAAGATTCATCACCATCTGGATCGGCAATGAATGCCCGCAGGTTTTCTGGTAGTTGAACTGCTTCTAAAGTTTTTGATGCTGATATCTCGTTACTGACAACAAATTTACCCGCCTTGTTTTCAAGGGTTGCAAACTTGATATTGTTTTGCTTGGCATAACCATACTCAATGTAACCAATTGACCCTTGTGTTTGGGTAATTTGCGCGGTTACACCTTCATTTCCTTTAGCACCAACACCCACAGGCCAGTTGACAGTTTTACCTTCGCCAACTTTTGTTTTCCATTCCGGGCTAATGGCGCTCATGTGCTTGGTAAATACACCTGTGGTTCCGCTACCATCAGAACGATAGACGAAGGTAATTGGTTGTTTTGGAAGTTTCGCATCGGGATTCAGTTTTGCGATCGCTGGGTCATCCCAAGATTTAATTTTGCCTAGTAAAATATCTGTGTAGACTGTTCGTGACAACTTCATTTCTGGGACATCCGGCAAGTTGTAAGCTAACACGATACTACCAGCGCTCACAGGTAACAACAGCACACCCTTATCAGCTGGCACTTTAGCCATCTCATCATCTTTCATTGCTACGTCGCTAGCGCCGAAGTCAACAGTTCCTTTGGTAAACTGCTCCACACCTGCGCCACTACCAACTGATTGGTAGTTAACTTGCAAGTTGGGATATTTTTTGTTCAAAGATTGGAACCATGTTGCATAAAGAGGTGCGGGGAAAGATGCACCCGCACCTGTAACGGACACATTACCACCAAGGTCTAGTTTTCCGGAAGTCGAAGCAGTTGCTTCCTTTGCCGCACCGGGCGATGTTTCCCCACCAGGAGTATTGGCAGCTTGTTCTCCACCGCAAGCTACTAAGCTCAAACTCAATGCCAATGCAGGGAATGCTCGCCAGGAACGGGGAATGTTACTTACACAGTTACGCAAGTGCATATGAAGGTATTCTGGGAAATGTCAATATATAGCCATCACAATATATCGCACTAGGGTAAAGAGAAGGTTAAAGGAGACAGGTCAAATATGTATATTTTGGGGTAATCATAGAAAATCTTTATATTTTGCTGGGCTACTGAATTCTTAATTACGATTACTGAGATGCGATCGCTAGGAGGAACAATCTAAATCTTAAATACTAAGGAAATATCGCCTAATTAACTAATTCACATAATTTATTTTATGGTCGAAGTTTTTCTGCTTTTCAACTCAGTCTCGGTTGTTTGCAATTACCTGGGAACTATCCATCCAACAACCTATGCCCAGTATTTTAAAACACTTATTTACTAAGTATTTACACTGTTTTTTGAGTTTTAATTCTATTCAGACAGGTGACAATACACAAGTTAATGATAATTTTTTCTGTGTCTTGACTCTCATGTATTTCAGTTCTACCGCTTATTTTCTGTTTTTGGGTATTAAAACAACGCTATATATTTGTCTGAGTGATTGAATGGCGAGGGTTTTGGGGTTTCCAGCTTTTGCTTTAAAAATAGAACATAGGGTTTTTGTATCAGGAGAACGATAGAGCCATTTATTTTGAGAATGATATTTTTAAGATATGGGGCTGAACCAAGCAAATAAAAGAGGATGACTGGGAGCCAATCTTGCTGCAAAAAATAACGATGAAATAATGATTTGTATCAATTTTAATGTTAAATTTTGTCGAAGTATAATTGGTCAAAGTATGAATAGTAAGAGTAAAATCTTATTTTTCACTTTTACATGAGAAACTTCTAGACAAATACCTGATACATGCTAGCCGCATCCAATGAACTTTTATGGTCTATGATTGGCTTACTGCTGACTATGGGCGGAACCTTCCTCGACGCATCTGTCACCACCCTACCCTGGAGTTGGAGTAAGTACGGAATTCAGACTTTTTCATTAGGTGTCAGTTATCAAATTGGCGGTGTCTTGTTAGTCGGATGTTTGGGAGGCAAAAATGCAGGTGCGCTATCGCAAATTGCTTATTTAGTCATGGGTTTAACCCTGCTGCCTGTATTTTCAGATGGTGGTGGGATTGGCTATGTGAAGTTATTGCAATTTGGTTATTTGCTTGGCTTCATTCCGGGGGCTTGGATTTGCGGACTTTTGGCATTTAAAGCTAGACCAAAACTGGAAACACTTGCTTTTAGTTGTCTTTGCGGCTTATTAACTGTTCACCTGTGTGGAATTATCTATCTAGCTCTGGGCTATTTTTTACAGTGGAAAGGTACAGAAACACAGTCTTTGCTCCAAGCAATCTTAAAACATTCCTGGTATACACTACCAGGACAGTTTATTGTCATTTGTGCAGTCACCGTCGTGGCGTTTATATTGCGGCATTTAATGTTTTATTAGATTCAGAGGTGCAAAGTCAGGGAGAAAAATGCAAGAACAAACACAATCAAATATTCTTGCCCCTACTTCGATTTCTCCCCATCTCCGAGTTATCCATTCCCTTTTCCTAGATTCATGCAAATAAAAAACCGCCAATTTTGGATTGCAGCCTTAATCGCTTTTTTCTTAGATCAAATTACCAAATATTGGGTTTTGCAATCTTTCCAACTCAGACAAACAAAACCATTAATCGAAGGAGTGTTCCACTTTACCTATGTTCGTAATTATGGAGCAGCCTTTAGTATTTTAGATGGTCAAGTAGACTCCCTCAAGTGGTTATCATTATTTGTTAGTTTAGGTTTGGTGGGTTTAGCTTTATTCGCTCCGGAGTTAAGCATTTGGGAACGACTAGGTTATGGCTTTATTCTTGGTGGAGCAATGGGCAATGGGATTGATAGATTTGTGCTGGGTTATGTTGTCGATTTTCTGGATTTTCGGCTGATTAATTTTCCAGTATTTAATTTTGCGGATGTATTTATTAATATTGGTATTGCTTGCTTATTAATTGGTAGTTTTCAAAAAAGTCCAACTTCTAATCGGCGATCGCGTTAATTGTAACAAAAAGGATTGATGCTGTAATTTAACAGCCTAGTACAAGAAGGCAGAAGTAAGAAGGCAGGAGACAAAAGGCAGAAGTTAAGAAGGCAGAAAGCAGAATGCTCAAAATGTTGATATATAAGCTTTTTCCTTCAAATTAAGGTTTGCCCTATTTACGCCGTACTGTACTAGTTAACAGCCTAAATGTTTGTTGTGCTTTATTGCCTCATTTGCTGGCAAAGACAAAAATAAACCGGGATTCCAAAGGAATCCCGGTTATTTATCATCTTGCTCTTATCTTAGGTAAGTTTGATCAACTTCATCTCAAAGTTGTTGATTAATTGTTCACACCTGTTGAAGGTGTTGGTTCCAAACCAGAACCAGGAGTTTGTTCAGGAGAAATAGTGCTAGGGACATTCATTTTGTCTGGGGAAGCAGGTATTGTCTGTTTCAATGGCTCTGTGCTGCTAGGAGTCTCAGAAGTTGGTGTTTTCAATGGTTCTGTGCTGCTACCAGAACCAGCATCATTATTACTACCTGGATTTTCAGGGAGAGTTGGTAAAGGCGCTGCTTCCTGATTATTTGTCCCATCAGCAGGAGGAGCTACAGGTGTTCCGCTATCACTAGGAATATTGGAATCAGGGGTGGAAGTTCCAGAAGGATTTGTGTTATCTGGCACTGTACTACCAGGTAATGGTGCGGGTGTAGTCGAACCTCCGTCTGTTGTTCCTGAATCCGCAGGAGGAGTTACTTGAGTCCCACTATCAGGGGTAGTAGTTGTGCTTTCAGGAGTTGTTTCAGTTGTGCCTTCAGATGGAGTGGATGGAGTTTTCGCATCTGCGTCACTTTGACAGCGACTATTAAGAGGGAAATTTTTGCATAGAATTTCCATCACATCTGGGGCAAGCTTTTTATCTGGGGCAGATGTACTGCTGTTTTGTGCTTGCAATTCAGGGAATTTGCTTGACTGGGCGTTGGCAACACTGCAACTTAACGCCAAACTTAGTGCTGTACCAACTAGGGTTAGAAATTTTCCCTTCATATTACTTAACCTCAACACCTTGACAGAATACTCCGCCCATTAAATCAAACAATAACATTTAGGAAATCTTCCCAAATGCAGATGTATTTTTTACAAAAATACGCCTTCTGATTTTAATAATTCGATATTGAGGTAGTAGAGCTAAGTAAAATTTACATCACTTTTTCAATAATTAGTAGTTTACCCCATACAAAATTAAAATTAATTTCTTGGTTTACCCAACCGCATAAGTTAGACGCTGTGGTAAATAGAGAGAATTTTATCGGCTGCATATAGTTTTTTTGGGGGTATGTTTGCGATCGCGAAAAATGTAAAATAATTGACTGTTCAACATTAGTTAATATGTATGATGACTTTGAGTCTGCCATTGAATTGGAAACTATTTGATATTGCTAACGTCCATCTGAGATGGTTGGTTATTGGTAAAAACCGTTCCCATGTGCTGAATTCATGCCAGATTTAAGATATGAGCTTAAGAACAGTAATTGATGATATAGTGCTTAATCAAAAAATTGCAGCGGAGAAAATGACAATTTTGTGTCTGCAACAGGCGTAGAGCGCCTTTCCAGTCGGAAAGACGTTGCCACAGGGTAGAAAAAACAGCGATCGCATTGTTTGAGAGCGTTGTCTGGGAACCTTGTTGGGGAAATAGTTCACCCAAGCATGTATATGTTTAGTGGGGAACGAGGTCGCTACAATAGTGGAATCGCAGCATCGCCTACTCTTAACAGAAGCAAGCTACCCATAGGGACTCCCCCAGAGTTTCGTCACTCGCCCAATTCTTCAGTAAAAACCGTGGTGTGAATAGCCAATGAGTTCCCCCCAACCACCCCAAAAACCGCAAACTTTGCTTGGTCAATTGACACAAGCAGTTCAGACAATTCAAGCGCGGGTCGATTTTTCCAAGCTAGCGTTGAAGCCAAATGCCAGAGTCCCAGAACTCTGGGTTCAAGATGCGGGGGCGCAAAGTGCGGAAGTATATCCGTTGTTGGGCGATCGCTATATTCTCGGTCGCAGTTCCAAATCCTCCGATATTGTTGTCCGCAATCCGGTTGTCAGCCAAATCCATTTGTCCCTATCGCGGGATTCCAGCCAGCGACATCCTGTTTTTAGTATCAAAGATGAAAATTCCACGAATGGCATTTACCGAGGTAAGCGCCGGGTTACTTCCCTAGAGTTGCGTCATGGCGATATCCTCACCTTGGGACCGCCAGAACTGGCAGCATCAGTACGCTTGCAATATGTAGACCCACCACCTTGGTATGTAAATGCAGCAACCTGGACTGGCTATGGAGTTGGTGCGATCGCCGGGCTAATTGCTGTAACTATTGGCGTTGAATGGCTGAAGTTTTCGGTAAGACCACTACCTGGAGCCACACGCGCTCCTGTACTTGTCTACGCCCGTGATGGTGTCACACCTCTGAGCGAACCGCGAACCACCGCCCACATTGATATGAAACGCTTAGAAGACTTTGGTCCCTACCTGGCAAATGCAGTTGTGGCATCGGAAGATAGCCGTTATTATTGGCATCCCGGCGTTGATCCATTAGGGGTAGCTAGAGCCGTATTAATTAACACCCGTAGTGGAGATGTACAACAGGGAGCCAGTACAGTCACACAGCAGGTTGCCCGCAGTTTGTTCCGCAATTATGTGGGGGCGCAGGATTCATTAGGAAGAAAATTCCGCGAAGCGGTGGTGGCGCTGAAATTAGAAACTTTTTATAGCAAAAATGATATTTTGCTTACCTATCTCAACCGAGTTTTTCTCGGACAAGACGCTTATGGTTTTGAGGATGCGGGTAAATTTTATTTTGATAAATCCGCGAAGGAATTAACCTTAGCAGAAGCAGCCACATTAGTGGCAATTTTGCCTGCGCCGAATGGGTTTGATTATTGTGGTACTAGTCAGAATAAGTTGCAAACAATCGAGTACCGCAATCGGGTGCTGCGACGAATGCTAGAGATGGGCAAAATCAAAACTGACGACTATAACCAAGCGAGGCGATCGCCTGTAGATATTAGTCCCAAAGTTTGTGAAAAACAATCAAAAATCATCGCCCCCTATTTTTATAGTTATGTCTTTCAAGAACTCGAATCTTTGTTGGGAAGCGACTTAGCCAGAGAAGGTAATTTTTTGATTGAGACACAACTTGATCCATCAATGCAAAACCAAGCGGAAGCAGCATTGCGAAATTCCATCGCTCAAAATGGGAGAAACTTGCAATATTCACAGGGTGCAGTGCTGACTCTGGATTCGAGTACAGGTGGCGTTTTAGCAATGGTGGGTGGTACAGACTTTCGCACCAGCCAATTTAACCGTGCCGTCCAAGCAAAACGTCAACCAGGTTCTACCTTCAAGGTATTCGCCTATACTGCGGCAATCGAAAAGGGGATTTCGCCGGAAAAGTCTTATTCCTGCGCGCCCCTACGCTGGCAAGGGTTTCTCTATAAACCCTGTCGTGCGGGTGCTGGCACAAGTTTCAGCCTGGCAACAGGGCTAGCTTTGTCAGAAAATCCGATTGCTTTGCGGGTGGCGCAGGAAGTTGGTTTAGATAAAGTGGTTGCAGAAGCCAAAAAAATGGGTGTGCGATCGCCTCTTGACCCTGTACCGGGATTAGTATTAGGTCAAAGTGTTGTCAATGTCATGGAGATGACGGGGGCGTTTGGCGCGATTGGGAATGAGGGTGTATGGAATCGACCCCACGCCATCAGCCGAATTTTGGATACCAGTATCTGTCGCGATCGTAATGACCTCAAAACCTGTAGGGTGATCTATTCATTTGATCAAGATCGGGAAGCCAACAAGCGTGTCCTCCGTAAAGATATCGCCCAAACAATGACTCGTATGCTGCGCGGTGTAGTTACAAGTGGTACAGGCAGAGGAGCGGCGATCGGTTTTGGTGAAGCTGGAAAAACAGGTACAACTGATAAAAATGTTGACCTCTGGTATATTGGCTATGTCCCCAGTCGGCGGATGGTGACAGGTGTCTGGTTGGGAAATGACGACAATAAGCCGACATCTGGTAGTAGTGCCCAAGCTGCACAATTATGGGGCAGTTATATGGGGAGGGTTATCAAGTAATATCAGCTTGCCTCAAGAATTGCGATTAAATAGACGCAAAGATGGGGAGATAGGGGGATGGGGTGTTTAAAACAATTCGCAATTCGCACGCAATGCTTCCTAGGAAGAGCTTCGCTAACGCAATTATGTTTTGTAACGGGGATTTGACCCCGACACAAAATATGCTGCTTGTTAGTTGCAGGGGAATTAAACCCCCAAAAGTGGTTAATAATTACGTAGCTTGTTTATGCTCCAAGGGTAGCATTACTAATTCTCCCCACCGCTCATTTTTCTCAAATTCAGTCGCAATTAATTCTAAATTAACTCTAAATTAACTCTAAATTAACTATTTATATCCCTGCCAAGGTTGAATTTCTAACTTGCCACTGGGCTTGAAGATAACTTGATAATGTGCTAATGCTTCTTTCTGATTTGGGGCAGCCACATTAGAACCATAGATATCGTTAAACATTTTTGGTAGGGGTGTTTCTCGATAGAAATCGAAAGCACCGCGATTTAGGGGTTCATAATCGGCAATTTTGCCATCTTTGTTGACTGCGACTCGATATTTTAAGTCACTGGAAAATGTGGGAGTACCACCCCAATTGGCGCGAACTTGATCGTATAACTTTTGATTTAAATCCTTAAGTTGAGTGGGGTCTTGAATTTTTTCGCCGATAACCTGTGGGGTTTTGGCATAACCTCGCCAGGGACTCACTTCGAGTGCGCCACTCTTTCTAAATACTACCCGAAATTGAGCGATCGCCTCGTTGGTAATTGGAGGTCTAGTTGCCGGATTGTACAGCAGATTTGGTAGAGGTAGTTTACTAATTTCGCCGTTTGAGGATTGATTAACTGCTTTATAGCCAAGAATTGCACCATCAGTAGCGACTCCAACTCGATAAACCGCATCATTTTCTAAAGTATTACGATTTGTCCAAGCTGGATTGACTTGATTATATACCTGACGATTTAGTGCCCGTAGTTGGGATGGATCGGTAATTTCGGGAACAGTTTTAATCAGTGCTTCAATGTCACTGGCGGTTGGAGATGCTACTGCTGTGGTTGTTGGCGTTGGGGCTGGTGTTGGTGTTGCAGTGTTATTCGCTACATCTATAGGGGTAGCAGCTACAGGATTTGCCGAAGCGGATGATGTCGGGTTGCTTGTAGCTGGATTTGTTTCTTGTTGAGACTGTAGCTCTGGTGTTTTCGGTTGTGGCGCGGGAATTAAGCTAAATACAAAGGCGGCGGCGGCTAAACTTGATAATCCCAGACTAGCTGGAACTGCTTGTTTAATTAAAGCTTGATTTGCGCCAGCGTCGTTTCGGGAAACCGATTGCAGGGCGAGAGTAACTTCTGGTAATGTTTGGCTGTCGGCAAAAAATTGGTCTACAGCTTCGACTAAATCAAAGAGTTGGACTGTATTTAATTCAAATTCGACTGGTATTGTCGCCCCAGATGCGCTATATTCCGCAGATTGAGCAGGGACTTCGGAGCTGACAATCAGTTTGTGGCGATTGCTATCAATTTTGTATAGCTGGACGATTTCCGAATCTTGATGTTTTAAGAGTGGATTAGGTACATTGCTCAAAAACTCTTGGGCATAGGCATTAACTGTACGTACCAAGCTTTCAAAAAATTCTCGTCCACCCGATAAGGGTTGTTGTAAACCGGATAAATAACATTCGGCATTGACTAATATTGATAACTCAGGACGCATTTCTTGATAATGTGCTGTCCTGCTAGCGTCACTTAAACCTTCTAAAAGTAAGGTGCAATTTGGTAAACTATATTTTCTTTGAATATTCATGTAAACCTCTAAAATCAAGCCTGCCAGATACTTTACGGGGATATTAATTGACTTCGCCATCAAACAAGCTAATCCAGAACCTCTGCATCCCGGAAGTGCCTGTACAGAATAATAATTGTCCCAATAAATGAATTGCTAATTCGTCTAATTTCTCCTCTGAGGTGATGGCGATTACACCTGAGCGGCGAGGATTCATCCGGCTTTTAAAATGGGCACGGAACCTTTCGAGATAATTTGAGAGCCTCAGATTTTGTTCGAGAGGAATTTGTTTATCACTCATCTGTTGGTAGATGATGAGCAATTGACGGATAGTAACTGTTAAGCGTCGAGCAATGTAGCAAGCAATTACCACTAAGGCTTTAGCTTCCATAATACTTAAGGGGCGACGTATATACGCTCTCCGAATTGGATTACTGCTACGCATCCGCCAGAGATTAACTCTATCTTTAATAATGCTTTTGAGTTCTAATTCTTGGGCAAATGCCAAAATAGCTTCCGAACCACCTAATTCTAGTGCTTCGATCGCCAATAGTAGTAGGTCTATTTGTACGCGAGTGCGACGAGGACAATCTTCTCCCTCAATCACCGGATTGGGCAAAGTATCCAGAATCATTGGTAGCGATCGCGGAGTTGAACTATCGTTATATGAGGTTAAACTGGCAGAAACATTCATTATAAGTACCGTAAAAAGGCTGCAACAGATAGAAATTAGGATTTAGAGGATTAGGATTACTCTGTCAAAATTGCAATGAAAGATAATTTATGATGGGGAAATTCAGAAACGCGGGGACACGCAAAAAAATTACCCTCCAACATTAAATTTACAGACTACTAGAGACTAAAGATTCCCAGAAAAAGTTTTTTTTCACTGTTGATTTTGCCGAAATTTCATAGCGATTGTCTAATATATACATTTAGTTACTCATTTGCCTCAATCGTTTCCGTATACGGAAATCAAGATTTTGCATGGATTTTTTATTTTTGAGACACTAACTTGCAGACAATAATTTTGCCTGCTTGCTAATTGCGTAGTTACATCCTTAGCTTGGTGTAGATTATTCCAATCGTCAATCCACAGGATTGCTGAAACACTGCTTTGCAAGCGTATTTATACTGAAATCAGTGTTGGTTTACGCTTAATTAGTTAACAAGTAATCTCGCGTCCTCTTTGTCTACACAGAAAGGAACTATGACATTATAGTGTACGATTCTGGGGTATTTGAGTGCAAAAGGGAATCAGAAACAGGGGGATGGAGAAATATTGATTATTTTTACCTCTCTGACTGGCTCACTCTTCCTCTTTTACGCCACCATTCTCACCTTCTACACTATTATTCATCTATGGATTTAAAATCTTTAATACGTGATATTCCTGATTTTCCCAAACCTGGAATTATGTTTCGGGATATTACAACATTACTACGCGATCGCGATGGCTTGCGCTACACAATTAATTTGCTACAACAAAAATGTATTGAGGCAAATTTGACGGTTGATTATGTAGTCGGCATGGAATCACGAGGTTTTATTTTCGGCACTCCTCTAGCTTATCAATTGGAGGCTGGTTTTATTCCTGTTCGTAAACCAGGGAAATTACCTGCTGCGGTTCACTCAGTAGAATACCAGTTGGAATATGGCACTGATTGCTTAGAAATCCATCAGGATGCCTTAACACAAGGAAGTCGTGTCTTAATCGTCGATGATTTGATTGCCACAGGTGGAACCGCAGGTGCGACTGCAAAATTGTTACAAAAAATTGGCTGCGAACTGGTAGGATTTGGGTTTATCATCGAGCTACGAGATTTAGAAGGGCGCAGACACTTACCTGATGTGCCGATTATCTCGTTAGTTGAGTATTAATTTTGTGAATGGTTACTAGATGCAGTAGGTAGGTTGAATAAAATATCAAACCCGAAGAGAGTGTAGTTAGCTCCTGGCGGGAGGGCAGCACACTCTCTTTATTGGTGTTTGATTGTGACTACGTACTGGGTGACAGTAAAGACATTGTTAAACAACTACATTCAGTAGTAACTATTACCCAATAACCAAACTAACCAACAAGCAACAAGCAAACTATTAAAAAATGACAGCAACTAGAGTTTCTTTTGTATCAGGGCGAGATTGGCTGATTCGACTCGTAACTAGTGAGACGTTTATTTACGTAATTAAGCGTGTATTGCAAGCCTTATTAACTTTATTTTTAGCTTCGGCATTATCATTTATCATTATTCAATTAGCCCCTGGCGATTATCTCGATACATTAAAACAAAATCCGAAAATTTCGCCGGAGCGAATTGAGGAATTGAAGCGTCAGTTCGGTTTGGATAAGTCTTGGTTTGAGCAATTCTTCTTGTGGTTACAGCGAATTTTGACAAAAGGAGACTTTGGACAGAGTTTTGTCTATCAACGTTCAGTCTCATCGCTGTTATCAGAACGGGTGCCTGCCACCCTAGTGTTAGCACTTTCTTCCTTAATTGTGACATGGGCGATCGCAATTCCTCTCGGTATTATCGCTGCCGTCAAACAAAATCGTGCCACTGACAGAATTCTCCAGGTTATTAGCTACGCGGGACAAGGTTTTCCGAGTTTTGTCACGGCATTACTGCTGCTAATTTTCGCCCAAGTCACTGCTCCCTTGTTCCCCGTCGGTGGGATGACAGGCATCAACCACGATGAATTGAATTGGTTTGGTAAAATTCTGGATGTGCTTTGGCATATGCTTTTACCAACTATTGCCCTCAGTATTACTAGTTTTGCTGGCTTACAGAGGATTACACGCGGTGAATTACTAGATGTATTGCGCCAAGACTACATCCAAACAGCCCGCGCCAAGGGTTTACCAGAAAACCGCGTTATTTACGTTCATGCCCTTCGCAATGCCATCAACCCACTAATCACTCTTCTAGGGTTTGAATTGGCAAGTTTACTCAATGGTGCCTTTATTGCCGAGTTTTTCTTTAACTGGCCCGGTTTAGGTAGATTAACTTTACAAGCACTCAACAATCAAGATTTGTATTTATTAATGGCAAGCTTGGTCATGGGTGCGGTATTACTAATATTTGGTAACTTAGTTGCTGATTTAATGCTCAAAGCTGCCGACCCCAGAATTAAACTTGAAGATTTGAATTAGTTAGTATTTGTGTCAAAATAAATTGAATAAGTAGTGTGGAGAGGAGTTTCCGGGGAGATGTTCTTCATGGAAAACTCCGGGGACGGAAAGCTCGCTTTTGGAAAATAGCAAGCGAGACGCTTGCACTACTTATTTTTACATGATTCCTTAGGAGTGGAAAGTGGCGAGTGCTAAGTTACACATTACTTGCCCACTTCCCTAATATTGATGTTGAAAGAATTATGACAGAAATCTATTATTTAATTCGTTCTAAAACTGATGGGAAATATTTAGCTGCACGTCCCAATGAACAGGAAAAAAGCTATTTATTATTATTTAACGAAGATTTTGACGCGATGAGTTATTTGAATACTCATGCAGGTGATTTAGCAAATAAACTGGGTGTGGAATCAATTTCTGGTAGTCAAATATCCGGTTTAATGAAGCGTTGGGGTTTTGTTGGCATTGGTATTGTTTCTGATCCGTTATTACCTAAGATTGAGTTTTTACAACGTAGTTAAGCAAGGAGTTATAAAATTAAAAGATAACAACTTAATAGCTTGATAGCATCAACAAAGTAGGTACTCATCACCAGAGAAAGCAATATGGCAAAGCGAAAGAAAAGCAATCTCCAGTGGATTAAAGAGACACTTGAACTGAAACCAGATCATCATTGGCAAGGTTCTGAAGGCTATAAGATTTTTGTTGCTGGTAGGGGGGCTGTGCGCTGCCATGTCCCCCAAAAATGGATTTGTGAACCACAGGACAAATCATTTAAGTTTCTCGACAAAAAACCACCCGATGATGATTGTGCGCTGGAGGTATCCTACAATCATTTGCCACCTAATGACTGGAGTTTGTTTCCCCTGAAAACGACTTTGAAGAAAATTATGGCAGATGACAGTCGCAACATTATTGAAAGGGGAGAAGTTATTACCGTCAAGCGGCAAACTGCGCGAATTATGTGGATGGAGATTAAGTTTATTGATACTCAAACAGAGCCACGGGAAGCTTTTTCGCGGACTTGCATTGGTTTGGGGTCAAATATTCAATGCTTGATTACATTTGACTATTGGGCAGATCAAGCGGAACAATTAATACCTGTTTGGGATGAGGTGATACGATCGCTCACTCTCGGATTATATATCCGCGACCCCAGAACTGGTTTAGCTTTTCCTGATTAATTAATTGTCTAAAAATTGCGATCGCTATCTGGTAATTTCAGTATCCCATTATTTGGGTGCTACAGCTAAATCAACTACACATTCAGGAAATTGCCGTTTTAAAGCAGGAAACACTGGACAAGGATTTTGTTCTTGCAAATTCTCCGGCTTACTCCAAGTGAAAGGTGCTTTTTTGGCAGCAGACATCCACAACATCCGTTTTGCCCTTGTCATGGCAACATAGAGCAATCTGTATTCTTCCGCTATTTTTAAATACTTTGCCTGTTCCCAAGCCTCTGTAATACTAGGAATATTTTCTTTGCCGTGGTGAAGTGCTACCCGAATTTGAGCGCGAGCAACTTCTGATAAAGTAAAATTGCCTAAAAATTGACTTTGTGGCGGTACCCAAAACTTACCGGGAATTAAATTTTCATGTAAAAAGGGTATAAATACGTAGTCCCAATCTAAACCCTTGGCTTTGTGCATAGTAATGATAGTCAACTGCCCACCACGGGTATAACGAGCTTCGACATCTTCAGTTTCTACTGCTTCAAAACGCTCAGAGGTGACAATTTCGCTGAGTACACCTAGCATTGAACCCATGGAACTATTCCCGGCAATTTGTAAATTTACCCGTTCCGAAAGTTTATCGGCTGTAGCAAGTTCGGCTTGGTCATAATTTAAAGCTAAAGCCAGAAAAGAAATTAATTGATACAAAGGCAATTCCAGCTTTGCCTTGAGTAAACTTCGGCATAAGCGAGCCGCCCTGAGTACAGGCTCAGTTTGGGGTGTCGCCAGGGGTGTGGGGTAAAGAAAATCCTCCGGTTGAGCCGCAAGGGCATTCAAATCTTGAGTTGGGATTAATTGACGTTGCACCATCACCTCCAAACTCGCTTTCAGGTAGTCAGGAGAATGGGGGCGATCGCAGAATTGTAGTAATGCTAAAATTTCCGCAGGTACGTGGGAATGGCGATCGCGTTCTCCGGCATCGTACAAAATAATTTGATTTTCTTTACAAACATTAGCAAGGGCTGCCGCTAACCATCTACCTTGGCGATTTTCGCGCACGAGGATGGCAGCACGGGTATTACTGGGGTTAGGTGCAAATAGTTCTACTACACGCTGTTGCAGTAATTCGACGCTATGGTGAATATCGCGAGGAGTATATAATTCCAGTCCCAGTCCGATGTGGGGGGGATTTGCATCCGGTTGCGGATCATTCGGATCAACAGTATGAATCATTTGTTGACGAAAAGGTGTCGGGAAGGAAGAACTGGAAACTGAAGAATTCTTCCCCTCTCCTCGTCCCCGTGTCCCTGTGTTTTCTTTTACCCTTTCCCCTGCATACAAACTATTCACCCAATTCAACATAAAATTCGCGGCTTGAATCACAATTGGGGTACTGCGTCCTGCACGATCCATTGTGGCAAGTCGTCCAATTCCGTGACATTCTTCGCAAAATTCCCGAAAATAGATCGGGTCTGCCGGGGTAAAGGTGGAATTTATGGCTTGATTGGGGTCGCCAACCCGAATTAGATTAACGGATGGGGGCGTATATCTGCCTGTGGTTGTGTTTTCTACCCCTGTTTCCACCTCCGCATCCGTCGCCAAAATCTCCAAAAGCTGTGTTTGTAATGGGCTGGAATCTTGGGCTTCATCTTCAAAAACGGCGAATACCTGATTTTGCTCAATCCGCCTTGCATAGGGGTCATTCAATACCCGCAATGCCGCTAATATCATGTCATCATAGTCGATAAAATCGCGCGATCGCATTAATTCCTGATACTGTTCGTATAATCCGGCGGCGATATTGAGAATTTTATATTCGTCGTTGATATGTTTGCTATATTCCCGCAGGTCTTCGGGTGATAAACCGGAACTTTTGGCTTCATGAATTACGGTTGTGGCTAAATCTGGCAATACTTCCGTTCGCAATACCGATTGCCTCCGTAATCTCTCTGTCTCTTCTCCATCAAATTGGACACCTTCCAGTAAACGCATATAACGTCCAGGATGGTAAGCAATCCATTGCTCAACAGCATTCCGCAACAAACGATGACTTTGATTTGCAGTGATTAAAGTCACTTCATCTAATTGCAATCCTGATAATTCCGGATGACGACTGGCGATATTTAACGCTAATCCGTGTAGAGTTTGAACGACAAATCCAGTTTGGGGTAAAGATAAATCATCGCGTAAATATTTGCGAATTTTGGCTTTAATATTTGCCGCCGCCGAACGGGTAAAGGTGACAACAACTAATTGACGGCGAGTATTGCGAAGGGTGTTAGCATTATCTTCGTATTGACGTGCGATCGCAATTGCTGCTGCCGCCGCCATCCCTGTGGATTTCCCAGCACCAGGAACCGCCGAAACTGCTAATTTTCCACTTTTCCAATCTGCCATTTGTTGCTGTCCCAATCGTAAACTGTTACGGATATTTACAATTGCTTGACTTCTGAGCAAAGACGCTTTTATTTTTCCATCTACTTCAATTTGGAGATAGTTTTGCGGCACTGTATTGGTAAGATTAGCGTCGGACATAGAAGATTCTGGTTAATGGTTATTAGTAATTTCGTGATTGCTGAATTCAAAATTTGCTATTCAATAATTTTTCCCTTTTCTCCTTGTTCTCCTACATGTCCAATAAACATTTCCATTATTTAATTTTAAGTGGAGTCATAATACTTGGTGCAATCCTGCGGTTGGGAAATTTAGATTTGAAGCCGTTGTGGATGGATGAGATAATTACCAGCATTTTTAGTTTAGGTAAAAGTTATCAGGATTTACCACTTGATCAAATATTACCTTTAACAAAAATAACAGATATTTTCACTTATCAGCCGGGAATTAGTTGTAGTCAGATTGCCGAAAATATTGCTGCTCAGTCAACCCACCCGCCCTTATTTTTCTGTGGGATGTATGTGTGGTTGGGGTGGTTGCAATCTTGGGGGATAAACTGGGTGTTCGGAGTGCGATCGCTTCCTGTATTATTTGGTATTGTTGGGATTTTCGTGATTTATTGGCTCAATCGAATTGCTTTTTCACCCAAAGCTGGATTAGCTGCGGCTGCCTGTATGACTGTTTCTCCGTTTGCGGTATATCTTTCCCAAGAGGCACGTCACTATACTTTACCGATGCTGCTGATTAGTTTGGCACTAATCGGATTAATACAAATTCAAAAAGATATTTTTCAAGCTGATAAAATCCAAGTTTGGGTATGGTGTTACTGGGTAATTATCAATAGCATTGCTCTTTATGTTCATTATTTTTGTATTCTTGCCCTGATTGCCCAAGTGGGTACGCTAATTTTATTTTTAGTTTGGCAAAGGCGGAATATTCGGCTTTTTCCACAAGTTTGCTTGGCTCTGTTGTTATCAATATTATTAATTGCTATTAGTTTTCTGCCTTGGTTGGCAATTTTACTCAATCATTCCCAGAGTTCCGATACTGATTGGTTACATGCTCCTCAACATATTGCACCTTTATATCAAACAGTTATCAATTGGGTGTTGATGGTTATTTCCTTACCTGTAGAAAAGCAACCAATAATTAATGCTGCCTTTTCTGCATTTTTGATGATTTTTGCCGGAATTTGGATTGGGAGAAAATTTATCCAAGGAGTTAAAAGACTTTTAATTGCAGAAAAAACTAAATTTTCAGCATTTATTTTATGTAGCTTTACTGTTTGGGTAATTTTCGAGTTTTTAGCTATTATTTATTTACTGCAAAAAGACATTACTGTTGTCCCTCGTTATAACTTTATTTACTACCCTAGCTTTTGTGCTTTACTAGCTGCAAGTTTAATAGTTCAAGATAATAGAGATAAGAGAGTTATTCGGAAAAAACAAAAAAAATACTTATCTAATTTTAAACTTCCTTTATCTCAAAATTTAATTATCATATCTAAGATTTTAAAACTGAATTTTCTTCAATTTAAATTAATTAAATATCCCATTTTTGTAGTTTTATTTTTTGGAACCATTAGTTGTCTCTTCCTACTATTCAATTTAGTTTTTCAAAAACCTTTTCAACCGGGATTAGTCGCAAAAAATCTAAATCAAGAACCCTCTATACCCACGACAATTGTAGTTGGATATAGTAATTATCAAGATATAGCCCTCGGATTAAGTTTTACATTAGCTTTGCAACAACTGCAAGCAAAAAATAATGCCAAATATAACGTTGCCTCACAACCTACAGAATTCGCCTTTTTTAGTAAAAAAAATAATTTTGAAGAAGTTTTAAAAGATATTACCAATAATATCTCAATCAAGCGATCGCCACAACAATTACAATCAGCTTCAGCCCAAACCCAAGACTTAGAAATACCACGCTTAAATTTGTGGTTGATTGCTTCCGGTTTACGCCAGCGCGATTTTCCCGCACAAATCATACTTGCATCTCAAAATATCTGTAAGCAAGATATTCAGCAATATTATCGCATTGGCATTCCCTATCAACTTTATCGCTGCGATGGTGATTAGTAACAAAAATGAACATATCTATAGTAACTAATAGCACATATTTATTATGTACAATCAACAATAAGAATCATGAGTAAATCATCTGAAGAGGTAAAAATTAGCCAAAATCGAGAAGCTTCTTCCTCAGAAGTCAATGTATAGATTTGTTGTTTGAATGTATTTTTAGAATTATTCTGAAAAACTAGTTGAGTAATTATACTCAATTTTATTGTTTAGTGCTTAAATCATCGATTTGGTACGGGATTATGTCACAATGACACTGTTAATTGGCTAACAAATAAGCTCTGTTTATGGCACGTCAACGGACTCTTATTTCCTTGATTCTGGTATTTTTGGCAACATTCTTGATGAGTTGTGGAGGTCCGGCAATATCAACACCACCTCCAACTTATACCCAAGCACAAGTGCAAAAGATTAATGAATACAAGACTGATATCGTTACAGTACGTGAGCGTGCTGCCGAACTTGGACAGTTAATCGGTAAAAAAGAATGGATTAAGGTTGGTAATTTTATACATGGACCAATGGCGGAAGCTCGTTTGGACATGACCTATATTATTCCCAATCTCTTACCCAACGACCAACCAGCTGCCCGCAAAATTGCCCGGGATTTATTTGACCATTTGGTTAAAATTGATCAAGCAGCGACTTCTGGTAATCAGGTAGTTGCCGCAAGTAATTTTGCTGCCGCTTATTCTGACTTTGACAAATTCCTGCAATTGTTACCTGAAAGCAGTAGTTCTGCTGAAGAAGGGTAATTAATTGAGGCATGGGGGATTAGGCATGGGGCATTGCGAGTTAATATTATCTCTATGTTTCATGCCCAGTACCCATTTCCCCAAAAATTATGCATGTAGTTGTGATTGGATGCGGTATTGTTGGAGCTGCGATCGCATACGAACTGAGTCAAATCAAAGGGTTACAGGTGACTGTAATTGACCAAAAGCCCCCAGCACAAGCTTCAACAGGGGCAGCTTTAGGGGTATTAATGGGCATTATCAGCCACAAGCTCAAAGGTAAGGCTTGGCGGATGCGACAGGCGAGTATTGCCGCTTATGAAGAATGGATTCCCAAGTTAGAAGCAGTATCGGGACGGAAAATACCTTTCAACCGTCAAGGAATTCTGAGTTTATGTTTGGCTGGGGATGATTTAACTGGTTGGGAAAACCTGGCAGCAACTCGTCTGGCTCAAGGTTGGCAGTTGGAAGTGTGGGACAAAAGTCAACTCCAACAAGCTTGTCCACAAGTAAATATTGAAAAATTCGTCGGTGCGGTATACTCCCCTCAAGACCGGCAATTAGACCCGATAACGCTAACATTGGCTTTGGTGGATGCCGCAATTTTCAATGGTGTTAGTTTTAAATTTGGGATAGAAGTATTGGGAATCAGTTCAGTTCACAGTGTCTCCGCAGATTCCCAGGGAGAAAAGATAGAAATTGAAACTGACAATGGCAAAATTACCGCAGATAAGACTATTATTGCGGCTGGACTTGGTTCCACTCCCCTCACAGAACAATTACAGCAAAAAGTCGATATTCGTCCCGTACTCGGACAAGCGATACATTTTCATGTCGGACATGCTTTAGGCAACCCAGACTTTCAACCAGTATTAACGAGTAATGACGTACACATAGTTCCTTGTGGTGCGGGGATTGTACCCATTACCGATTATTGGGTAGGGGCGACGGTAGAATTTCCCAACGAAATCGGAAATCCCTTACCCCCAGATGCAGAATTATTAGAAACAGTAAAACAGCAAGCAATATCCTACTGCCCCCAACTCGCCCATGCCACAATTACCCGCACTTGGTTGGGTTTGCGTCCCCGTCCCGAAAATCGTCCTGCCCCAATCATTGAAAAATTACCAGGATTTAGTAATATTCTGCTTGCCACCGGACATTACCGCAACGGCGTTTTACTTGCCCCTGCAACTGCGATCGCAATTCGTGAGATGATTGTTTCTAATTAACAATTAATCAATAACAAATTGTAGTGGCAGTTCTCGAAAAAAATATCAAAATTGACTCTTTAGATTGGTTTTATCGCGAATCTGAACCGATCGGGCGCAGTGATTTATTACCAGTAGTTTTACTGCATGGGTTAGTATCACAAAGCTATAGTTGGCGAAATATTTTACCTGCTTTATCACAACAAGGAAACCGAGCGATCGCGCCTGACTGGATTGGTTATGGTTTTTCGTCTAAACCGGAAAAATACGAGTTTGCCTACAAACCAGATACTTTTATTCATGCTTTAGAAGGGTTTATTCAAGCATTAGAAATTGAAAAATTTTCGTTAGTTGTGCAAGGTTATCTCGGTTCGGTGGGATTACAATATGCTTTGCGTCATCCCGAACAAATAGCAAATATTTCTATCTTAAATACACCAATTTCTACGACGGCAAAAGTACCCTGGAAAATTAAACAAATGGGTCTACCTTTAGCGGGAGAAATGATTACCCAAGACCCGCTATTAGTTGATAGAACTTTAGAAGGGGGTTCGCGTTATCGAATTGAAGATAAAGATTTGGATATTTATCGCAAACCATTTTTAAAATCCTCATCTTCAGGACGTGCTTTACTTGCCACAATTCGCAATTTACAACTTGAACAAGCCATGAATGAAATTGAAACTGGTTTCCCAGCATGGCAAAAACCTGTATTAATTCAATGGGGAACAATCGACCCTTGGTTACCAGTAGAAATGGCAGAAAAATTTACCAAAGAAATACCAAATGGGGAAATAGTGCGACTAAATAATGTTGGACATTATCCACAAGAACACTATCACGAGACAATCCTCCAAGATTTATTGCCATTCATGCGGATTTCCAATAATTCTTGATCAATTTTTTAGAGTCGCAATTATTGAACCATCTTAGGGAACATTTATAAAGTAAATACTCAGGATAGTCGCACAGGGAGACACCCGGTTTCTCATCAATAAATTCAGATGATGCTCAATAGTTAAATCCCAGAAACCGGGTTTCTTTGGTCTTAAGGTTTACTTTATACATAACCTCTGATGGAAGAGCTTCTCTATTTTCAGAAGAAGACAAACTTATAATCCATGAGAATCGGAATATTTGGTAGCAATCTCATCATCCTCAAACTACCAGGACAGAAGTCATACCAAGTTGCCTTCTGCTTTGTTCTTCAAAATAGTAGATTTTTTTCAGGCACTTGTGCTATGATAGATAAGGCTTGGACGTATAGCTCAGTTGGTTAGAGTACGTCGTTGACATCGACGGGGTCACTGGTTCGAATCCAGTTACGTCCACTTTATTCCCTACTTCCCTTCAGTTGATTGAGTAACTGTGTAATCACCTTAATATCCCTAGCTGTGGGTGATTCGGCGAGATATCGTTGTAAATCTGTTTCGGCTTGATAAAAACGCCCTAACTGATAAGATAATAAACCGCGATCGCGAATTTCGATAATTGCATCGGGAGTCAGCAGTAAAATTCGCTCAACCGCAGCTAAGGCTTTCTCCAGCTCCTGCTGGTTCAAATAAATATACTTCAGATTTGACAGCATCCGTACTAAAACCTGAGTTTTACTAACTGTAGGTAAATATTCAGGCTGCAATGTCACTGGTTGTTGATATATTTGGCTCAATCTTTCCTCACAATCTTGAGCAAACATAACTTCACCAGCATGAAAAGCATCAACAAAAATCTCCATTTCCGCCACATCTGGACGAATCAGAAAATGTCCCGGCATTCCAATACCCAACATAGGAAAATCAATCCGACGGGCAATTTCCAAATACACCATAGCTAAAGTAATAGGAATCCCCGTGCGGCGATCGATCACATCATTCAAAAAACTATTGCGTGGGTCATAATAATCATCAGTATTGCCAGTAAAGCCCAAATCTTCGTAGAGGTACTGGTTAATAATCTGAATCACTTTCATCGGATAGCGATCGCTTGGTAAGCGTTCTTGTAATTCACATGCCATCGTATCCAATGCGTTTAAATACTCTTCGGGATCGAGATGAGGATATTCTTCTTGTGCAATGAATAGCGCTGCCTTTGCTAAGTCAATATACCTATCAGGCTGTTGAATCTCTTGAAAAAAATATTGCCGCGCTGATAAGTAATTCATAGCCAGATACAAAATATGGGTTTGACAAACAAGCTTCGAGGACAGATTAACTGTTTTGTTCTTTCGGCTATAACCATTTTAAACCAACCTAAGTAATCGAAGTTGCTCAACTCCGTTAAATCAAATCCACTTAATAAAACTATAAGTACAGGATAATCACACTTTTGTGTAACTTCTATTCTTGAACCCTCGGCAATTGTGGTTTTCGTAACTTTTACAGCTTTTGATTTGTGTTCAAGATTTCTGCACAAGGACTAACAAAAAGCTACGTATTAACATTAAAACTGAAATTTAAGAAATGCTTTTAGGAAATTGGACAAGCCGCATGTGTATCACATATTAAAGTGAAATGGCATGGCACTGCTCTCATTGTTCTTAACTGCGAGTTATTAACAGCGAGGGCATTTTTTTATATCTGCTACCTAGTCATGAGCATCTATTTCTACAATTATCATTGGTAAATTTGCAAAAGTACCATCTCACCTAATATTTGATTTATTAGGGCTAATAAGCTCAAACATATCTAAAATTGCCTGCTATTAAGAGGTTATTTATAAACTATTTATAAACTAAATTAGCAGACCAAAGCAAACCTGTTTTCTGGGATTGAAGCCATAATCCGACTTGTTTGCTGAGAAATCTCATTTCTCTCACCAATAGAACCTAAATTACCAATCATCAATAAATTTCTGAATCGAAATACATTCAGACCATTAGTCTGATTTTTAAGCCCGATTTTTAAGTTCGATTTTTAAGTTCGATTTTTAAAAATATACATAATTTGACAATGAATACAATGCTGAGGTTTTGGAGGGAAATACCAACCTACTAAATCCCCTCAGGGAAAAACTAACCTCAGTAATATTTGCATTGTTCTCGTATTAATACGCACACTTTTTGCTGAGTGTATTTGTACTAAAAAGTCCGTTTAGTTGCTTATTCCCGAAAGGGACATATATAATATCGCAGCTTTCAATAAAAGCTGTTCTTCTTAAGAATCAATTTATCCCCAAGAGTGATGCCGTTCAGTGCTACTCTGGAAGATGAATATAGCTTGAACTCAAGCCTAAATAAGACCCTATCTGAAAAATAGCTTCAATCAATAGGACCCCAGCATGGTCACCACTGCAAACAAAACGAACATCGGTTACATTACCCAAGTCATTGGTCCAGTTGTAGACGTAAAATTCCCCGACGGCAAAATGCCTCGAATCTACAACGCTTTGAAAATTACAGGCAAGAATGAAGCGGGACAAGATGTCTCCGTAACTTGCGAAGTGCAGCAGTTGCTGGGCGACAATCAGGTACGAGCTGTTGCTATGAGCTCGACCGATGGCTTAGTACGCGGAATGGAAGCTTTAGACCAAGGTGCGCCAATTAGCGTACCTGTTGGTAAGGCAACCCTAGGACGGATTTTCAACGTTCTTGGCGAACCTGTAGACAACAGAGGTCCAGTAAACAATACCGAAACTCTCCCCATTCACCGTCCAGCACCCAAATTCACCGAATTGGAAACCAAACCCTCGGTGTTTGAAACTGGGATTAAAGTGGTTGACCTTTTAACTCCCTACCGCCGTGGTGGAAAAATCGGTCTGTTCGGTGGTGCTGGTGTAGGCAAGACCGTAATCATGATGGAGTTGATTAACAACATTGCCACTCAACATGGTGGTGTGTCAGTATTCGCAGGTGTGGGCGAACGTACCCGCGAAGGAAATGACCTCTACAATGAAATGATGGAATCTGGTGTAATCAACAAAGACAACCTCAACGAGTCGAAGATTGCGCTAGTGTACGGTCAGATGAACGAACCACCCGGTGCGCGGATGCGTGTTGGCTTGTCTGGTTTGACAATGGCTGAATATTTCCGCGACGTTAACAAGCAAGACGTATTGCTGTTCGTCGATAACATTTTCCGTTTCGTCCAAGCTGGTTCGGAAGTATCCGCACTTTTAGGTCGTATGCCTTCTGCGGTAGGATATCAGCCAACTTTGGGTACTGACGTAGGTGCTTTGCAAGAACGGATTACTTCCACCAACGAAGGTTCGATTACTTCGATTCAAGCTGTATATGTACCTGCGGATGACTTGACTGACCCCGCACCTGCGACCACATTTGCCCACTTGGATGGTACAACTGTATTGTCTCGTGGCTTGGCTTCTAAAGGTATTTATCCGGCGGTAGACCCATTGGGTTCGACCTCGACAATGTTGCAACCCGACATTGTTGGTAAGGATCACTACGATACTGCTCGTGCTGTACAAGCGACACTGCAACGGTATAAAGAATTACAAGACATTATTGCAATTCTCGGTTTGGATGAGTTGTCTGAAGATGACCGTTTGGTTGTGGCGCGCGCACGTAAAGTTGAGCGATTCTTGTCGCAGCCTTTCTTCGTTGCAGAAGTATTTACAGGTTCTCCTGGTAAGTATGTGAAGCTTGAAGATACCATTAAAGGCTTCAAGATGATTTTGTCGGGTGAGTTGGATGATTTACCTGAACAAGCATTCTACTTGGTTGGCGATATCAACGAAGCGATCGCTAAAGCTGAAAAAATGAAAGGCTAATTAGTTAATTGTTGATAGTTAATAGTTAGTGGTTAATAGTTAATAGTTAGGTGGTTGGTGGTTAATGGTAAGTTGACAGAAGTAGCCAATAATCAATAACTAATACCGAATAGATAACAATTAACCATTAACGATTAGCGATTAACCAATAACCATTAACAACAGACAAGATATGACATTAACTGTTCGCGTACTTTCCCCAGATAAAACAGTCTGGGATGCAGCTGCTGAGGAAGTCATTCTTCCTAGCACTACTGGACAACTTGGTATCCTGAGTGGACACGCGCCATTGCTTTCAGCATTGGATACTGGTGTAATGCGCGTACGTCCTAGCAAAAACCAACCTTGGATTACGATCGCCCTACAGGGTGGTTTTGCCGAAGTTGAAGAAAATGAAGTGACGATTCTCGTCAATGCTGCGGAACGTGGTGATACGATTAACCTCGAAGAAGCACGCGCTGCATACAACGAAGCGGAAACTCGTTTAGGACAAGTTTCTGCTGATGATAAACAAGCACAATTCCAAGCAAATCAAGCATATAAACGCGCTCGCGCTCGTTTTCAAGCTGCTGGTGGCATGGTTTAGGTTTAGATAATCGGGGGAAAAGGGGAAACATTTTTGTTTCCCCTTCTGCATCCCTTAATTAATTTTTGGCTCTACTAACTTTTTTACTAAAGCTGAATCGAAAACCTGTTATGCAGTAATCCGCAAGTTAGGGAAATTCAGCTATATAAATAATTACTTCTTCGCTTTCTCTTTGGCTTTTGCCGCCTTGGTAGCTTTTTTGGCAGCTTTTTCCGCTTCAATGTCTGCTATTTTTGCCGCTTCTTTTTCCTCTTCTAATTTACTGAGATAGTAGTGATAATCGCCTAAATAAACACGAAAATCACCGTCACGAATTTCAACTATTTTATTGGCTATTTGGGAGATAAAATAACGGTCGTGGGAGACGACAATGACGCTACCATCATAGTTTTGGAGCGCTTCTTCCAGCATTTCTTTTGCGGGAATATCTAAGTGGTTTGTCGGCTCATCTAAGATTAATAAATTTGCCGGACGTAGGAGCATTTTTGCTAGTGCTAAACGTGCTTTTTCGCCACCACTCAATGCCGAAACATTTTTGAAAACCGTATCACCACTGAATAAGAACTTACCTAAAAGTGTGCGAACTTGTTCATTATTCCAGTCTGGAACTTCATCATGAATAGTTTCCATGACACTTTTGTTCAAATCCAAGGCTTCAGCTTGATTCTGCTCAAAATAGCCAGGAATCACGTTATGTTCTCCCAGCTTGGCAATACCTTCCGATGGTTGTTCCATGCCGGTAATCAAGCGTAGCAGTGTCGATTTACCCGCACCATTGGGAGCCACAAATGCAATGCGATCGCCACGTTCAACTAATAGATTCGCGCCTAAAAATAGAATTTTGTCGTCATATACATGGGTCAAATTCTTGATTTCCACAACCTCACGTCCACTACGAGGGGCTGGGGGAAATTGAAAGCGTAAAGTTTTCACAGAACCTGTTGGTGCTTCAACACGTTCAATTTTATCTAGTTGTTTTTCGCGGCTTTTCGCTTGGGTGCTGCGAGTGGCACTAGCACGAAATTTCTCCACAAAAGCTTGTTGCTTTTCGAGTTCCTTTTGCTGACGTTCAAATGCATTTAATTGTGCAGCTTGATTTTCAGCTTTTTGTTGTAGGTAAGCAGAATAATTACCAAGGTAAGTGCTAGAAACACCACGTTCAGTCTCGACAATCTGTGTACACAGGCGATCGAGAAATTCCCGGTCATGGGAAACTATTACCATCGGTGTCATCAGCTTTTTCAAATATTCTTCCAACCACTCAATTGTCTCTAAATCAAGGTGGTTAGTAGGCTCGTCTAACAGCAACAAATCGGGTTCCTGTAACAAAATTTTACCTAAACCCATTCGCATTTGCCAGCCACCGCTAAATGCACTGACTAAACGTTCTCCATCTTCAATTTGAAAACCCATTTCGGGTAAAATCTTGCCAATGCGCGCATCTAAACCATATCCATCTAGCGCTTCAAACTGGCGTTGTAATTTATCTAATTTATGGATTAATTTATCGAGTTCCTCGGGCGATGCCTTTTCCATATCGCGCTGAACTTGTGCTAAGGCTAGTTGGACGGAGTTTGCTTCCTTGAATACCGTCCAAAATTCCTCGCTCACTGTGCGGCTAGGATCAACTTCAAACTCTTGGTTCAGATAGGCGATGTGTAGGCTCGTAGGACGGATAATTTCACCAGAAGTCGGTTCGATTTCGCCAGCAATTATCTTTAGCTGGGTAGACTTTCCTGCACCATTAACACCGACTAAGCCGATGCGATCGCCCGCTTTCACTTCCCAATTTACATCCTTGAGGACTTCACCAGTCGGGTAAATTTTGCTGATATGTTCGAGTCGCAGCATTCAATATCTCCAAGGTAATGATTTAGTTAAGTAGGGCGATTTCTCGCATCGTGTCCAATCTTAACAAAAATTAATGCCAAAGTTAGTAGAATAATTGACCTAAAAGCAAAAAATTTTCCAAGATTTTTCTCAAGGCTGTTGTTTAGGTAAGAATACAACACCGCAGGTTATTGTTTTTATTCACATCCATCGCGGACTTTGATTAATTCGTCTTTAGGCAGACCTAATATGCGGGAAATTGGCGCGATTAAACTATCGTCAATATGTTCACCAGCATAGATGTTATTCAACTCTACAGGGGACAATTTAAAAGTGTCACAAAACTTAGTAAACTCCCGATCGCCTAAATCTAGCTCTTGTTGTCGCTCTTGGAGTAAGGCAGCCACTGCGAGGGTTCCGTATTTGGGGCGATCGCACATTTTCAAGTATTCATTAATCAGTGTTTTTACTTGATGAATATCACCACCAGATTGACGAATTAAATCGGTACAAGCAGTTGTTAATGCTTTTTTTAATAGTTCATCTTCGTTCAGATGTTTAGTGATGGATTCAGAAAATTCTCTTTTGAAAAATCCAGCGATCGCACCTTTATAATAAACAGGCATATAAGCCTCATGATTTCCCACTTGCCAATCGGTAGATTTGTTACGTAAAGACATATATAGTTACACCTCTAATTCATGCTTATAACCGCTTCTGGGAATTCCCCCATTCCTTTATTACATTCACATCCAGAAACGACAAGGGGAAAAATTATCAAATCATTAAACAATCGATTTTTTATTACTTGGATGCGCGAGAAGACAAGTATTTAATTTCCATCACAATTATTGAAATTGCTGCATAAATCTTCTATCTAACCAATCTTTCCACAACCATAATAAACGGCTTGGTGGCAAAGTTAAATTACCACGATTTGCAATTGCTTTTCCGTCTCCAGTGCCAATTAAACTTAAGTATTTTGCTTGGGGAATATAAGGTTTTAGAGGTTTACCTAATACATACCGTCGCAAATTAGCAAATAATGGTTTTCCTTGACGAACCGCAAATACACCAGCTTTGGGGCGAGGATAATTAACCATTGTCGCAATGTCCCCTGTCGCAAATATGTGGGGATGCGATAAAGATTGTAATTGTTCATTAACTAAAATAAAGCCATTTTTATCTGTCTTTAAACCAGTTGTCTTTAACCACTGTGGTGCTGATGCCTGCGTTACCCAAAAAATGCGATCGCCTTCCCAAGTTAAGCCTGATTCACAATTTAAATAAAGTTTCTCTGATTTTTCAATCTTACAAACAGTTTCTTTTAAATGTAATTTAATTCCCTGTTGTAATAAAACCTCTGTTAATAACTGGCGCATGAACAAATGATAACTTGGCATTAATTCTTGATCGCGATGAAATAAATGTATTTCAATTTCTTGATTTTCATGCAAATTGAGATTATTTAATTTTGCCCGCATTGCTAAAGCTAATTCAACTCCACCAGCACCTCCTCCGACAATAGCAATACGAATTGGTGGAGAATAATGGATAATTTCACGACAAAATTTATCCCATTCCCTCAGTAATATCGATACAGGTTTCGCTCGTATTGCATACTCTGTAGCACCAGGAACTGTAATTGTTGTAGGTGTGCTACCAATATCAATTGATAAAATATCAAACTCTATCTCTGGAAGGTGAGTAGAAATGACTTTATTATTCTCCAAATCTAAATTAATTACTTCATCAATATATAATTTAGCCCCAGCAAAATTAGTTAATTTTTCCAAGTTGATATGGCATTCATCATGAGTATAAAATCCAGCAATATGTCCCGGTAGCATTCCTGAATAGGGAGTATCTCTATTTTCTGTGATTAAGCTGAAATTAACATTTGGTAATGGTTTATTGGCAAGCGATCGCAGTAAAATAGCATGACTATGACCACCACCCAATAAAACTATATTTTTTTGTTTAGTTGTTGTTTTTGATGCATTTGATATCATGATAAGTCTTAACACTCAATTACTGGTAGAATAATATCTAGCCTAATCATATTTCCGACTGATAACTTATATCTAACTTGTAGATATTTACCTTTTCGACAAAGTTTGATAAATTAAAATCCGGAAGATTTTGACAAGCTTTAATTTTTTTTAATATAATTTTATTCTCATATAATTTTTTTGCACTTACGGAAGCAATATTGATGTCATAAATGATAATTATTAGTCTCGAATCCACGCCTAAGTATGCATCTACGAGATTTTGGTAAAGTTTTTACAAACTGTGATTCGCCAGTGGGTTGGCGGAGAAAAAGATAAATCAAACTGAAGTAAAAAAATCTAAGAATGATGCAGAGACAGACTTTTAAAAATTCAATTAAATCCCTGGCGGCACAGGACTTAAAAACTCGTTTACTGGCAATTTACGAGTTAGAGGAAATTCTGAGAACTTATCCAGAAAATCATTGGCAAGGAATGCAATTTCTTGCTAATTTTGTTCGGAGTCAAGCAAATATTCAGAATCAGCCAAATTTTGAAAGTTCGGAATTATTAAATAAAAGTCTAAGTCATACTGCAAATATTAGCGCAAATATTAGTGTAGATGTTCAAGCCGCACTCACAGTAATTGCCAGAAGAGATGCGAAACAGGATGCAGACAAGGAAATTCTCGATTTGAGTGAGGTTGATATTCGGGGAGTAAATTTAGATCATGGAAATTTGCAGCGAGTCAGTTTATACCGAAGCAACTTGGCTGGTGCTAGTTTAATTCAAGCTAATTTATGCGGTGCTGTATTGAGTGCAGCCAATCTGACAGGTGCTAATTTGAAGCAAGCGAACTTGTCGCAAGCAATTTTAGGTGCTGCAAATTTAGTAGATACGAATCTGGAAGAGGCAAATCTATATCAAGCGAATTTATATCTGGCAAATTTACGTGGTGCAAATTTACACGGTACAAACTTAGATGGCGCAAATCTCAGGGATGTAAATCTTTACAATACTATTCTCGGAGAAGTAATCTTAAATAAGTAGTGTTAGTAATTTCAATACTGAAGTATTATTAATTCACTCAGAAAAAAGTTATAGTTCAGTATTCAGAAGAGAAAATGCTTTTCTGAAGCTCTGTAACGAGTAATATCAGAAACCTCAGATTTATCCTTGGGGAAAAAATAATTTTTTTCTTAGCCTCCGGGTTAATAAATTTGTGGATATGTTCTGAATTCTGTGTTTTTTAATATCCTCATCAGGTGTTGCTACGGTTTTTTTGGTATTAATTCGGTATCCATATCGAACTATGACAATGCTTTGTCTCGTAAGATTGAACAATAGCATTGTTAGTAAAGCAAATTGGCAGATATTGAAATTTTGAAATAAATGCTATACGCTTTTTCCCAATTGTCTACGTAGGAATGCTGTGTTTTGAGGAATACTTCTATTATGTCTGCGAATAAGACAGACGCTTTCAAGAGTAAGCTAGTTGCCATCGCTGCAATTTTTACTGTCTCACCAGGGTTGTTTTTCCTGCTTTTTACTAGAAATAGGCAGTTATCGGCATTACAAAAGGTGGAAGTCGCCAACCAAGCCTTGACAACTAGTGCAACCTGCTTTTTGGGGTTTGCTGTCATGCTCAATGCCTACTATGCCAGCAAACGAACAGAAGCGATACGTAGAAATGCGATCGCAATTGAAAAAAGCAATGAAATTAATGTGAAGAATACGCAAATAGCTCAAGAGCGTTTAGCTACAGAGCGATTTATGAATGCAATTACCCAGCTAGGGCACGAAAATGTGGCGACACGCACGGGTGCTATTTACGTATTAGAAGGAGTTGCCCGCGAATCTTCCCAGCAAAACTGGACTGTGATGCAAATATTAACAGCATTTGTCCGTGAAAATGCTGTTGTTCGTCATCTGCAATTAGAGACTGAAAATAAGCAAACAAGAGTTCGCACCGATATTCAGACAGCTCTTACCGTAATTGGTAGGTGTAACTCCCCTGAAGATGGGGCAGGTAGTAAACTCGACCTCCGCAATACTGACATGCGTTGTGCTGACTTACGGGGTGCTAACTTGCAGCATCTAGATTTACGTGGTTCTAATTTGAGTGAGGCTGATTTGCGCGGTGCCGACTTAGCTGAATCTGACCTTGACAACTGCCAGCTTTTGAGTTCTATTTTATACGAAGTAAACCTACATAAAGCTAGTTTACGAAATGCAAATCTTAACTTAGCAAATCTCAATCGTGCGTGGATTTGCGGAGCCAACTTACAATCTGCGAATTTGTCAGGGGCAAGTTTACGTGGTGCGAATTTATCAGGTGCGAATCTTTACAAAGCAGATTTGCGATCGGCTAATTTAAAATTGGCTAATTTATCGAAGGCAAAATTATTTTTGGCGAATTTACAAGGAGCAAAACTTGCTAAAGCCAACCTCAATCATACAGGTTTGATGGGTGCGAATTTGTATGCTGCAAATCTCAATGGAGCTAATTTATTGCAAGCGAATTTGAATGCGGCGAAATTACATCACAGCGAAGCATATTTTGCTAATTTTACAGGTGCTAGCCTCCGAGAAGCGGATTTATGTGGTGCAAATTTGATGGGTTGTAATTTCCACAAAGCGATTCTGTGTGAAACAAATTTATCTGGTGCCAATTTAATGGGGGCAAATTTATTTGGTGTTGATATTTGTGATACTAGATGGGATGGGGCAATTTTGACTGGTGCTAAAAATTTTGAGTACCAAGAGATGAAAGTTGCGATGGGTGATTAGTAATTGGTTATTTATTCAGGGTATCTACCAAACTTCAGAGATGCGGAGATTTATGAATTACGGGATGCCAATAGATAAAAATAGATAAAAATTAAACTTGAATTTTCGGGAGTTGCATGTGGTTACTATCCAGTGTAGAAATAAGATATTTAATAATATCGAAGCAATTTTATTTGATAAAAACGGTACATTAGAAGACTCGGATAGCTATTTGCGTAGTTTGGCGCAGCGAGGAGCCAGGATGATAGACGCGCAGGTTCCAGGGGTGGGGGAACCTTTGTTGATGGCATTTGGAGTCAATGGTGGTAGTATTGATCCTGCGGGGCTGATGGCTGTAGCTAGTCGCTGGGAAACTGAGGTAGCCGCAGCAGCATACATCGCAGAAACGGGGAAAAGTTGGTTTGAATCACGGCAAATTGCCCGGCAAACATTAGATGAAGCTGATAAGTATGTTAGAGATATTCCTTCACCGTTGTTTACTGGTTGTTTGCAGTTATTGAAAAATTTATCCGCAGCAGGTTTGAAGTTGGGTATTCTTTCGGCTGCGACTACTAGTGATGTGCAAAATTTTGTGCGATCGCATCATCTTTCTGATTATATAGAATTAGAGATGGGTGTTGACGGGGAAGTGAGTAAACCTAATCCCAAGTTGTTTTTAGAGGCTTGCAAAAGATTGGGTATGGAGCCATCTGTCACTTTGATGGTTGGGGATTCGGTTGGTGATATGACAATGGGCAAGAATGCTGGTGCTGCTGGGTGTATTGGCATTACTTGGGTAGGTAAGGTGGATCATGTCGGGGGTGCAGATGTGGTAATTAATAGGTTAGATGAGATTGAGGTTGTGTAAGTTGTGTAACCGCGTTTAGAAATTGGAATACAATTTATTGGCAATGAAATAGTTTGTATTCATAACCATTAATTGCTGGCAATATGGGTTTTTCTTGGACGCAAGTATCTAGTTCTTCTGGTTTATCTGCATAGAAGTTCACTAACCACAAATCAAAGGCATTTGATTGTTTTTCTAGTATTTTTCGTAAAGCGACTGTCGAAGTTTCAGGATTGTCATCTTGGTGGGCTAAAACAAATTTAGTCGGGACATGATTAATTGCTTCTTTGTTTGTCTTTTTTCTTGCTTCTCTAATTTTAAATTCTCTAGCAACACCCATCATTTCACCAATATGAACGTGGGTTTTTTGAGTAGTGGCAATTAAAACTGGTACTTGTGATGTTTTTTGAATTAATTCGACAAATAAATCTGGTCGATAATACTTTTGATACCCTAAATTATTCACAACTGTAATAGCACTTGTTAGTGACATTAAGCAAACTATCGCCACTGCCTTCTTCCCAGATATTTGCCATCGCCAAATTTTGATTTTAGCTGTTTGCCAACAAATAGCTAAACTGGAAGCGATTAAGACAATTACTGAAGGGAAATAGACAAAATTATAACGTGCCCCTCGCGTTAAATCGATGCCAAAAAAATAGGTGAGAATAAAAAATATTGCTAGAGAAGCAATAATAAAATTGAGTAGAATATGTGTGAGAAACTGATTTTTTGGCTCTTGCAGTCGGAAATTCAAACCGCGCAATAATATTGGTGTAATCCAAATAAAAAAAGCCAACATGACTAGTCCAGAAGCAATGATGATTGGGATTTGTGGTGATTCGACAGGTAGTAAAGAAATCATCGTAATCCAAGCTGCTAAAGCTTGAAAAATTGGACTCAGCCAAGCTAAACCACTACGTTCCCCTTGTATCCATTCTGTTAATTTACCACCATAACTATTTTGTAAAAATATTGGAATCCAAACTGCGCCAGCGACTACTGTAGCCGTAATTGCTACGAGAATGCGATACCAGGAAGATGTGAGGATATTTTGATTTTCCCCATTTTCCTCTTTTCTGAATTCACGAATAAAAAGATAAATTAAGACAATAACTTGGGCAGATAAAGTCAGCACAAAAAAGTAATGTGTTGCGATTCCCAAAGCATTGACAATTACCCAAATCAAAACAACTTTAAAAGATAATTTAGTATTATTTTTGAGATGTTGTGTACTAATTAAAAAACAAGCCAACGAGGCAATTACCCACAATATTGCTAATGTGTAATGTCTAGTTTCCTGCGCTAAAAAAATCCCGTAGGGTGAGGTTGCCATGATTATCGCAGCCAGATGACTAACTAAACGGGATTTTATCACCAGCCAACTCAAGGCATAGGTAGCGGGAACTGTTACGCCTCCTAAGATTGCAGCCAAAGCTCTCGCTCCCCAAACTGATACTAATCCATCATCAGTCGGAAATAATCGTAACCAAAAATGGGTAAGTATAAAATAAATTGGTGGGTGATTGCTTTCTGTAAATAAATGCTTGAATACGTCTTGTATACTAGTATTTACACGTGGTTTTAAAGGTTCTAATAATACATCAACATTAATAGCTTGGTCGAGTGGCACACCTAAAAAACTGTTACCTAAACTGAAAACTAGTGTGGAAAATTCATCAGTCCAAGGTGGTTTAGCGCCGAGATTGATGAAACGTAAAATGAGAGCAACAGTAAACCATAAAAGTAATAACAGAAAATCTTGATGTTGTGACTCTTGAACTTTAGGTATTTTTAACTGCATAAGCCGATTAGGGGAAAGCATTATTTTTCCTTTTCCCTTATTTATTTACATCTGTTACACGCCAACTGAGTTTGAGATTAACCCAAAAGTTCCAGAGAACAACAAATGCGATCGCAATTAATTTGGCGATATACTGGTTTACTCCCAAAACATTAAATAGTAAGTTGACAATCAATGCTTGTAAAATTACCCCAGTGAGACAAATAACGTTAAATTTCAAAAATCGGCGAAAACGAGCCTTGCCACCTTTTTGCCAACGCGAAATATCCCGAAACGTCCAAACATCGTTCCATAAAAAATTGTTAATTATCGCGACTTCCGCCGAAAGTATTGTACTGCGAGTTAATCCCAAACCAATGATTTGCCGCAGAATGTGAAATACTGCTAAGTCCACAAACAACCCGCTAAAACCCACCGCACCAAAGCGTAAAAATCTGGCGATGGGAAAATTGAATCTTTGGTGGAAGCGTCCTAAATCTCCAGTTGTTAAGCGTAGGCGCAGCAAATGATGTAGATAATCGACATAGTGCCTCCATGTCACCTTACTTTCACCCTCTAGTCTTTCGCTAAACACATATCCAACTTCGACAATTTCATCAATATTACCCCGCCCCAAAACTTCTAAGAGAATTTTGTAGCCAACAGGGTTAAGATTAGCTTCAACAATACTGTCTCTTCTCAATAAAAAATAACCGCTCATCGGGTCAGAAACTCTACCTAAAACATGGGGTAGAAACATTAAACCCAAAAGTTGGGCACCACGGGACAAAAATCTCCTGACAAAACTCCAACTGCTAACACCTCCGCCATCAACATGACGACTAGCAACGGCTAAATCAGCGCCTTCTTCAACAGCACGTAACAATTGCAACAAAACCTGCGGAGGATGCTGTAAATCGCCATCAATCACTCCTAAAATTTTTCCTTCTGCGGCTTGCCAACCACGTACTACAGCCGATGACAGTCCCCGTTCACCTTGACGACGCATTACCCGTAATTGAGGATATGCAGGAATTAGGGATTGGGCAACTTCCCAAGTGCGATCGGGACTATCATCATCAACGATAATTAGTTCATAATCGTAGGGGATGGATTCATCGAGTAACTGGCTCAGTGTTTCCACAATCTTTTGGATATTGTCGCGCTCTTTGTAGGTGGGAATTACAAGCGAGAACAGAACGGTGTTTCTGGTTCGGTATGCAGATGAGGGAGGAAATTTTGAAATCCGTAAAGGACCAGTTGGCACTGAGAGAAGTGAATTTGGTTCGATGATACTCATTCAAAAAATTGTTGAGGGAACAGTGCTAGGAAGTGGTTTTTGGTGGAGGATGTTGATTTTTGTATGAAAGTTAGATCAAATGCTAAGTCTGATTTGGGTTGAATGTCAAAGACTTTAATTTGTTAATTTATTTGTAAATTGAAGAATCAATATAAAATCTTGATGTAGCAGCAAGTTTGTGTGCTACGCTCGACTGAGAAGTTACTTAATATTTACTTTACAAGTTGTCTCATAGGCATCGATGGGAAATTTTGTTTGTATTCTATCTATATGATGAATGATAATGGTTTTTCGCAACTTAATTTGAGATGGTGATTTGATTCAAGTTGGGGCAGGAATAAAACCAGGCATCAGAAATTAGGAGAAGTGATTTCATCAATAGGGGTATAGTGTTCCACCGTTGGGAAAGGTTCATAGAAATGATGTAAGAGCGATCGCCATTGTTGATATTCTAATGATTGGCGAAACCCAATAGTATGATCTTCTAATTTTTGCCAGCGCACCAACAGGATATAACGGTTCTCCGTTTCTATACAACGTTGGAGTTCGTGAGAAATATATCCCGACATCGAAGCAATGATGGTTGAGGCTATTTTAAAGGTAGCTGCAAATTCTCCAGCCATGCCAGGTTTAACATCAAGAATGGCAACTTCTAGTATCATGAAATGGAATCTGAACTTCTGCCAACTAATTTTATGCTGATTTTTGGATTTTGATTTCTATATTCTGATTTCTGTATTCTGACTCCTAAATTCTGATTCCTATATCCTGTTGGAGAACTGTGGCTACTGCAACTGTTGATGCTATTCTCGATCGCGTCTGTGAGGGGTATGATTTGTCTCCCGCAGAGGGGGTAACGTTACTGAAACAAACTGACTCAAATATTATTAGCGGAATTCGCGACACTGCTGACAAGCTACGTCAACAACAGGCGGGAAACACTGTCACTTATGTGATTAACCGCAATATTAATTTTACCAATATCTGCGAGCAACATTGTAGCTTTTGTGCTTTTCGTCGAGATGAGGGTGAAGTCGGTGCATATTGGTTAGATTGGGCGCAAATTCGTGAAAAAACCACTGATGCAGTCAGAAGAGGGGCGACAGAAATCTGTATGCAGGGTGGATTGAATCCGGAAGCCAAAATTGATGGTAAGGCTTTAAATTACTACATTAAGTTAGTAGAAACCATCAAACAAGAGTTTCCCCAGTTACACCTACATGCTTTTTCACCCCAAGAAATCCAATTTATTGCTCGACTGGATAATATTTCCTACATCGAAGTCATTACCGCCCTCAAGAATGCTGGTGTTGGTTCCATACCGGGGACTGCTGCTGAAGTTTTAAATGATGCTGTGAGAAAGGTACTGTGTCCAGAGAAAATTGACGCGAATACTTGGTTAGAAATTATTGAAACAGCACACAAACTTGGATTACCCACCACCAGCACCATGCTATCGGGGCATATCGAAACACCCGAACAACAAATTGAACATTTAGAACAATTGCGACTTCTGCAACAAAAAGCGATCGCCAATAATTATCCCACGAAAATAACAGAGTTTATTTTGCTACCATTTGTGGGTAAGGAAGCGCCAAAACCCTTGCGTCGTCGTGTTGGACGTGACCAACCTGTGTTAAAAGACGCACTTTTACTAACAGCAGTAGCTCGAATTTATTTAGGAAATTATATTATCAATCACCAACCAAGTTGGGTAAAACTGGGACTTGCAGGAGCCACTGAAGCTTTAAAGTGGGGTTGTAATGATATCGGTGGCACGTTGATGGAAGAACACATTACGACAATGGCAGGTGCAATTGGTGGCACCTGTATGGAAGTAGAGGATTTCCAAAAAGCGATCACTACATCTTGTCAACGTCCGTATCAACAACGCGACACACTGTATAGGGTTTTTTGACCAGTCCAAACTTTCTCAAACATACCCTAATCCGACTTGTTTGGTGAGAAAATAAACTTCTCCCGACACAATCAAACTGCATACTCACTGTATAAAACTCTGGGCAGTGAGAATTGTAATTTTATAAGGAACGCAAAAATGGAAGTTATCCCCGCAATTGATTTACTTGCCGGTCGCTGCGTGCGACTATATCAAGGTGACTACGCACAGTCGCAAGTATTTAACGAAAATCCAGTTGAAGTTGCCAAACAGTGGCAAGACGAAGGTGCAACTCGACTACATTTAGTCGATTTAGATGGCGCAAAAGTAGGTAAACCCGCTAATCTAGAAGCGATCGCCGCAATTACGCAGGAGATATCAATCCCCGTTGAAGTCGGAGGTGGATTACGCGATCGCGAGAGTGTGAAACAATTATTTGATATTGGGGTGCGCTGGGCAATTTTAGGAACCGTTGCCGTCGAACAACCCCAGTTAGTACAAAGCCTCTGCCAAGAATTTCCCACACAAATTATCGTGGGGATTGATGCCCGTAACGGCAAAGTTGCTACACGCGGTTGGCTGGAAACCTCCGAAGTCGAAGCTACTCAACTTGCCATCCAAATGCAAGAGTTTGGGGCATCGGCAATAATTTACACCGACATTCACCGAGATGGAACCCTGGCAGGACCCAATTTAGAAGCACTCCGTGAACTTGCCAATACAATTTCTATACCCGTAATTGCCTCTGGGGGCGTGAGTTCTGTCACTGACTTACTCAGTTTACTAGCACTGGAACCTCAAGGAGTCACAGCTGCGATCGTTGGACGGGCGATTTATACGGGTGATGTTTCATTACGCGAAGCTATCCGTGCTGTTGGTTCCGGGCGGATTCAAGATATTCCCCCAAATTTAGATTTTTCCAGCTTTGCTTAATTTTGACCCTCCTAATATCTAATGTCTAATCAAATACAAGTAACAGATTCCCTAGTGACTCTCGCAGCCACCAACTTAGAAATACTAGTGAATTTTTACACCGCTTTCCTCAACCAAGAACCGAGAAAATATATTCCCAATGTATATGCAGAATATCAACTTCCCGGTGTGAAATTAGGCATCTTTCAACCCAAACCGACACATGAACCAGAATTTGCAACGCTGACCCAGAGTAAAATGAGTTTGTGCTTAGAGGTTAAAGACTTAAAAAATGCGATCGCCCATTTGACTGACTTAGGCTATCCACCACCAGGAAAAATTATCACAGCATCCCACGGACAAGAAATATATAGTTACGACCCCGACGGTAATCGAATTATATTACATCAGGAAACGAGAAATTCAGAGGAGAAAAGGTAGACAAGTCAGATAAGGGAGAATTTTTAACTTCTAACTCATTCACTCAGCACTTAAAAAATGGGACTAACTCAAAACTATAAATTAAATATTATCCAGTGGTATCCCGGACATATCGCCAAAGCCGAAAAGCAACTCAAAGAACAACTCAAACTTGTTGATGTCGTTCTCGAAGTTCGCGACGCGCGCATTCCCATCTCCACACACCACCCGCAATTATTCGACTGGATTGGGAATAAATCCCGCATACTCGTGCTGAACCGCCTAGATATGATTTCCCCCCAAGTCCGGCAAACTTGGACAAACTGGTTTCAAGAGAATAATGAAGTGCCCTATTACACCAATGCCCAGCAAGGACAAGGTGTAGCCGCAGTTGCCAAAGCCGCACAGGCAGCAGGAGTTGAATTAAATCAACGTCGCAAAAGTCGGGGAATGTTACCACGCCCTGTCCGTGCTGTTGTGATTGGATTCCCTAACGTGGGAAAATCGGCTTTAATTAATCGCTTACTGGGTAAACGTGTAGTCGAAAGTGCAGCCCGTCCCGGCGTGACTCGTTCCTTGCGCTGGGTGAGAATTTCCGATCAATTAGAATTACTGGATGCACCTGGTGTCATCCCTTTAAAATTGCAAGATCAAGAAGCTGCGGTCAAATTAGCGATTTGTGATGATATTGGGAATGCTTCCTACGATAATCAATTAATTGCATCGGCATTTGTAGATATTATTACTTATCTCGAAGCCGTGGCAGCGAATTTATTACCCAAAAATCTCTTGAAAACCCGTTACAATTTTGATCCCAGCGACTACACAGGTGAAGCATATCTCCATGCATTAGCTGAATATCGTTACAACGGCGACGTAGAACGTACTGCCTGTCAATTGCTCACTGATTTCCGTAAAGGTTTATTAGGTCAAATTCCCCTGGAAATACCGGCTCAGTTTGCGAGTGCGGAGGAATAGGGCATCTGGTTGTTGTGTAGTCATCCAAAAATCCCTACCTATAGTCATTTTTGATAGTCAGTCATGAAAAATAGGCATTTGAGAATAGCCTCAAAACTTCACAGGGCAAGTATTTGAGCTACTTTCATTTTCATCAACTCAATTTTTGATTGCTTATGATAGACACTACTGCATTTGAATTTCTTTTTTAACCAAAAAATCAAAGTCGAAAATGATATGACTACCAGCCAGGAAACGGTAAAAGCACTGCGCGAGGCACTAAAATTTTCTCCAAATAATGTTCCCCTCAGACAACACTTGGCAGAAATGCTCTTGAGTGTGGGGCAGTTTGACGAAGCCGAGCAAGAATACCGTCAGGCTTTGGCGCTTAAGCCAGAAGAAAGTGAATTAAAACTAGGATTAGCAAAAGCATTTTATCAACAGGGCAAGCATTCGCAAGCTTTAGTGATTGTTGAAGATTTTGTGAAACGTTCCGATTGTCCACCGCTTGCATATCTATTACATGCGCGATTATTATTAAATTCCGGTGCAGTTAAGCAAGCAGTCAGCCAATACCGCCAGGCGATCGCTCTTGACCCGGCGATCGCAGATGCAGATTTTGCCGGACTTCTGGGGATTACCGACACGGAAACCAGCAACGAAGTTGTCAACGGTAAAATCAGATCGATTCTCAGAGACGACATCGCCTTCTTAGATGAAGATATCCTAGAACGCCCGGAAATTTCCTTCCAAGATGTCGGGGGAATGGATACTCTCAAAGATGAAATTCGTCTGAAAATCATCTATCCCCTCAACCAACCCGAACTCTACAAAGCTTACGGTAAAACCATTGGGGGTGGGATTTTACTCTATGGTCCTCCAGGATGTGGTAAAACATATCTTGCCCGTGCCACTGCTGGCGAAATCAATTCCAGCTTTATTTCCGTTGGTATAAACGATGTCCTCGACATGTGGCTGGGGAATAGCGAACGTAATTTACATGAAATCTTTGAGCAAGCCCGCTACAATCAACCCTGCGTCTTATTTTTCGATGAAGTAGATGCCCTTGCCGCTAATCGTACCGACCTACGACAAAGTTCGAGTCGCATGGTAATCAATCAGTTTTTATCAGAACTGGATGGTGTCAAAAGCTCGAATGAAGGTGTATTGATTTTGGCAGCTACCAATGCTCCCTGGCATCTAGATACAGCCTTTCGCCGTCCGGGAAGATTTGACAGAATCTTATTTGTACCACCACCAGATGCCAAAGCCAGAGCAGCCACTTTGCGTTTATTATGTCAAGGCAAGCCACTTGAGGAAATTGACTACGAACATGTCAGTAAAAAGACAGAGAATTTCTCCGGAGCCGACTTAAAAGCAGTGGTTGATTTAGCAGTGGAACGCAAATTACAAGAAGCGATGAAAATTGGTATTCCCAAACCCCTCTCAACCAAAGATTTACTTTCTGCTGCTGGCAGTATTAAGCCATCAACCAAAGAATGGTTTACCACAGCCCGTAATTATGCCCTGTATGCCAATGAAGGTGGCTTATATGACGATATTTTGAAGTATTTAAAAATGTAGTTTGTAGTTAATTCTTGATTCCCAACTCAGTTCTGAGCATTTCCCTATCAGCATTCCCTAACTCCTTTCCCAGTGAACATCGAGCGTGCAACATTACTATTAGAACAATCTCGTTACGAGATGGCAGAGGTGGAACTCCGTAAAGCTTTGGCGGAGTCCCCCCATGAAGGTTATGCCTATGCCCTGTTAGGGTTATGTTTAAATTATCAACAGCGTTACCAAGAAGCGACTCAAGCAGCAGAAACAGCAATTTCCCTAACCCCAGATTTACCATTTCCCCATTACATACTGGGTTATATTTTATGCGATCGCAATCAGTTGGAGGCAGCAGAAAAGTCGGTATATGCAGCGATTCGTCTCAACCCTTACCAGGCTGCTTATTTTGCTTTATTGGCACGCTGTCACTACAATCGCAAACAGTGGCAAAATACCCTTGATGCCGCAATTCAGGGATTAGCGATCGATTCCGAACATGTGGAATGTTTGAATTATCGAGCTTTATCGCTATCGCAGTTAGGGCAAGGAGACGAAGCCATTCAAGCAGTGGCAGATGCAATTTCTTTATCCCCAGAAGACGCTTCTTCCTATGCCAGTAGCGGTTGGATTTTGCTTTCCCATGGGAAATCCCCCGACAAAGCTTTGACATACTTTCGCGAAGCACTGCGACTCAACCCGAATATGGAATGGGCACGTCAAGGAGTAGTAGAAGCACTCAAGGCAAAAAACCCCATTTATCGCATCTTACTGCGCTACTTCTTATGGTCGTCACGCCTAAATCATATTACCAGATGGGTGTTTGCGATCGGCTTATATTTTGCCGTGCGATTCATGTTAGTAGGATTGCATCAAGTCGGATTAAAACCCTTAGTCATTATTGTGGCGATCGTTTATCTCCTATTTGTCATTTTCACATGGATTGCCGACCCATTTTTTACTTTGTTGCTGCGTCTGAATAAATTTGGACGTTTAGCACTTTCGGAAGCAGAAATTCAACAATCTAACTGGTGGGGTGCTTGTTTTGGAATTGCTTTGTTATCTTTAGGTGTGTGGATATTTACTAATAGTATTAGTCCGTTGATTGGTGCAATTGTATTTGGTTTGTTACTCATACCCACAGCAGCAACTTTCAACTGTCAAGAAGGATGGATGCGTCAAGGTATGACAATCTATACAATTAGCCTTGCCACCGTCGGCAGCCTCGCCATAATTTTATCCCTAGTAAGTAAAGAATTGTGGATTATACCGCTAGCAATGTTTCTGCCATTGACAATTATCTCCAGTTGGGTTGCTACCTTACTCACTGGCATTAAAGCGAAGAAATGAGTAGCAATTTATTCCATATTCTGTAGTTAAACTGCCACAAGAGGTAATTATATGCTGCATAAAAATACTAGAGATATCACCCCGAACATCTCTAGTATCAATCATACATGGATATGCATATTTACTTTTTGTAGACAAGGATAATGTATTTTCCTACTGAGTCACAGAATCACGTTGATAAGCCCAAATCGCTAGTAATCCAAAGACACATCCAGCCCAAATCAACCATAATATGTGAAATACAAGATGCTTGTCAAAATCAATTCCTGCTGCCCATAATGTTAATTCTCGATAATGATAAAAAGGGGAGAATAAAACTATATCTGGGAAAAAACTTGGTTTTGTTAATTTTAATGCCCCGCATGTCGCTAAACCAATAGGAATTGACAAACCAGCTATAGAATCATAACTTTTTGGCTCAGTTAAATAAGATAGTGCTAATCCTAAAACTGCAAACGGAATTGCTCCTATAATCAAGCCGATAAAGAGAAGTGAAAGCTGTTCTAGGTTTGCTTCAATGTCTAATCGCCAAACTCCCAATATCATAATTAATATGAGAGTAACGGCAGATAGTAGCAAAGTTGTGAAAACTTTTGCCGCTATATAAATTCCTGGTGGTAATGGAGTAGCTCTAAGTAGCTTTAACCAACCTTCCGCACGTTCAACAGATATACGCTTACCAAGACGATCAATACAAATAGTTAGCAATATTAATACACTAAATGATGCCAGCGCTTCCTTTGCATTTTCCCCATGAAATGGAAGAAAGCTAACAAATGATGCGAACAAGGCAATTCCTACTAAAAAGGCTGGTGTACGTAATAGCTGAATAATTTCACTCCAAATTTGTTCTCTAAATATTTTTGATACGTAGTGAGATGAATTGTAAGATATTCTTTCAGTAGTTTTATTTTGTTGATTTTGTGTCGATATCTGATTACTATTCGTCTGGTTTATTTCTTCACTCAATTGCCTACCAAAAGGAGAGTTAGTGATTTTATGCAAGTTAATGTAGCGTGTTGCCAGATAATTGAGTTTTTCCCAATCAGAATTATTATTTGTCACCATTAAAATGGTAATTCCCTGTTTATAACAAGCTGTTATCTGTTCCCAAAATTCTTTATAACTTTTATCATCTAAATTTCTTGTGGGTTCATCTAGAATGAGAAGTTCGGGATTTCCGATTAATGCAAGAGCAAAATATAAACGTTGCTTTTGCCCACCAGATAAACTACTTGCCCAATCTTCTGATTTATCTTCGAGTTTGACTTGTTTTAAAATATCATCAACTGAGCATTTTTGAGGATAATAACTTTGCATTAATTGGATAAGTTCTTTAACTTTTATATTTTTGGGGATAGTTGTTTCTTGCAAAACCACTCCAACACGTAATTTTGATGTAGAATCTTGTGGAGAAAGTCCCATCAATTTTACTTCACCTTGGCTCGGTTTAATTAACCCCAAGATTAAATTTAATAATGTACTTTTACCTGCACCATTTTCACCGCGCAAAACGACAAATTCCCCTTTATGTATCGTGAAGTCGATATTTTGGAGAATCGTACTTTTAGAAAAACTTTTGTGGAATGTTTTACTTACTTGCCTGAGTTCAATTAAGTTAAGCATTTATTTGTATATTTAGATTTGAGTTTTCATTTAAGAAAGGTGAAGCGATGTATATATGAGAAGCCATATACCTGCCGATATTCCAACCGCAGGTAAAATTGACATTCCTAAAAATGAAGTCAAGACTAGTATGGTTGCTGCACCACCTGCATAAGACCAAAAATCACTCGTAAATGTAGTAGTATGAAAGCGACTATCACCACAAGTACTAAACAAGCACAAATCATTACCCCCATTGATTAAGAGAAGTGTTCCAATAATACAAATCAGCAAAATAGCTCCCACAATTACTTTATTACTCGATGCAAACTTTAGATTTTGATTTGCATTTTCTATTACTTCTTGTGTATCAACAGTAAAATTATTTTCTTGGTTTTGCATTTTTCGTTCCTCAATATCATCGACAGTGTAAAATTTGGTTTGCTAGAATCCTATCTGGAAAAGATGCCAATAATTTTGAATTAAAACCCAAATGATTCCATCACTGAAATCTGTACTTTTCTGAGATGATTCCTCAGATTATTGCTCAATATATGTGGCTGTTGACTCTGTTTATATACTGCTAGGGCTTTTTGTGCTTGCTGATACTCTTTCTTGTAGATGTTTTTTACTATTTCTTGATTACATGATGCTGGGATTTTTACAGCCCATGGAATCATTGGATGACAAGAATGTTGAACCTGTAAAGTCGCAATTGTTAAAAAAGGTGTCCATAGAATAATACAGATTAACATGATGGTCTTAATCTGTATCTTTTGTATTTGTTCTATCCAATATTTTAAAGGTTGCGTGTACTGTCGGGTTTCCATAAAAGTATTGAGATTAATTGATGGTAATAATCAGAGATGCCGTAGTATCTATTACAGAGTAAAGTTGTTTTCTGACTAACGTTATTATTCCCACTTTTTTAGAGGATATAACATTAAGTAAAAAAATCTATATCTAAGTAAGATTACCGATTTGTTAGTGGAGAAAGAAAAATGGGAATCCTAAAGCTGTAAGCCAAAAGTTTTGAATAAATGAGGTGAAAAGCTCATGGATTACGACTCGATTATAGAAATGCCTGTTATCGGTCAAACTATTAATAGTGCGATTAAGGGAGGCAATGAATGGGGTAAAACTTTTCTTAATGATTCACGCTGGTTTGGTGATAGGGATCGAATGACAGATCATGCTATTTATGAATCCACACTCTGGTCGGTTGGTAATGGCATTGGTAACGGACTTATCGGTTTAGCTGGAATCCCTAGCGATGTTGCAATTACCCTTTACTCGCAAGTAAAGTTAGCATCAACGTTGCTTACAATTTATGGCATTGATGTAACTAACAATTACGCAAAACCATTAGTTTTAGCTGCTGCCGCAGGAGTTACAATATCAGAATTCGCGAATAAATTGGGAACACAAGCGGCTCAAAAAGCTATTCAAAGAGCATTAATGGCTATACCCGGTAAAACTTTTGCAGAAATCAATAAAGTTTTAGGAATTAAGTTGATATCCAAGGCAGGTGAAAGAACATTACTAAATGTTGCAACAGTGGTGCCAGTTATTGGCTCTGGTGTAAGTGGTACAATTAATGGAGTTATGATGAACGCTTGCGGGCATTCAGTCAAAGCTTTTATTAAGGCATACCAAAATTCTTAATTTCATCATCTATATTTGATGTTGGGTGGAGCATACTTATTGATGCGAAACTCAACATATAGACAATCAAAATAGTGTTTCGATCGCCTCCTAATCAAAAATGTATATAGGACTCTTATTTGATTTCTGAACAAGACTAAGAAGAAGTCTAACAGGGAACAATTTAAAAACTTATCATCTCGGTTAACGCCAAGCAAAAATGATCAATAATTATGCAGACTCGATCGCATTCCCTATTTTAAGGGAGGAACTAGGGGTAACTTGGGGTCTTGTTCCGTATTACTCATATTACCGGGGTTAATTTCACCAGTCGTTAAAAATCTGTAGGTTTCCTGATATAAACTTTGCCAAAAACGATTAGTCATCCCCTGGCTTTTTACATCTGGCTCTGCAAGCGGATGGGGAACTAAATCGCTAGCGGGATACATGTAAAAACGATGTCCCTTTTTATTTCCACCAATATCATTGAAAAACTTCTGATTTGTAGGGATGTTTGCAGCATCCTCATTTTCCGTCAGCACCATAAAAGTCGGAACCTGCTGCAATGCTTTCACATTTTTAGATTCACGCACAAAAGCGCCATATTTTGCGGCTGCTGTCAGCGCTCCAATGGGAAAACTTTCACCGGGACTCCAGCTTTTTTCATGTATATCCAACGGACCTGCTAAATTCACATATCGCTCCATCATGGGTTCATGAAGCTTTAATAATGGAGCATAGCTGACAACTTTCGAGATACGTTGAGGTTTATCTGCTGCCAAACCAAGTGCGATCGCAGCTCCTACGGATAACCCAATGGTATAAATGGGTCCTGGCATATCGTCGAGTTCTGCCAATCTTTGCTGTGCATGGGTGAGATATTCCATATGATTGGAATCAAAATAACGGTAAAAATCAGGGTCGTTATCTCTCTCGACTGCGGGGACAATATCTACCAAGCGCGGTTCAATCAATAGTAATCGTGCGACTAAACTAGCTTGGAGTTGAAGTGAAGGACGTTGAAATTTATTGGGGTCTGTGGGAAAATTCGCAATATAGTTAGATAAAACGCTGTCTTTTTGGACTTTCTCTCGCAAAGGCTTGTATATTTCCGGTTTTAAGTCAACCTGACACCAAAACTTGCTGGGTGGTTGCAGAGCATGTCCAGCTAAATTTGTTTGGTAATAATTGAAACCATTAGCAAATAAGTAATCAGAAAGTTTGGACATTTGCTTCGGTTTGCCACTAAAGCCGTGAAATATCACCACTGTACCGTGTATAGCTTTTCCAGCTTCGTGAAAACCGTAGTAAGGAGTCGAACCGGAACGGAAATTGGGGTTAGCTTCCACACTTTGAATATAAGCATCAATCTTTGCTTTAGTGCGGGAAATTTGTTCGCTAGTAGGAGTTGCAGAGAGTTCTAAATTTGTAGTCATAATTATTTTGGTAGACTTCTGTATTGCTCTGGAAATAGCGCCGTGCTTTACTAGGTAAAATCAAGAGTTGCAATATCTAGGATTCAAATAAATACATCCTTAACTCTGTATGCAATTACGGAAACTATCTTGTATTTGCAATAAATCAATACAAAATAGAACGTGGTTGGAGGATGATTTGAGAATACTTCGGCTAGTTCGTAAATATTTAGACGAAATTAATGATACAGCTTATCGCTGCACAATTATTGGTGTACCTACCCTAGACCACTCATATAACCATTTTGCATGATTGGGGGCAAGATTTACGCAACCTCGACTAACCGGAGTCCCAAACTTTCGGTGCCAATAAGCACCATGAATACCATAACCGCGATCGTAATACATCACATGGGGCACGTTAGGAATATTGTAACCTTCACCCTGCATCCGTGTTTTCTTCAGCTTAGTTTGCACGTTAAAAACACCAGTCAATGTCGGAGTTGCTTTTTTGCCAGTAGATACCAGCACTGTATATACAGGGTTTCTTCCTTCCCAAGCAATTAATCTCTGCTTGGAAAGATTAACTTGAATCCAGCGTTGCTTTGATTGTTTCAACTGTTGGATTTGCTGTTGGATTAATTGCCCTTTGGGTTGCGCGGCAACTTGTTGAGTATTAGCCGCTAGGGTACTGAAACTAAAAATTACAGCGACAAATAACAGAGATGGAAGATGCGAGTATTTAGAATCAGCCTTTTTATTCATAAAATACTGGAAATAAGTCGTTGTAGTGACAAAAATAACTAAGCCACCATTCTATACTAATAGTAAATCTTCTAGTATTTTTTGTTTTTGTAGTTATTTTAATTACATATAATTTAGCCTTCAACAAATAAAATAGGGCTGTAAACTTATGCTCTACATTAATTGCCGAAAACTGGGTTTAAAGCCCTGTCCTTCTAAGACGGCTTTTGATGTTATAA
>NZ_JAYGHN010000038.1:0-50665 GCF_034931845.1 Calothrix sp. UHCC 0171
CGATAATGGCAAAAAACTTCGGGTTCTAGTTGTCGAAGATGATGATAATCTCGCTCAAATGTTAGCAACACTACTCGAAAGTCGGGGAATTGAAACTGTGATAGCCAAAACTGGCAAAGAAGCGATTCGTCAAAGCCAGGAAATTAACCCCGATTTAATGATTCTCGACTTAATTTTGCCTGAATGTACTGGTTTCGACGTTGTGGAGTGGTTACAGCAACACAATCGTCTCTGTAATATTCCATTATTGGTTTATTCTGCCTGCGATTTAAACGACACTGAACGCACTAAACTGAAATTAGGACATACCGAGTTTCTCACCAAAGGACGGACTACTACCCAAGAATTTGAGCAAAAAGTAATGGAGTTAATCACACGCATTACCCAAAATCGCCAGTCGGGGAATCAGGAATGATATCAGGTTCGCTTGAATAATGACGATAAAACCGAGGCGGAGATGGAGGGATGGGGAGATGGGGAGATGGGGAGACACGGAGACACGGAGATGGGGAGACACGGAGATGGGGAGACGCGGAGATGGGGAGACATGGAGACACGGAGATGGGGAGATGGGGAGACGCGGAGATGGGAAGATGGGAGAAAAATTAATCAATTAATAATAACTGATTAGCTGGACTTGATATGACAAAACGAATTTTAGTTGTTGACAACGAAGAATATATCCAAGAAGTTACCAAAATTTGCTTGGAAACCGTTGCGAATTGGGAAGTATTAACCGCTAGTTCCGGGAGAGAAGGTATAAATAAGGCAACTAACGAACAACCAGATGCAATTCTTTTGGATGTAATGATGCCAGATATGGATGGTATCACTACCTTTGAGAAACTTCAGGCAAATCCCATTACTCAGAATATACCAGTAATATTTTTAACAGCAAAAATCCAATCTAGCGATAGAAAGCGCTATACAGAACTGGGAATCAAAGATGCGATCGCCAAACCGTTCAATCCTACAGAGTTGGCGCATCAAGTTGCAACAGTATTGGGGTGGAGATCATAAATTCTAAGAATTTGAGGTGCCACCACTCAAAACACGATGCAAAGAAGTTAATAATTCCTGTGCTGTAAAAGGCTTTAACAAAAATTGTATGACTCCATTGCGTGCGGCTTTTTCCACCATCTGAGGCGAACCTAATCCACTCATTGCAATAATTTGAACTTGGGGGTTGAGTTTTTGCAAAGTCCGAATCGTATTTTCCCCATCCATAAGCGGCATCATCATATCAATGAGGACAAGATTAATTTCATTTTTATTTTGAACATAAGTGGCGATCGCATCAATTCCGTCACTGGCTTTTAATACTCTATAATTATAGTTTTCCAAAGTAGATTTTGTGGTCTCCGCAATGACAGTTTCATCATCTGCCACGAGAATTAATTCACCTTTTCCTACTGGCAATTTCCACTGTTCTAATGTTGGGCTAATGTAACTGTTACTAGCTGGTAAGTAAACTTGAAATCGGCTACCTTTGCCTAATTGACTGGATACATTCACAAATCCACCGTGATTTTTAACAATTCCAATCGTAGTTGATAATCCTAAACCAGTACCTTTCCCCACCTCTTTGGTGGTAAAAAATGGTTCAAAAATGCGATCAATAATTTCCGGTGCAATCCCCACTCCCGTATCCGCAATTGTCACGACAATGTAGTCACCAACTTTTGCCTCAATATTCATTTTGGCATAGTAATCATCAACATAAAAGTTTTCCGCCGCAATGGTAATTTTGCCCTCATTGAGGATAGCATCACGGGCATTAACAACTAAATTCATAAAGATTTGATGTAACTGAGTGGCATCCGCAATGACGATTCCTAAATCATCAGGTAATTGGGTCTCAATAGTAATTGACTTGGGAAATGTGCCTCTGGCAATACTTTCAATTTCCGTCAGCAAATACTTAATTTGAATCGCGATTCGTTTACCTTCCGCACCACGGGCAAAAGAAAGAATTTGTTTGACTAAATCTGCGGCACGCTTGGCATTTGTTTCCTGCATTTTTAGCAATTCAACCATGCGATCGTCGAGATTTGTCAACTTTAAAGGCAACAGTTGCGAAACTGCTAAAATTGGTGTAAGTATATTGTTTAAATCATGAGCAATCCCACCAGCCAAAGTGCCAAGACTTTCTAAACGTTGGGCACGATAAAATTGTTGTTCCAGTTGTTTTTTCTCAGTAATATTAGTATTGACAGTGAGAATCGATTTGGGATTTCCGGTCTCATCACGCATTAACGTCCAACTACTCGCAACAATGACTTCTTTCCCGTCTTTTCGCAAATTCGTAAATTCACCCTGCCAATAACCAGATGCAACTGTTGTTTGAATTGCCATTGCTAACAAGTTACTATCTTTGTGCAAAAGCTGGTTGGCATTTTTACCAAGTATTTCATCCACAGAAAAACCATATAAATTTTCTGCACCTTGGTTCCAAAATAAAATACGGTTGTCTAAATCACAAACACAAATAGCATCTGTAGCAATATTTAATAATGCTGCTTGCTCATAAATTTTTGCTTCTGACTGCTTACTTTTCGTAATATCAAAAATCACGCCATCGATATGTAATAATTCACCATCAGCATTTTCAATTGGTCTACCCTGTTCCCAGCAATAGTGAATTTTTCCATCTTGATCATACAAACGATATTCGATTTGAAATGGCTGATTGTTCTTGATGGCATCTTGGACAGTAGTGGCAATTTTTTCCCTATCTTCAGGTATGATTAGAGAATTTATTGAACAGATTTCGCCAACACATAAATCATCATTTTTGTAACCAAACATGGTCTCTACCATGTTGTTAAAAAACACCATCGAGTTATTCGCATTTGGAAATTTTCGATAAACAATCGCCGGTAGATTTTCCGCTAAAGTGCGATATGACAATTCACTTTTTTTGAGTGCAACTTCCGCCTCTTTTCGTCTACTAATATCCGAAAATGAAACAACCACAGCATAGGGATTACTTTCTCCGGGTTGAAACAAAGGCTGAGAATTAATTAAAATCCAGCTTAATTCCCCATTCGGCTTATAAACTCCCATCACCACATTTAAACAGGGTGTACCTGTACGCAATGTCACTATTGCGGGGTGACTTTCATTGGCAAAGGGAGAACCATCTTCATGGATTGTCCGCCAGCGCGAATCGTGAGAAGTTCGCCCCATGATTTGCTCTTTTGTTAGCCCCAAAATTCTTTCAGCACTGGCATTACAGGTAATAATCCGACCTTCTGCATTATGAACTACAATTCCCTCTCGTATAGCTTTAATTACAGAACGGTAGCGTTCCTCACTATCTCGCAGGGCGGCTTCTGTACGTTTGCGTTGAGTGATATCCCGACTGAGAAACACGAAAGCCCCAATATCATCATCATTCAAACAGTTAGTTGCTACACACTCCAGCCATACCCAGAAACCATTTTTGTGTCGCAGTCGATATTCCAGAACTAGGGGAATACCTGGATTCGCCAGCATATCTGCCATAATTGCTTGGATGTTGGCTAAGTCGTCTGGATGCACAGACGTTAAAGGTTGTTGCCCCAAAAATTCTGCTGGTAAATATCCCAAAGTTCTCTCTACAGATGGACTTTGGTAGAAAACATTCGCTTGGGGATCGCAGAGAGTGATAATATCAGGCGAAGTTTCGGTAAGTGCCCGGAAACGTGCCTCACTTTGGCGGAGGCTAGCTTCTGTTCGTTTGTGTTCGTGGATTTCCTCTTGCAGATGTGCATTGGTGGCAGCTAGTTCTTCTAATTCTTCGCTTTTCTCTTGTAATTTCGCTGCTAGTTTTTGGCGATCGCTTTTTTCTTGTTGTAATTTTTGATACAGTTGGCTGAGTTCTGTGTTTTGATTGGCGATGTTTTGCTGTAGCTCGGCAATCATGTTTACCATTTCTACGGTGTCAAATAATTGCCAGAAGCTACTCTGAGTCAGAATTCCCAAAAATTCTCCTTGATTGCCAACTATTACTGATTGCCCTAGCTTTCTCACCTGCATTTGCTGATGGGCAAACCATAGGGAATCTACTGGATTTAGACAAAATAGAGGTTTATTAATCACACTTGCGGCGGTAATTTGGGCAAGATTCCAGCCTAAAGCTTGAAATTGCACAATATCTGCTTCTGTAATTATGCCAATGGGGATGAGAGATTCGCCATTCGCGACTTTCTCTCTAACAATGACTACACAACTTGTGAGATTGTCAGCCATTAATCGAGTTACATCTAAGATTGATGTCGTTGGGAAAGCATAAATTACCTGGGTATTCATGACATCACCAACCAGACGCATTTTCAAGATATTTGCTGGTGGCAAAACCTGGAAAATACTACTTTCTGTAACAACTCCCAATAATTCCTGGCGATCGCCTAAAATTGGTAAATGCCGAATTCGCTGCTGTCGCATGAGTATCATTGCAGTCAAGACATTTTGTCTATGAGATGGAGTCAGGGAAATAATTTCTCGTGTCATTACTTCCGCAACCGTAAGTGTCGCTAAATTTAGTTGTTGGGAGCTGAGTCTAACTACATCTTTCTCTGTAATAATGCCTAATAAATTCCCAAACTCGCCCACCAAAATATAATCGCCATGTGGTTTAGCAGACGGATGTGATGCAGGGTTTTGACATTCATTCCCATTGACTTGAGCCATCAAATCAATGACTTTGCTAACTAACGTATTCGGTGTCACGAGCAAAGGGGAATATTCGATAACTTGCTCTAGCTGCGGCAAGCCAATCATGCTGCTGAAGTTGGCATTTGAAGCATTTGCATCTGTCATGCTTGTTGCCTGTAAATATCATGATTTAATGCTTTTGATACTCAGGATAGCGAAACCCAGGTTTGGGTTATGCCTTTCGTAATATACCGAAAGATTCAAGCTGGCACAACAATTTGCCTTCAGGATAATTCTGGGATTAGGAATCATCTAAAAATAAGTAGTGCAAGCGTCTCGCTTGCTATTTCCTAAAGCTGGGCTTTCCGGCTCCGGAGTTTTCCGTGAAGAACATCTCCCCGGAAACTCCTCTCCACACTACTTGTTCAATTACTGTTCAATTTATTTGGGTACGAATACTTAAGCAACTAATCTTGTTTGGCTGCTTATTCTTCGCAACTGATATTGCTGCAATAATTTCGTTGCTTCTTCAGCCGATAAGGCACAACTAAAAAGATATCCCTGCATCATTTCGCAGTTGAGAATCCGCAGTAAATTACGCTGTTCTTCGGTTTCTACCCCTTCGGCAACAACAGTCAGGTTCAATCCATGTGCTAAGGTAATTATCGCAGTAGTGATGGCGGCATCATGGGTACTTGTCGTCAAATCGCGTACAAACGAACGATCTATTTTTAAACTCTGAATTGGGAAATTTTTGAGATAGCTTAATGAGGAATATCCAGTTCCAAAATCATCAATTGAGATGGCAACACCCATTTGATGTAATTCAGTTAAAATCTCCTTGGTAAATTCTACATTTTGCATGGCTGTGCTTTCAGTAACTTCTAACTCCAAACACTCAGGAGATAATCCAGTTTCTGCTAACACTTGCTGTACCATTTCGACTAGGTTTAATTGTTGAAATTGACGTGCAGACAAATTGACTGCAATCGACAGTGAAGGTAATCCTAATAATCTTTGCCAAAACTTCGTTTGCATACAAGCATGACGCAACACCCATTCCCCAATTGGCACAATTAACCCTGTTTCTTCTGCGAGGGGAATAAATTTTGCTGGGGGAATTAGCCCTAATTGTGAATGCTGCCAACGTAGCAGAGCTTCCATTTTGGTAATTTTACCAGTATTAATATTAACTTGGGGTTGATAATAAATTATAAATTCTTCTTTTTCTAAGGCAGAGTACAAACTGTTTTCTAATATGAATAATTCAGTTGTTTGTAATGTTATATCCGAATTATAAAATAAATATCTATTTTTCCCTTGCGATTTTGCACTATACAGTGCTGTATCGGCATGTTTAATTAATGTTTCCGTATCTTCTCCATCGACAGGATAGAGGGCGACTCCAATACTAACACTAATATGTAAACAATAATTTTCAAGATGAAATGGGGCTTTAAAGGCGGCAATTATTTTTTCTTGGATGTTTGCAGCATTATTCACATCCTGAATATTCGGTAAAATGATAGTAAATTCATCACCTCCCCAACGGGCAATAGTGTCTCCTTCCCGCAAACATTGACTAATTCGTTGGGCAACATTTTGTAATAATTGGTCGCCAATTGCATGACCTAATGTATCATTAATAGTCTTGAATCGGTCTAAATCTAAGAAGCATACAGCTAATTTTTCATTATTGTCACTAGCTTGTCTCACCGCTACTTCTAATCTATCCTTAAAGAGGATGCGGTTAGGTAAATCTGTGAGTAAATCATGTGAAGCCTGATGGCGAATTGTGGCTTCTGCGAGTTTAGATGCAGTAATATCGCGGAAACTCCATACCCTACCAACTATTTGCCCACCTACCCATTGGGGTTGGGAATATCGCTCCAGTATCTTACCATTTTTAAATGCGATCGCATCGTGAATTTGCTTGCTCGGCTCCGCGTGCAATGCACGAATAGTTGCAAAATATTCTCGAGGGTATTTGAGTTGGTTAAGTGCTATTTTTAAAGTCTGCTTGTCATTTCTAGTTTTGAGGGCATGTTCCGAAATGCCCCACATTTGGATGAATTTACGGTTATATCCAGTGACTTTTCCTTGAGTATCAACCACTAAAATTCCATCGGCTGTTGATTCTAGAGTTGCTTGTTGTAGCGATCGTGTTTTTTCTAGTTCAATTTGAATTAAACTAAACTGTGAATCAATATCTTGTTGTACTTCCTGTTTCTGCACGTTACTTTGACAGTCTAAATCTTTCCAATTCGTGGTGACAATTTGATTTTCTCTGCTATAGCTATCAATAACATGAGAATTAAAATCTTCTAAATGGGATATTGATGAAGGTGCTACATATCCAATTGAAACATAGTCAGATTGTGATTCTAAAGGTCTAAAATCACTGATAACATCGCTGCTAGCACCCTGTAAATCGAGTCTACTTTTCAAGCTTGTAGTCTCAGAAACCAACTTCTGTCTTGCTCTAGAAAAATTAATTAATCCCCAAACAAAGAGACAGAAAGCGACTATTTTTGCTTTCAAAGAGATGAGTAAAACAACCATTAAATGTATCATGGTAGTCTCGGCGATCGTCAACCATTAGTGTTATGATATTTTTAATTTGAAAGCAATTCTGCAAATCTGATAGTTTTAGTTATTCTAGTTATCAAATTGCCCATATATTCAGAACCGATAATATGCAAATTCTTATCTTTAACTAAGAGATTAACAATATCTTTTGATAATTAGATTTACATTGCCCATGCACTTTATCAACTATCATCCTTGTTCTTATTGTCATATTTTTCGTCATGATATTCATAGATAAATATTGGTGAATAGGTGGCTAATAAATGTTAATTCCATAAAAATATCCCAATATTACTAGTAATTGTCTTCTCTAAGCAGTTATACTCAAAAATTTATTTTTGGGAAGCTTATTGACATACTACCAGAACTGAAACGATGCCAAGGTATTAGACTGCAAATATTAAAGGGAATGAAGCATATTTTTGAAACACTAGCAGAAGTGTAACAAAATACTATACCAGTGTATAGGTAGAAACTACGGATGTCGAGTGTCTTGAGTCTTAGCTAAAAAATTAAAAAATTATTAAATAGGTGCTCAAGTATTCTAACAATAAATATCGGTATTTTTGTCAAAAATTATACAGAAATTACAAAAAAATGTGAATTTATTTACGTCCATCAAGACTCTTGGCAGAGCATTCTATTCTCCATATAATAGTCTTTGTCGCTAATTAACCCAATCACAATCACTGAATTTCTCAGGTGCGTAAGTCCTATTTACAATCAAACTTATGAACACCTTCAGATTGATATTTTCACTGATGAAATATGTTTATTTTAAATAAAAATATATTTCAATAATCCAAATTACTTTTTGAAAACTAGTTATAGATAATACAAGTACAAGTATAAGTGAAGCAATAAATCATCCTTAATTACGCATTTACCGCTACAATAGCTTGGCGTTGTGCAAATGTACAAATAAAAACAATGACAGAAGCTAATATTGGGATTATTGGCGGTAGCGGTCTATACAAGATGGACAGCCTCAAAGATGTTGAAGAAGTGCATATCGAAACACCATTTGGCTCGCCTTCAGATGCATTAATCCTGGGAAATTTGGATGGGGCACGAGTAGCATTTTTAGCACGTCATGGTCGAAATCACACGTTATTGCCCTCAGAGTTGCCTTTTCGCGCCAATATCTACGCGATGAAAAAGCTAGGAGTTGAGTATATTATCTCCGCCAGTGCAGTCGGTTCTCTCAAAGCAGAAGTCAAGCCCTTAGATATGGTGGTTCCAGATCAATTTATTGACAGAACAAGAAACCGAATTTCAACTTTTTTTGGTGAAGGAATAGTCGCACATATTACATTTGGTGACCCTATATGTAAAAATTTAGCTCAAGTAGTTGCTGATGCGATCGCAGAACTAAATCTCCCTGATGTCAGTTTACATCGTGGTGGTACATATGTTTGTATGGAAGGACCAGCATTTTCGACAAAGGCTGAATCGAATTTGTACCGTAGTTGGGGTGCAACGGTTATCGGCATGACGAATTTACAAGAAGCAAAACTGGCGAGGGAAGCGGAAATTGCCTATGCAACAATGGCGTTGGTGACAGATTACGATTGCTGGCATCCTGACCATGATAATGTGACTGTGGAGATGGTAGTTGCGAATTTACATCGTAATGCTGTGAATGCTCAAAAGGTGATTCAACAAGCTGTACGAAGTTTGAATGCGAATCCACCAGAGAGTGAATCTCATTCGGCTTTGAAATATGCAATATTAACTCGCTTGGATAGTGTCCCTGTAGCCACAAAACAGAAGTTGGAAGCGATTTTGCAAAAATATATTTAAGTCATTCTTGACACTCTGCCCTCTGAAGAGAGGCAGATTCTTTAAGACTTGCTTAAAAGGGATAGTCAAATATCCCCCTAGACGCTCAAAACAACTACCTTTAAAGATGCTGCAATTGCGCTTACTTTTTAAATTTCGTTGCGTTCCGAGTCCATCACCATGCCAGTTTGGTACGCTCAACATCCTGCCATTGCTTGTTTACCCAGGGCTGAACTTGTTCAGGAACGAGGTAAATCAGGGATTTCACCTTACTAGGGTGTTTCATCACGTAGATGGTTATTCCTACTTGCTACAAGTAGTTTAGCATTTTTGAATGCAGATAAATCTGCACGAGTCGTTTTTCCTCCCTGGGCTGAAGCCGCAGGGCTTCCAAACTCCCAGGTATTTTACGTGAAGTAATCTCTGGTTTTGCATATCTTTTGGAAAAGTTAGCTTGATACTAATTTCCTTAACACGATATGGAGACGCGGAGATGGCGGGATGCGGAGACGCGGAGACGCGGAGACGCGGAGATGGCGGGATGCGGAGACGCGGAGACACGGAGACGCGGAGACATGGAGACGCGGAGACAAAGAAGTTTCTTTTATTAATCTCCCACTCTCCCACTCTCCCACTCTCCCACTCTCCCACTCCCTCACTCCCTCACTCCACTTGATAAACAAAATTGAAACTTGCCCAATTATTCACATCCCACATGTAAACATCGCTAATATCTTTTTTAGATGTACTTGCATTGTGCAAATCTTGGAGTAATGCCAGGGTGACTTCGCTTGGATTTGCTAAAGCCATAATCCGGGGTTGTTCGACAGGGGTTAGCTTAGTAGTTGTTAGTGCGGCGATGGTTTGGGTAAATGGTGCGGTGCTGAGGATTACTTGAGTTTCACAAAGCTCACTAACTCCCTGTAATACCCATTCAACACTAGGAGTAATTTGGGGAATGGTAATATTTGCACCTGGTTCGATAATAATATTTTGTAATGATGGTTGAGTGGTTGAAGTGGTGGTTTCAGTATTTTTTTCCAGAGGATGGATTTGCCAAGAATATAATGCCAAAGGGTTTTTACTGCTATCTACACCGAATAGCATTAGATAGAGAATTTGTGAAGTTTTATTTTCGACTCGAAATTGTAGGTGAGTACCTGTAGAAATAGAACTGAGGCTGTGGGATTGTCTGTAGGGCTTAGTTTCACGCTGCATAATAATTTGCGGTGTGTTGCTATTGGTAGCCTCTAGTGCCACTTTGACACTCAATTGTGATGATGCTTCGTTGTTGGTAATCCGCCACAATTTTGCTGCTAGTAATGTTTGTAATTTAGGGTTTAACCTTTGTGCTGCCAGTTTTGCGGCTTCTCCCACCTCTCCTGATGTATTGGGGATAAATTCTCCAGTTAGGCTAAATAAACCGTAGCGACTCTGAGATAGTAAATCTTTGGTTTTAGTTTCTGGTAGCTTGCCAAATATGTAATCTGCGGGTTGTTCTCCAACAACGACGCTAGAAACGCGATTCACGGTAGCAAAACCACTGGTGGCATCAACCCGTTCAATACGTTCTAAACTATTATCGATCGCAATATTTAAATTGATATTCCGAGGTATTACCCGTACCACTTCTTGAATTAGTTGTCCGACTTGGGGAGTGAAGGAAGTGTCAAGGATTGTGGCTTTGGCGATTAAACCAGAACGCGATCGCAGTACAATTTCTGGGGAAACTCTATTTTGAGCAATTATATCTTGGGAATTATTAATTGGCGATCGCAAATTCGAGAACTGTAAGTGGGAATTGTCGCTAGGGATAATTCGGAAGCGCGAATTGACACCATAATATTCGAGAATTAGCGGTGAAATTCCTCCCAACCACAATTGCACTGTTTTACCTGTGTCTTCAATGGCTGTAACTGCACCTTCAACACCAATATCACTGTTTGCTAGCAAAGTATCGCTAAAATTCAAGCGCAGAGAGGTTTTCTTGGCATTAAATAAATTTGGTGTTTGGTTACTACCTAACTGGCGTATGGCATTTTCAATTCTTGCCAAGCCAATATTAATTGTAGTTGTAGGGGTGTTTTCCCACAAATATTGCGTTAGGGCATAAGTGAATATACCTGCACTAAACCCTGTCATTTGTATTTCTTGTGCAGACTGCTTGGCATTCGCTGTTGCAGATACAACCAAAGCAGGAGGAGTAGTGGCAATTTTATTTTTAAGTTCTTTTTGTAAATCTATCTCACTGGTGGCGATATTAATATTGGCATCCGTGAGGTGAGTACGAATCGCTAACCCACGATTTTGGAGATTCGCGGTACTCGCAGCATTGTAGCTGGCATCTACCACCGCAAACACCTTTTCAGTCGGCAACGACCTTAACATTAACAATAAAGTATCTTCTAATAAATAATTCGCGACTTGATTATTTTCGACATTGGCAAAACCATCTACAGGAATCAAGGCATTTTCTGACTTGATGCGACTACCATAACCACTAAAGTGGAAAAACACCACATCACCAGGTTTACATTGGCTAGCAAGATGCTCAAAAAAAGCCTTCTCAATTAAATCCCGACTCGCAGCATCATCCGTCAAACACAAAATATCCGATGGTTGAAAACCAAAACGATGAATCAAAAGCTCCCTTTGTAATTCCACATCTGTCAAACAACCAGTTAAAGCTGGGATTTTTAGGTAACTATTCACACCAATCAACAAAGCTAACTTCCGGGGATTCGATTCTGCCAATGCTTGATAGTCGCTACTTCCAGGCAATAGCCACCCAATCTCACTTGCTTTGAAAATAGCAAGTATGCTACCAAATTGCTGCAAAAAAGTCCGCCGTTTCATTCAGTCTATCCCCTAGCCCTTTTTTGGATTAGATATCAGATTAAAGGGCTGAAATCCTGATTGTAAAGCTATTACCATCACTGTTTTGGAAGTCTTTACGAATTTAACAATATTTCTCAATATTAGCGATAATTGTCTGTGAAACTCAAAATACCTATTACTGAATCCACTTCCAGAGAGGATGTGTTTCTCCTTGTTCTCTGATGCGACAAACCGTTTTTTCTAGACGTTGCCTTTCGGATTCTGGTAAACCAAAAATAATATTCCGACTTTGCCAAATTAAAATCGCTAACATTGAGCCAATACAAAAAGCTAAACCAATAGTGGCAAATGGATGGTAGTAAAGCCCATAGCGCACAGCCACCCAAGTAAAATATTGTCTCCACAAACTAATTTCCGAGCGTAAACTCCACAGGGAAACTGGTATAATTAGAACCCATAATAAAGCCACAAATATCCAGCGACCATAAATAGTTAAACGGTGTAATTTTTGCACTTGTTCCACAAACAATTGGTCTTTTTCAAATTCTTCCATAAATCACTTAGCTATGGAAATTGGGATATGGGAATTGGGATATGGGAATTAGGTAATAGACATCTCCAGAAATTAATTATGTGTTGGTGATATCCTTTATACCCCATACACCGATGTCCTATCCCCATATCCAGTTAATTTGCTACCGATTCAGTATTTTCCGGTAAAGTTGGTTGTTCGCTACGTTCTCTCCACCATGCAAGCAACGTACTAGCAACAAAGATACTAGAATAAGCTCCCATTGTGAAACCAATAATTAGCGCCAGGGAGAAATTTTTTAAGGTTTCCCCACCGAATAAGAATATGGCAAACAACGTCAGTAAGGTTGTAAGGGTAGTATTAATCGATCGCCCTAGGGTTTGGTCAACTGCATCGTCTACAATGTCTGTAATGGTGCGATTAGAGTTGCTTTTTAAGGTTTCACGGATGCGATCGTAAATAACTACAGTGTCGTTGACAGAGAAACCAACAATTGTTAATAGTGCCACCACGAATAAGCTATCTGCCTCGATACGTGTCGGTGCTAAACCCAGAATTGAGAAGATTCCCATTGTAATTAAAACATCGTGGAACAATGCAACGATCGCAAAGATGGCATAATCCCATTGAAAGCGAAATCTTAAGTATATTAAGATACCACCTAATGATAAACCTAAGGCGAGCAGACCCTTAGTAAATAGTTCTCTTCCCAGAGTCGGACCAACACTATCAATTGAAGTTTTATTGGGGTCGAAAACGCCAATTTTTTCGCTTAATGTATTCAGAAGTTGATTACGTTGTTCGGGATTTAAATTTTTGGAGCGGATGGAGATACCGTTATCTTGTTGTGTTTCCCTATCTGCCACCAGTTGAATGCTAGCGTCTCCCAGTCCTTGACTTTTGGCAACATCGCGGACAAGGTTAATATCGATCGCTTGATCGCAATTTCCTGGTTTTGTACAGTCTCTTTCCACCTGTAACCTAGTACCACCAATAAAATCCAAACCAGGGCGGAGAGGAGCCTGGATATCCGGGTTCAAAGTGGAAATTACCATCGATATCACACCGATCGCAATAATAACCAAAGAAATAGCCCACCAGAGCGAGCGCTTTTTATTTACAGCTAGTTTCATTGCGCCACCTCCGGTTTTTTGCTCTTGCTCGCTGATAAGTTGGGACAAAAATATTCTGGTTTTTTGAAAGCGGGAATTGCGATCGCTATAAACATTAAGGTACGGCTGGCAGTAATTGCTGTAAACATACTAATTGCCACACCAATACTCAAAGTGACAGCAAAACCCTTAACTAAACCAGAACCAAAGATAAACAGGAAGAAACAAGCAACCCATGTGGTGACGTTGCCATCTAAGATACTGGAAAATGCTCGGTAAAAACCAGATTCAACCGAACGGAAGAGGGTTTTCCCAGCCCGCAGTTCTTCTCTAGTACGCTCAAAAATTAACACATTGGCATCCACTGCCATGCCAATACTGAGAACAAATCCAGCAATACCAGGTAAGGTCATTGTGACTTGCAACAACCCAAATGCTGCCCAGGAAAACAATGCATAAATAATTAAGGAAATATCTGCCAGAACACCTGGTAGCCTGTAATACACAATCATGTAAATAAGCACAAGTGCCAGACCGCCAATCCCTGCATAAATACTGCTTTGAATACTATCTTGACCCAAGGTTGCGCCGACAGTACGATTTTCCACAATCTCCACAGGGACAGGTAAAGCACCACCCCGCAACTGCACGCCTAAATCAATGGCTTCTTGAGCGTCAAAGTTACCAGAAATGGAGACATTCCCCCCTGTAATTCCTGTTGCTGCGTACTCAGGTCTAACTGTGGGATAGCTAATGATTGCATTATCAAGGAAAATACCAGTAGTGCGTCCAGTTCCAGCAACTTCCTTACTCAACTGGGCAAAAAGTTCGCCACCTTGTTTGTCGAAGCGAATATTAACTTCCCAGTTTTGACCTTGAGTGGGGGCACCTTGAGCATCTTGAAGGAATTTACCAATTAAAGGTGGATTGGTACTTTCAAACAATTCCCCTATTTCCTGATTAGATTTTTGTATATCTGCTTGAATTTTGTCAATAGCAGCTTGATCTTTAGCTTTTCGAGCTGTTTTGAGTTGCTCTTTGAGCAGGTTATAGGGAGTAACTAACTCAAAAAATTTGGCTTCTGTACCAGCTTTTTGCTTCTTAAATTCTAACTGTGCTGTACCACCTAATACCCGTTCGGCTTGTTCGGGGTCTTTAACACCAGGAAGTTGCACGAGGATTTTATCCTCACCAGCTTTTTGGATTACGGCTTCCGCAACCCCTAAACCGTTAACCCGTAATTCCACAACCTGCAAAACATCTTCCAGATTGCGCTCGGTAATTTTGGGAATATCCTTAGTGGGTTTGAGTTGAATTGTCAATTGGGAACCACCTTGTAAATCTAAACCAAGGGGTACACGTAATCCAGGAGTAGCAATCACCGCGATGGCGGCGATTACCATGACTAATATTAGAGCTAATAGCGATCGCTGCTTTTGCATACCATAACGGGAGTGCGACAAACGATATAATAACCCTCTTTTGGAGAGTTATGAATTTTGCAGTCACATATATTTGGGTATCTTGAGGATACTTGAGGAGAAAAAGTTAAAATAGAGCATTAAAACAATTCGCAATTCGCAATACTCGCTCCGCGAGAAGCAAGCTACGCAATTCGCAATTGCGTTTTGTGTCGGGGTAAAATCCCCATCACAAAACAAGCTGTCTGTAGAGACAGGGGAATTAAACCTCCAGACTTTATTAAACATGCCTTCCACGAAAAGCCATGATTATGCAATCATCACCCTCGACAGCAGAGGATATCATCTACCCTGAGAGCGATGGACAACCAATGGCAGATAACACCAAGCAGTTTGAGTTGATCGTTCTGATCAAAAAAAACTTGGATTTATTATTTGCTCACGAGCCAAATGTGTTCGTAGCCGGAGATTTGTTCTGGTATCCCGTTCAGGGAGATAATAGTATCCGTCGGGCACCTGATGTGATGGTGGTTTTTGGCAGACCAAAAGGCGATCGCGGTTCCTATTTACAATGGCAGGAAGAAAATATTATTCCCCAAGTTGTGTTTGAAATTCTTTCTCCTGGTAATACCCACCGAGAAATAATTGCCAAATACAAATTTTATCAACGTTACGGAGTCGAAGAATATTATCTGTATGACCCAGAGACGGGAGAATTAACGGGTTGGTTACGTGAAAATAATGAACTACGGGAAATTGGCGAAATAATTGCTTGGGTTAGTCCCCGTTTAGGTATACGCTTGGAAGTTAATAATGGCGAATTACAAATATTTCGTCCAGATGGACAAAAATTTTTGACCTATTTGGAATTAGACCAAATTCGAGAACAGGAACGTCAACGATATGAACAAGAATATCAACGAGCGGAACAGGCAGAAACCCAACTCCAAGCATTACGGGCTTTACTAAAATCAAAGGGAATTAATCCAGAAGAAATTTAGCCACATCGCAATTCAAACAGAGGATAAGAGGGAGGAGACAGCGAGACATATCTTCCTGCTGCCCCTGTCCCCACCTCTCTTACCTAAACCCGCATTGCCACCATTTTTTGCACAGCTTCAACAATTTGTTCGGGTTGGACAATAGTTAATCTTTCCAACGAACCATTGTAGGGAGTGGGAATATCCTGGGAAGATAGCCGCAATACAGGTGCATCGAGTTCATCAAACAGGCGATCGTTAATTGAGGCTGTTAATTCCGCACCAATTCCCCCAGTTCGCATACATTCTTCCACAATAATGACGCGGTGGGTTTTCCGTATGGATGCACCAATGGTATCAAAATCTAATGGTTTCAGCGAAATTAAATCTATAACTTCTGGGTCATAACCCTCTTTCTCTAAACCTTTCATCGCCTGCATCACATGGTGACGCATCCGAGAGTAAGTAAGAATAGTTACATCTTTCCCTGAACGAACAACCTCAGCTTTATCAAGCGGTAATAGGTATTCTTCTTCAGGTAAATTTTCTTTTAAGTTGTACAGCAATACATGTTCAAAGAACAAAACCGGATTATTATCGCGAATAGCAGCCTTTAACAACCCTTTGGCATTGTAAGGAGTCGAACAAGCAACGATTTTTAAACCGGGAACCGCTTGGAAATAGGCTTCCAAACGCTGCGAATGCTCCGCACCCAACTGTCTACCCACACCACCGGGACCACGAATGACCATGGGAATTTTAAAATTACCACCGGAGGTATAGCGCAACATTCCCGCATTATTGGAAATCTGGTTAAACGCTAACAACAAAAATCCCATATTCATACCCTCGATAATTGGTCTTAAACCAGTCATCGCGGCACCGACAGCCATCCCAGTAAAGCTATTTTCGGCAATAGGTGTATCTAGAACCCGAAGTTCACCATACTTTTTGTAGAGGTCTTTAGTCACCTTGTAGGAACCGCCATAATGTCCTACATCCTCTCCCATAACTAGAACCGTAGCATCACGCGCCATTTCCTCATCGATGGCTTCCCGCAGAGCGTTAAAAAATAAAGTTTCTGCCATTAGACCTTGTAATATGCAATATGCGATCGTTGTTCTAGAATCTTATCGTGACTGGGGAGCAAATACGGTAGCAGAAATACGACTTCGCAATGTAGCGTTGAGTAAATCGCATTTTTGACATCAGACTAACACCATACGGATGAATTCAAATAACTGAAATTTTAGAAAATTGGCTTTCTTTACCATACAAAACCCAAATAAGCTCATATTCTCAGGAATATTAGCTTGATATTAGGGAAAATGTTGGGCGAATTAAGTGGTAAAGTTTGATACAGATAGGGAAATATTGAGGCGATCGCGATCGGCAGTACATCAAAATAGTCATGTTGATTTAAAAAGAAACCCGATTTTTGCCAATACGGTTCTATTCAGCTTGAAGGTGTGTTGATTATAGAATTAAGTCACTTATTAAATCAGCGAAATACAGAGTTAAGTATATTTTGCTCAAAATATTCTTGATAAATTTTTCGTTGAAATGCAAATGTAACGCTACAACCAACGCTGTTTTTTAGCGAATGTAATACTACTAAACACAATTAGTATTATTATACTAATAACAGCCGGATAAGCCCAAGATTGCTCTAATTCTGGCATATATTTAAAATTCATGCCATAAAATCCCGTAATAAAAGTGATTGGTAAAAATATAGTCGAAAGAATAGTCAAACGATTAATTCTTTCACTGGTTTTGCTAGCAATATTATCGCGTTGAATTTCCATTAATTCCGACATCCAAGCTCGTAAAGCTTGATATTCTTGCCAGAGATTATCAACTTGATGAACTAACTCTTGGTTGAATAATACTTTTACTGGCTGACTAATCCATTGAAAATCTTCATAATTCATCAGAGCTAAAAGTGACCTGATATTTTGAAAATTACGCCGTCCAGAGCGAGTTGATTGTCTCATTGCGGCAATTTTTCGGTACGTTATTTCATTCCCAGAATTTGCTAAAACTTCGTCTTCCAAATCATCAAGGCATCTAGAAATATAATCAAAAACACTATGATAATTGTTTAAAATACTTTTAAAAATTAGATACAAAATATAATCAACATCCCATTCTTGAATATTGACAATTCGCTTATTAATATTATTAATTAGTATAGTGAGAACTTTAATTTCTGTTATTTCAAAGGTAATGATAAATTTCCTACCTAATACAATACTACCCTGTGCTACTTGAAACTCTCGATTTTTGATTTGATGAGTTAGGATTTCATAGCCATCAAATAGACAATCTTCCATATCGTCATCAATCCCAGTCAGGGAGCGGTTAAATATCATATCAATTCGTGATGGATCGATTTGAAAATGGTTAATAATTTTTGCGGTTCCAGTGCGATCGCGAAAGTTAATACAACGTAACCAAATATTATGAGAAACATCAATCTTTTTTAGCACTGTATCAACATCTCTACTTGAGAATAATTCTAAGTGATTCTGAGAAAATATCAGCAGAATTAGCATATAAGGTAAACTAGTTTGATTTTGAGGTAGACATTTGTATTTGTTAAAACTATAAAACTATAAAAATAAAAATAATACTTCTGATGTCCAATTCGCTATTTTTGCTGAAACGTTGCTGATACAATACTTAACTGTGACGAGAAACCCAGTTTCTTGAGCGTCTCGCTATCCCAGGAAACCCAATTTCTCCCACATAACCGAATCTCAGCGACACCAAAATTCGGTACAGGGAGAAACCCAGCTTTTTGAATATTTAATCAATTACGAATTATCTTGCCCAATTTGCAGCATCAATCCATATTCCAGACCTTCCACTACAGCTTGATAGGATGCCTCAAGTATATTTACTGATACACCAACTGTTGTCCAACGCTGTGTAGAATTGCGCGACTCTACCAAAGCCCTTGTAATTGCATCAGTTCCCGCATGTCCATTGAGAATCCGCACTTTATAATCGCTCAACTCAAATTCGTGGATTTGAGGGTAAAAATTTACTAAAGCCTTACGTAAAGCTGCATCTAAAGCAGCCACAGGACCATTACCTTCAGCAGCTTCTAAAATATCCCTCCCATTGACGGCTATTTTAATTGTCGCTAATGCCGGGTTTTTACATTCCTTCCCTTGTGCCAAATTACTGTGAACTTGAAAACCTTTGATTTCAAAGAACTTTTGCCGAGTTCCCAAAGCATCACGCATTAATAATTCAAAACTCGCTTCGGCGGCTTCAAACTGATAACCCTCACTTTCCAATACCTTGAGACGTTCTAAAATGACTCGCGTGGCGGGGTTTTGTTTGTCGAGTTCGATCCCAAAGGTACGGGCTTTTGCCAGCACATTACTGACACCAGCTTGTTCGGAGATGACAATGCGGCGACTATTTCCCACCTGTTCGGGTTGGATATGTTCGTAAGTCAGGGGGTTGCGTTCAACTGCGGAGACGTGAATACCACCCTTGTGGGCAAAAGCCGATCGCCCAACAAAAGGTGCATGTTCGTCGGGGGCAAGATTAACGACTTCGCTCACAAAACGACTAGTTTCCGTGAGTTGGGAAATTTGCCCATCTTCAATACAACTAAAACCTAATTTCAGTTGCAGATTCGGGATTAATGAGCATAAATTTGCATTTCCGCAGCGTTCCCCATAACCATTGATTGTCCCTTGAACCATTGTCGCACCCGCCATCACAGCTGCGATCGCATTAGCAACGGCGGTATCAGCATCGTTATGGGTATGGATACCCAGTTGGGGCAATGGCTGTTTTTCCCCATTAATTAATAACAAATCTCGATTTAATCCAGATAAATGACTATTTACAGATTGAACAATTTGAGTCACTTCATGGGGTAAAGTTCCACCATTAGTGTCACATAACACTAACCATTCAGCCCCAGCTTCTGCGGCTACTGTCAGGGTTTTCAAGGCATATTCGGGATTATTTTTGTAGCCATCAAACCAATGTTCAGCATCATAAATTACACGCCTACCTTGATTCTTAAGATAGGCGATCGTATCACCGATCATGGCAATATTTTCCGCTAAAGTAGTCTTTAGACCTTCGGTGACGTGTAAATCCCAAGATTTGCCGAAAACTGTCACCCAACGAGTACCAGCAGTAATAATTGCTTGTAACATGGGTTCAGTGGCGGCGGATGTATTCGGACGACGAGTTGAACAAAAAGCAACAACTTCGGCTTGTTCGAGCGGTTCTGCTTGCAACTGCAAAAAAAACTGGACATCCTTGGGATTAGCTCCGGGCCAGCCACCCTCAATAAATGGAATGCCTAACTGATCTAACTTACGGGCGATGCGTAATTTATCTTCTGTCGATACCGATAAGCCTTCACGTTGAGTACCGTCCCGAAGTGTAGTGTCGTAGAGCCAAACATGAGATGGGGAAATTACGGTCATAATACGGGAAAAACAAGACAAGATTTGAGGCGATGTGTCAATATACAGCAAAAGCCAATTGATGATACGACATGCCAAAGGTACTAGCTCAGGGTAAAACAATAGAGTGCAAAGTGGGAGCAAACTTAAGAAAAGTTTTGCTGCAAAATCATGTTGACCTCTACAATGGCGGTGCGTTGGTGATTAACTGTCGAGGAATTGGTAGTTGTGGAACTTGTGCAGTCCTTGTAGAAGGCGAAGTTAACGAGCCTAATTGGCGCGATACGACTCGACGTTCCCTACCACCGCACTCACCTGGCAACAACCTACGTTTAGCCTGTCAAACTCAGGTTCTAGGCGATGTCAAAGTAACAAAATATGATGGTTTTTGGGGACAAAATCCTCAAATAGTTTGGACAAGTGAAGGTTAAATAAGGAGAAAATAATATGGGCAGATGGACACCACTTATTTTGATGGCTGGCGGTTTGGCAATTTTACTAGGTACCCTGATTGGTACTTGGTTCCCTATGAACGGACAGAATGCCCAAGCGCCCAGACAAAACTCGAATCGGGCTTCGAGCGTTTTACCAGCTAATATTAATGTTAATAGTACAGCTACAGGTTCTTCTCCAAACTCTGAAAATCGTGACAAGGTAGCCCAAAACGAAACCACAATCGATAACAGTACCAATGTAGACCAAAGTCAATCCACAAACTCTTCGGGTTCAACAACGACTGATTCTGGAAATTCCTCCGGTTCTACCTCGACTGGTTCTGGTAGCAATGACTCACCAATTCGGGCTTTGTGGTAGTTTTTGGGATTCAGGCAAAAGGGCAAAAGTGGAAAGGGTAATTGATATTTTATATAGCTCTCCCTTTCTTTTTTCCCATCAACCACAAAAATTCATCGCAATTTCTCCAACAAGGAGATAGAGGCGATAAACCCTGACTACATTAAGTCTTTGTTATACTTCGAGCGGTTAGCTATTAACTATTAGCGACTAGCGGTACTCTGCGAGAAGGCTACGCCCATAGCCAAAAGCTAATAAAAGAAAGGCTAAGAGCTATTTGAAAAGTTTAGCTTTTAACCGTTTTTAGGAATGTGAATTAAATAAAGTGCAAAAGTAGGGTGTTGTTAGCGCAGCATAACGCACCATTTCATATTCGTTCAGAATTGCAAGTTATTAAATTCCTGTTCCTGAGTATAGATAGTAATATTCTTTATTTCTCCAAAATCTGGCAACATCTAAAATCTCCGTGTCTCCCCGTCTCCACCTCGCCGCGTCATCAATCTGTTACTTTCTTTTGGAGAACTGGTATAACATGCGATCGCATTGTTTGCAGCTTTGTGAACTTATCGTCATGATTTTAGATGTAGATTAGTCAGTATGGGAACGCTATTAAATTGAAGATGATTAAGCTAATCGCTATTTTTCTGAGTTTGTTTTTAGTATTGGGTTGGGGTGAACCTGTTTTTGCACAGTCGCCACCATCTAATTTGACTCCCGAACAGTTACAAATCCGGGATGAGTTGGGAGATAAGGCTTTTGCCGCAACAGATAGGGGTGATTTTGAGACGGCTGAGAAGTTTTGGACACAGGTTTTGGAAAAAGACCCGACAAATGCAGCAGTATGGAGTAATCGTGGGAATTCGCGGGTAAGTCAAAATAAGTTAAATGAAGCTTTAGCGGATTATAATAAGGCGGTTGAACTGGCTCCGAATGTCACAGACCCTTATTTGAATCGCGGTACCGCTTTGGAGGGTTTGGGAAGATGGGAAGATGCGATTAGTGATTATAACCATGTTCTTGAACTCGACCCCAGTGACGCAATGGCTTATAATAATCGCGGCAACGCGGAAGCTGGTTTAGGAAAATGGCAACAAGCGATCGCAGATTATCAAAAATCAGCAGATATCGCTCCTAACTTTGCCTTTGCCCGTGCTAATTATGCGATCGCACTATACGAAACTGGTGAGAAGGACGAAGCAATTCACCAAATGAAAAATATTCTTCGCAAGTATCCCAAATTTGCCGATGTTCGTGCTTCCTTGACTGCTGCCCTGTGGGCGAAAGGTGAACAGGGAGAAGCTGAAAGTAACTGGGTTGCGGCTGTTGGACTCGACCCACGTTATAAAGATATAAATTGGGTTAAGAATATTCGCCGTTGGTCACCAAGTATGGTAAGTGCGTTGGAGAAATTTTTGAAGTTGCAGTAATAGGGATTTATTTTCATTCTCCGATGGCAAATAATCTCATATTCTAGATATGGAGACGCAATATATTGCGTCTTTTTATTTTTGTCCCAATATCCAGAAATTATCTGGTATAAACAATACCTTCGCCAGATTTCTGAGTCAGAACGTAGTATAAACGCTTGTAGAATTAAGGTTTTTTCGTATAAGAGAAACAATCACTATAATTTCCAGACTAATTAAAAACTCTATCCCGTTATTCCACACCAGGTTTTTAGATTAAAAAGCTTGATGTATAAAGACTCTAGGGTCAACGTCTAGCAGACAGATTCAATATTTTATTTAACTGGAAACCTTGACGGCAAAAGCATTTTTGCCAATCATATTTTTGGCGAAGGTATTGGAACTGGACATGATTTGACAAACCCATGACGAATTGACATGGGCTAATATCTGCTGTTTCGGAGGTTCAGCGATCGCACCCCAACAGCACAGGTAAAATATCTGACAGTGAATTTTGTGAGCAGATTTAGTTTTTAACTAATGGGATTCCATAATAAATTAGATTTGTGATGCGATCGCGATTGTCACTCCCGGAGGTACGCCCACAGATTTTAGGCTTGAAAAGCCATCAAAAGTATTTTCCCAGTCAAAAAATTTATTAATCTTAAGCGATGACAAAACTAGACATAATTTAGTTTTTCTCAGGATTTCTCAGAATATTAAATTATATCAAGTGTGATTGCTGATTCCGGAAAGTATAAATTGAGTACAACGGTGTCAAACCTACAAGATTGACTAAAAAAATTATGCAAGAAACTTTGATGAAACAAAGTCCGACATCCCCTAATAGTCTTCCAGTCCTCTACAAAAGGGATAATTTACAGCCTGTAGATCATAATCCGATTCAAGGAGCTATACAACTATGGGCTACTCTCTCAGATAAAGATACGGGAGTTGTCTATCAACAAGCAGCTGGTAAAACTTGGCTAATTTTTAAACAAGCGATCGCTGTTATCTTATTTTTATTGACTTTAATTATTGCCTTGACTATTTGGGCATTTGGTATTGCTTTTCAAAGTGGTCAGAAGTTCCGGAATTGGTTGGAGATTAAACAACCCAATCTAGATGAGGTTGCGTCTGTATTATTTAAATTTCTTGTGTGGCCACTGGAACGTGCATATGAATGGGCTACCTCATTTATTAAAGAATATTTGGGATGGGAAATTAAATTTGACCTATCGAAATTAGAATCACCACCAGAAGAGACAAATACTACTCATTTATAATTTTAACTAATTGTTAAGGTGACTTCGATGGTAGTTTTTCACACTCCCCTGTCTGTGAGGGTTTAAGGCTATCTTCGATATCTGTTAAAAATCGATAGAGTCGATATTTTCTTGTCGATAACTCTAGATTATCTGCCGATTCTTCCCAGGCTTCACACCTGCTGCCATCTGTCACCAACCAATCTTCACTTAAGTGACTGCTAAAGCTGTTGTTATATAGTTGTTTAAAAATGATTATATCAAAATGTTAATTTTTGTTTATTTTATATAAATTTAAAATAGATAGTTTAAATATTAACTTTTATATAAGTTTGGGAAATTCTTATTGTTTAAATAAAAGCTTGAATTCCTCTATATATAAAGCTTGTAGCGATTAATAGGTGTAAATTACTATTAATTACTACTTCTCTGTAGCAGCAAGTTTTGCGAGAATCAGAAACGTTAATAAAGTGCCGTTATTTGTCATTTGTCATTTATTTGTTTGACTTTTGTTTAACCAATACTCAATGACCAGTAACTAATCAAGAAATTATTTCGCTACATTTCTACTGGAGAATCATTCTTATGAAATTGGCTTATTGGATGTATGCTGGACCCGCACATATTGGTACACTGCGAATTGCGAGTTCTTTTAAAAATGTTCATGCGATTATGCATGCACCATTGGGGGATGATTACTTTAATGTTATGCGCTCGATGTTGGAACGCGATCGCAATTTTACTCCTGTAACTGCTAGTGTTGTCGATCGCAATGTGTTGGCAAGGGGTTCTCAGGAAAAGGTGGTGGACAATATTACCCGTAAGGATACAGAGGAACACCCCGATTTAATTATTCTCACCCCCACTTGTACTTCGAGCATTCTCCAGGAAGATTTAGCCAACTTTGTGGAAAGGGCGCAAATTGATGCCAAATGTGATGTCATGTTGGCAGATGTTAACCATTATCGCGTGAATGAGTTGCAAGCGGGCGATCGCACTCTCCAACAAGTGGTGCAATTTTACATTGAGAAAGCCCGCAAAAAAGGCGAACTCCCTCAAGGAAAGACGGAAAAACCATCGGTAAACATTATTGGGATTTCTACCCTGGGTTTCCACAACCAACATGACTGTACTGAATTGAAGCGGTTAATGGCGGATTTGGGCATTGAAGTTAATGCTGTAATTCCTGAAGGTGCTTCGGTTCATGAGTTGAAAAATTTACCTCGTGCATGGTTTAACTTATGTCCCTACCGCGAACTTGGTTTAATGACTGCGAAGTATCTCCAAGAACAATTCGGGACACCTTACGTAGATATTACACCCATGGGAGTAGTTGAAACTGCTAGATGCATCCGTAAAATTCAGCAGATAGTTAATGCCCAAGGTGCTGATGTTAATTACGAAGACTTCATTAACAATCAAACACTGTATGTATCCCAGGCTGCATGGTTTTCCCGTTCCATTGACTGCCAAAATTTAACTGGGAAAAAAGCGGTTGTATTTGGTGATAGCACCCATGCAGCAGCGATGACGAAGATTTTAGCCAGGGAAATGGGTATTCACGTCGTTTGGGCGGGTACTTACTGCAAGTATGATGCTGAATGGTTCCAGGCTGAGGTGAGCGAATACTGCGATGAAGTGATTATAACTGAAGATCATGGACAAATAGGAGATGCGATCGCACGGGTTGAACCATCGGCTATTTTTGGCACACAGATGGAACGTCATGTTGGTAAGCGGTTGGATATTCCCTGTGGAGTTATTGCTGCTCCAATTCACATTCAGAATTTCCCAATTGGCTATAAACCGTTTATGGGGTATGAAGGTACGAATCAAATTACCGATTTGATTTATAATTCTTTCACCTTGGGAATGGAAGACCATTTGTTAGAAATTTTCGGTGGGCACGATACTAAAGAAGTTATTACTAAAGGGATTTCGGCGGAATCTGATTTGAGTTGGACAAAAGATGGTTTAGCTGAGTTAAATAAAATTCCCGGTTTTGTACGGGGAAAAGTAAAGCGCAATACTGAAAAGTTTGCACGGGAAAGAAGAATCCCAGAAATTAATGCTGAGGTGCTTTATGCTGCCAAGGAAGCTGTAGGTGCTTAGTTGCCCTAGCTGAGTTGCCCAATTTCTGAATTAACTAACAAAAAGCCTTCTGTTTCTATTGGAGCAGAAGGTTTTGAGGTAAATGAACTAGATTCTTATTTACATCACACATACATAGAATTATCGTTTCTCCAATCAATCTCCCCATCTCCCCATCCCCCTGTCATTTTTATTTCTCTATATATACTCCTCTCCTTTGTAACAAAATTAACAATTTACCTGTCTTAATCAGCAAAAATAAGTAAATTAAATAAATACGAGAATTTATATTCAGTAGAAATTCCGAAGCAAAAAAGCGTTACAATTTCTTACAATTCAATCAATCTCATGGTTTACACACGTAATTACTAAGTCCAAATACTCGATTTATTCATGTAGGAATACCATTTTTCTTTGCAGTTCTGGTTTATTCTATATACCTGATTATTTCGACGTAATTTGGGCTTTTTGCTTTTCTATCATCCTGCGAATATTTCGTATCATATTCGGCTAATTACTTAGAATTAAAATTTCTCCATATCCCTGTCTCTTTAAGTCTCCGTGTCAGTCTTAATCATAAGTATTCAAACGGACATCATAGTCAGTCTGAAAAAACATTAGCTAAATCCAAACTCCACCCCGGTAAAACATCCTCTCTCGACAAACTCAACAGAAAAATCAAAACTCAAACAATAAAACTAGCTTCTTCCCCTAGCGAAGCTTGCCAACTACGGGCATCATAATAAAGGTCCGCCAGAGTAATACTATATAGAGCCTCCTTGAGTTTTTGATTCAGCCTTCGCCACAAAGTGATTGTCACCCAATCTTCAGCATGTGTTGGCGTTGAAGAATGTTGAGGTATGTGGGTAATATCTTCTCCCACAGCTTCTAAAATTTCTCCTACCGATATTTGGGCAGGGGATTTTGCCAGTTCATAACCTCCAACACTACCGCGAGTTGATTTTACTAATCCAGCACGACGCATTTCTATTAATAACTTTTCTAAGTATGGTGCGGGAATATCTTGTCGTTCGGCAATAACTTTCACAGACACAGGAGAACCGATCGGTTGTAAGCTTAAATCTAGCAATGCCTTGACACTATAGTGCCCGCGAGTTGTGAGTTTCATGATGGGAACACCAACTATCACTTATTAGTTATTTACTCTTATTTGCGATCGCTTGTCACATTTCTAGGGTGAAACCCTATCTATAGAAGAGTTAGCGATAAATATCGATGAATAATAAAACTGTAACAATAATAATTGGTTGCTTATCATTATTTGTGACGACGATATCAAGTCAATAAGTAGATAACCTTTGCGCCATGCTGTAGATTTCTGAAACAATCTCTAGTATACGCAGCCAAAAACAGTGCGATCGCACTCTCCAACATCTATATATTATCTATATATATAGATAATATATAGATATATGGGGTAGATATATTGATGAACAGAGGCGATATCAACCACAAATGTCACCCCCAAGGATGTAAATTACCTCTCCCCCTTTTACTGATTTACAGCTAGACAGAACTCTTTGAATCGACTCAAACAGAACCAATATTTTCGCGACTGTAATTAGATGCTCACCACTAACCGCCTCAATCCAAATTACCTCAATCCATTTATAAACCTCCGGTTTCGATAGTTTGACAGGATAGAAACAGACATTGGTGACTAGCTCACCTTTGAGTTTTATTCCTTACAAAACTTGATGTACTGCTGTTAGTTCAGATAAACCTACTTATCTCCATTAGCAACATTCTCGCAATAAAATTCTTGTAATAATATCGCCAAAAATGTAACTATTTCATCTACTTATGTAATATACTTGGCTAGGCTGATATAAAAACTAAAAATTGTTTTGCTCTCACAAGCAAATTGTCAGCTAAAATAAAATCGATTCCACCTTTTCAACCATTCATTTTTGCTCTAAGTTGATGGCTAAACAAAAAAAAATTGAACCCCTAGTCGGCGAAGATTTGCTCAAGAAAGTCAAAGAACTCGAAAATCTGAGCAAGGAAGAAAAAGCCAAACAGTGTGGCTACTACACCGTTACCAAAAATGGTATCGAACGTGTCAACATGATGAAATTCCTGAATGCCTTAATTGATGCAGAAGGTATTCAGTTAGATAGTTCACCCAGTGCAAATGGACGCGGTGGGCGCAGTGCCAGCTATCGAATTAGCGTACAGTCTAACGGTAATTTGCTAATAGGTTCGGCTTACACAAAACAAATGGGTCTTCAAGCTGGAGACGAGTTTGTGATTACATTAGGTAAGAAGCATATTCGTCTCAGGCAGGTAGATATGGACGATCGCGAAGAAAGCGAAGTAGTAGAAGCCACAGCCTAAGCTAGATATAGTTTTAGTCATCGGTCATTAATTATTTGGCAATAGCAGACAGTCCGCACAATCACCTTTGGCAAAGCTCACGCCTACACAATTTTCAGTTTGCAATTCGCAGTTAATACCCACGAATAAATTAAAGGATTGAACTCCGTAAAAACCTAAATTTCACGACCTAATTAGATTTTAGGGGTTAGCAACCGGGAATTAGGCATTACGTAGTTTGTTTCCTGTCGGGTATTGCGAATTGTCAATTGTTCGGTCATGTACAGCAAGTTTTGATGCCTACTTCTATAGGCAAGAAGAAAATCCTGTACTCACCAGGAATAGGTGCAGAAAATAGTATTGACGATAGGATTCTGATTCATTTTAGGTTAGATTTACTTCTAATGAGTGATATTTTATGAGTTAAGGCAACTCATGAGTTACTCATTACCTATTCGTCTGCAAAATTTTGACCAAAAAATTGCGGCTGTGGATTACTAAAACTATTAGCCTTTGGCAAAACATCCAAAAATATCTACTTGTTAAGGTGCTGGTAAGCAATTACGAAGTGCCTTATAAGTGACTGCCAAATTGCAAGTTAAGGCAATTTGTTCTCGTTCTAATAAACCGAAAATTTGCTCGCGTTGCTCGCGTGCCACCACTGGTAATTGTTGCACACCTCTTAATGCCATACGATCTAAAGCCTCAGATAAAGGTTCATCGTTATAGGCATAGAGGATATCAGTGGTAGATATATCTTTTAAGGTTTGATTGGATAAATTTAGTGTGAGTTCAGTCGGGGAATTTGGGTATTTTTGCCAACTAGAAAGGGCGCGATTGATATCTCCCAGGGAGATAATACCGACTAAATGTTCATTCTCATCAATAACTAAAGCACAACGAACGCGATCGCGCCACATTTCCAAAGCTGCTTCCAACACATTCATTGTTGCTGGCAGCTTTTTGGGACTACGGAGTATGGCATTCTCCACAACAATTTTTTGTAAAATTTCCGTTTGCTCGTCTCTTAATTCGGAAAGACCTATTTGTTGTAAATTGACATTGGAGTTTTTATTCGGCTTCATTCGTTCCATCAGCCAAAAGCTCAAACCCACAGCAGCCATTAAGGGTAAAACAATCCGATAATCCCGTGTCAATTCAAATAACAATAAAATCGAAGTTAAAGGGGCACGCACACTAGCAGCCAAAACCGCAGCCATCCCCACCATTGCATAGGCAGGGGGTGCAGCCATATACATGGCAATACCTGGTGCTAACAAAGCCAGAATTTTGGCATAGGCAGCCCCCAAAGAAGCACCCAAAAACATCGCTGGTGCAAATAAACCACCAACAAAACCACTGCCAGCACTAATTGCCGTCATCACTAATTTCAGCAGCAGCAGTATAACTAATAGCTGAAGCGGTACTTCCACATCTTGCAGCATTGCTTGAACCGTTTCGTAACCAATACCTAAAATTTGTGGAAATTGCAGCGCCGTCACCCCGACAAAAGCACCACCAATAATTGGGTGAATTGGCTTAGGAATCTTGGCAAACCATTTTAAATAGGGTATCTTACCAGCAAAACAAGTCTTGGCGAATTGCACAGCCTGGGTATAGGTGAGCGAAACAAAACTAGCTCCAACACCCAAGCCCAGATATAAAGGTAACTCTAAAGGACTACGGACTTCATAAACCGGTAAAGCAAAAGCAGGTTGCGAACCTAAGCCAATCTGGGCAACTAATGCCGCCAAAACCGCAGCTAAGAGAACAACGCTGACAGCAGACGTGGCAAAGGAGGTTGCCCCCAGTACCACCTCCAGGGCAAAAAAGACCCCAGCAACAGGAGCATTAAATCCACCCGCTAAACCAGCAGCAGCCCCCGCAGCTAAAAGCAATCTTTGGCGTTCCTGGGACACTTGGAGTACCTGGGACAGCAAAATGCCAAAATTGGCACCAATTTCCACACTGGGACCTTCTGGACCCAAAGAAGCACCGCTCCCTAAAGAAACAGCCGCAGCCAGCATTTTGCTAACGGGACGTAACTGTTGTTGCAATCGCCCGACTTGGGAAGCTGCAATCAGGGAAGATAAACTGGGTCCAAAATCTTGAGTGCGCCAACGCATGAAGCCAACGATTAGTCCACCTAAAATTGGTACACAAGCAAGTGTCCATGCCCCCCAAGCACCGATTTTACCCATGAGACTTTCGAGCATGAGGTGGTGAATCAATTGGATAGAATAGTGGAAAGTCACTATTCCCATACCAGTTCCGCCACCAATGAGGACTGCAAATAGGAGTATGAGGGTTTCTAGAGATGGTTGGAAGCGATTGAGAAGATGATTGAGACGATGGGAAGGTGTAACCAACACGGATTGTTCGTCCGCCTTCCTCAGTTCCACAGGGGGCAGAGTAGTCATTGATAGTTAAATTAAATCTAATAAAAAGTTTAAATTTTAGGCATTTATTTTCATTTTCAGTCATTGTCTCGCAAACAGACAAGTGACATCAAACAATATGCAAAGGTTTGGTAAAAAGTTGGGAGATGACGAAATTTGCTGGATGAAAGTGTTTAAATGATTAATAAAGCAGGAAGCTAGAAGGCTGCTAGTTCAAGTGCGATCGCCATGCCAATGCTTTATTTGTCAAACATTAGTTTGCCAAGCCCTAGGGTGTACAAACATATAGCGATGACGGGTCATTTCTCCTGAATATAGCTATACTCGTGTTGCGGTGATTAAAAACATACTGAAGTGTAATTATCCTTTATGTATAGATTTAAATCTAACTTAAAACCCTATTAGTTAATTTGCGCGGATTTGATGCGGAAATTCACAGAAACTAGAGATGAAAGATTACAGAGCGAGAAACTGGACTAAACGGACAAGGTAGATGAATACACACACCTTTGACAATCATTATGTAACTTGCCCTATTTGCCAAAAGAATACCACGGCAAAACCGATTAAAAATTGCGTGGGACTATTTAGTTGTCCGTATTGTCAAGAACGCTTGGTTGTTTCGCAAAGCGGCAATTACGTTCGTGATCCTTTTGTTTTGAGACAAATGCTCGTGTCCGCAGCATTACGTCGTCAAAGTCGCCCATTGGCAAGGATTCTGCGTGATTTTGTCTTGCTCAAACGTCCAATGCTCGCTTTCTTTTTGGGAAGTACGGTTGTTTTGGGGATAATTGCTATCACTCAACAAGCTACGAATTTAGAGAAATCTGACTTGCAAAAGCTTGAGAAAACAGAAAAATTGGATAATCAGAATCCAGGAGTCAGAATCCAGAGGTCAGAATAAAGAAGTCAAGATTTGAGAGTTAGGAGTCAGTACAATTCTAATCAGTACAATTCTAATATTTATAGCTATAATTTATGGCTATATTTTCTAGCTAGTACAGTATGGCGGAAATGAACCAACCATTCTAAAATGACAAAAAGCTTTATTCCTTCTGCCTTCTTACTCCTGCCTTCACGTACTAGTCGCTAACCCCTCAGAGTAGACAATATTTACAGCCTTATAGCCTTACAGTATCTTTTATTACGAGAATAAAACCTGCGGCGCGGTCAATTATTTTGGCGGCGCTAATTTTTAGTTTTCCCAAGTCGGCTTCTTTGAGTAGTAAATAGGGTTTACTGTTATTTTGCCAATATTGTTCGATTTCGTTGGTATTGAGGGTAGCAATAATCGTGCGATCGCTGTAAAAATCAAGTGATGGACGATGGGCATTACTTAGAGTATAAATCTTTTGAGTGCTGGGGTTAGCTTTTTGAATCATCTCAGCAACTGGTTTAACTGGGTATTGTTCATTGAGTTCCCATATCCAATAATTGGATTTCATAAATAGCAGCAGCGAAATATAACTACCCCAAAGTAAAACTTTTAAAAATTGTCCATCACCTCGTTCTGCCAAAATTCCGGCGAGTGCCATAGTTCCAGCAACTGCGGCAAAAATTAGCTGTAAATCATGTTGGGGTGGTTTGGCAAAACTGTAAAAAATACTACCTCCAGTGGCAACCACTGCCAGGACACCTAAACCGATAGTCCACAAACGCGGGAAGGAGGATAGTATGGGTAAATTTTCGATTTCGGCAAATTTAGCACCAATTGCCAATGCCAAACTGGGATAAATGGGGAAAACATACCAAGGTAATTTGGTACTCATTAGGGAAATGACGACAAGATAAACGCAACTCCACACCAATACAAGTTTCGCCCAGCTAAGATTACGATTATCCCAAGTTAAACGTAAACTCGCAGGTAGAAATAATAGCCAAGGATGGGTATATTTGAGAATTTCGACTAGATAATACCAAGGTGGCTGTTTATGTCCTTCTACGGGTTGCCAAATTCGGCTCAGAGATTGCTCTACCATGCCAATTTGAGTAAAAGTATGACCATAGTGTTCCCATTGGGCGAAATACCAAAAGCCGACAGGCAAACAACCGATAATCAAACCTATCCACATATACTTATTGAGCAGCAATCGGGGAGTATCCCAGTAAAGAAATGTAAAGGCGATCGCTCCTAACAATAACCCCAACATTCCTTTAGTTAGACAAATCAAGCCCAACCCAATCCCTACACCCAGACAGTAGCGCAGATTCCGACGGGAACGTAAAGCACACAGCATCATCACCATGAAGAAAAATACTGATGCCCCATCTAACATTGCTAAACGTCCATGTCGTACCACAGGCAGCATTGTTAAATAAACCAACGCACTATATACGGAAACCATCCGTTGGTGAAATATCTCGCGCCCGACATAGTACAACAAAGGCACAGACATTGCCGTTAAAATTGCTCCTGGCAAACGTGTCGTCCACTCATTCACCCCAGCCAAAGAATAAGCCCAAGCAATTAAAAGATGCATTAAAGGTGGCTTATTGTGATATGGTTCTCCCCCCAAAGTCGGGAATAACCAATGTAAAGAACCAGCAGGGGCACGCCAAATTTCGCGAGCAACTTGTGCTACAGTGCCTTCATCCCAATCCCGTAGCGGCAATTCTCCCAAATTTATGGTAAAAATTATTACTGCTGCCACCAACAGCGCGATCGCCCATATCCAGTCAAGCCGTTTTACAACTGCCTGATATCGTCTTTCCAGACGACTCCAAATAAAACTTCCTTCTTGCATAGTTATGTAGGATACTTGATTGTGCTTGCTGGTTCTTGTACTCAAGAGACGTTTGCAAGTCTCCCATGTTGCCATCCCCAAACTTTAAGTTACCCCAACTTTGAGAAATTAGTCAGAATTGTTTTTGACAAATTATAAATTGTCTTCTAAATTGTTTCAGACTTAATTAGTGAGGAGTCAAAAGCAGTTTCACCTCTATGACTTTTGCAAATAAATCTAGTCATAATCACTTACTTAAATTTCTCATTTTTGCACTTTACTGTGTAATATGAATGCCTTAAAAATACTACTTATTGATAATTAAATATCATGATTAGAAGTTGATATTTTTATGCTATTTATCCGAACACTATATTATGAATATTGCAATTAATATTACAAAATTTTAATGTCAGAGATTAATTTGGGTTTTTATTGTCAAAATTATCAAGAGCTAATTTCCTATTATCGGAGTAGATGAAGATGAATTTACCAGTAATTTTAGATGTATCCCTCGGACTAATTTTCATTTATTTAATCTTGAGTTTATTAGCATCAGAAATACAAGAATTAATCTCAACAGTATTTCAATGGCGTGCCGAACATCTGAGAAAATCAATTGAACTATTTATTGCTGGAGGTTCACAAAATTCAAATGAGACAAATGTCGTTCAGCTTGCTAATCAAATATATAGTAACCCCCTAATCAAAAGTCTTAACCAACAAGCTCAAGGATTTTTTGCGAATATTCCCCGCCAAGCGACATGGTCAGTTGCTAGTGTATACCGCTCCTTCAAACAAAATCCAGAATCAAATCAAAAACAAGAATCAGTATTTGGAGGTAGTAGACACAGTGGACCATCATATATCCCTGCAAGCACTTTTGCTACTACATTAATGGAAACTTTGCAATTACCAACAATTGCTCAAAAGCTATCGGAAACCCGTCTTGACACTTTTAAAAATCAACGATTGTCAGAGATAGAAAGTATAGTTTTAAAATTGCAAGAACAGCTTGGAGATAATGAAGAATTTGCAGATTTTTTCAACTTTATATATCAAGCCTTTGCAGAACTACAAGCAGACTTTGAACAAATTATCTGGAATTTTCAACAAGGTAGATTAGATATAGATGGTGGCATCGATCGCATGACGGCAAGTTATGATCGCTATATTGCCCTATTTCAATCTCAGATTCCCAACGAAGAATCTGCTAATAAAGCATTACAGCAATTACAGTTGTATAAAAATAACTCTTTTGCAGATACTCAACGAACAATATCTTTAGCAGGTTTGAAGCCAAATGTGAGAGAAATTGCCCAAGCAGTTCAACGGGGAACTGATATTTATCAGGAATTGACAACATCTCTTTTAGATAAAGATAATGAGATGTATGAAAATCTCGAAAAAATCATTGATCGATTACCACCATCATTGGCAAATAATATTACAAATTTGGCACAACGGGCTGAATTTAATTTGCAACAGACAACAGAAGGAATTAGTACATTACAAAATGCGATCGCTACTAATTTTGATAATTCGATGGAGCGTGCATCTGGTGTTTATAAGCGTAATGCTAAAGGAGTTGCCTTACTTCTTGGCTTTGCGATTGCAGCTGCCAGTAATGCGGATACATTTCACATGATTAGTAGACTCTCAAAAGATTCGGCATTACGGGAAACAATTGTTCAAAACGCAGGGCAAATAGTTTCACAAAATCGCAATCAATTAAATTATGTTGATATCAATACTTTACGTAGTCAAACTGATGAAGCGTTAACGGAAGTTGCTTTACCAATTGGTTGGACAGATTCTAATTTAGAAAAACAGATATCTTGGAGTACAAAACAGCGTAGACAGTTTCCTTACTGGCGAATTATCACATTAATTCCTGGTTGGATTTTAAGTGGAATTGCAATTTCCATGGGTGCTTCATTTTGGTTTGATTTATTAGGTAAAATTGTGAATGTTCGTAATTCTGGAAAACGACCAGAATCACCAGTCAAGGATGATGCAGTTTAGGGCTGAGAAATATTTTTTTCAAATTTGTTCAAATTTACTCAAGATGAACATCAAGCGCTGATTTTTGCATTTGAATAATGAATTTTGAATTTTGAATTCTATCCTATGCAGATAAAGCAAACAATAAAATCTAAAAAATTAACACTATACCTACTTCCCAATTACTATCTTGTCGCAAAATTTCAATTTTACGGATAAATTCACGTAAATAAAAACGCCGTTCTGATTCTGATAAATCAAACCAAAACTGAGGAATGGAAATCGCTTGTGCAACTGAACTTAAATTAACTGGTGGAAGAGTGGCAAACTTTGCTTGTAATGCTGATATTTCAGTGCGTAGCTTATAAGCCCTTAATTTAGCAGTTTCCGCATCCAATATTCCTGTATCCACTAATTCAGGAATTTGTGCCAATATCTGTTGATGTCGCGAAATTTCATCGCTCAAATTAAGTTTTACAATCTCAATTTCAGGCGAATTTATACCTGCGACAGCCTGTGGTAAGTCACGACAAACTACAGCAATGGTTTTTTCCAGAACTTCGGAATAGGAAATTGCCCCACATTTAGGTTTTTGAGGACAACTAATTGGACGTAAATATAAATATTCCTTATCTTTTTTTCGAGTTGTGACACGGGTAATTGTCATGGGTGACTGGCATTGTTTACACATAACTAAACCAGCCAAAGAACGTGGTGCGCTGGCACTTCGCGAAGGTAAACGGCTATTACGACGCAATAATCGATCAACTTGAGCAGATTCTTCCTTAGTGATGATGGGAGCATGGGTATTAGAAATTATTTCGCCATTTTTGTAAGCCGTGTCACCCCTATATACTGGGTTTGTCAGCCAGCGTTTTCCCGTAGTCACTGATATTTTTTTGTGATATTTTTTTGCCAGATACTTTACTGCACCACGCAAAGAGCCATAAAGCAAGAAATTTTCAAAAAAATCCTTGACAACCGGTGCAGTTGTCCGATCAACTATGTATTTTGATTGACCTCGCTTATAACCGTAAGGGACTTTTCCTGGGGGCGGTGCTATCTCCAAACGGTTAATGGCGTGAGCTTGACGAATGCGGCGACTACGTTGTTGATACTGAAGATTTTGGATTAAATGTATTAACTCAAGACGACTATTAAGTGTATTTTCAGAAGAATTATAACCTTGTTCGATCGCAACCAAAGTAATTCCTAATATCTGTAACTCTACCATTCGCGATCGCACTTCCTCTAAACTATCTCCTAATTCCTCCAATCTGCGAACAAGTACATATTGGGGGTGATGAGTGCGACAGTCAGCCAGTAGTTTTTGTAGTTGCTCCCGTGTAGTTTCCCCTTGAGAGAATTGCGTTCTCAAATCTTCATAAACCCGCTCCACCTCCCACTCTCCCCAAATATCTGATTCGGGCGTAGTTTCCAAAAGCAAGTCAGTGTAAGTATAGGCAAAAACAGACATGATTTAGGCAAAGGGGAAAAGAAATCAAAAAAATAATTTAAATTTGCACCTCTAATTCTGAGCATTCAACTCAATTACATTTCCATCCCAATCTTGTGTAAAAATTGCTGGACGACCGGAAGCGCTTGGTTGAATCGGGAAGTTATAATTTAGTAGCTGCTGTTTAGCGGCATCTAAGTCGGAAACTGAAAAAGCTATGTGGGGGTTGCGTCCCCATTTTTCGTGTTTGGGTTCACTGGCTATTTGTTCTACGAGAATCAAATGAATTTGGTAGTTACCAATTTGATACCAAGCACCTGGGTATTTTAGCGATCGCTCAATTTTTGATAATCCTAATATTTCACCGTAGAAATGTTCGGCTTTTTCTAGGTTAGTAACGTTAATTGCTGTGTGGAGAGATTGGGTAATCTGCATTGGACTTGAGATTTTAGATTCCAGTTATTAATGATATGAGCTACGACAAATTAATCAAGTAATCAACTTTCATACTTGAAGATTACACTATAACCAACATTCTGCACTCTCAGATGTCACAATCTGTAATTCTTAAAATCTTGCTTTCCACTATAAATTATGATTTTTACCCCTTTATAACCGTCAATACAACTGTATTAAGTAGATAAAATCCATAAAATACCTTTATGCACTTCTAAAAACCAGTAAAAGTAATGATTCTGGTAGTTGATATGTGGAATGTAGGCGTGATATTTTGAACTATAGAAAAAATAACTAAAATCAACTTAAACAATGACAAACAAAAATACTATTAATTCGCTGCCATTGCCACCAGGGGATTTTGGTTTACCTTTAATTGGTGAAAGTCTTGATTTTTTACGTGACCCAAATTTTACCAAAAAGCGACAAGAAAAATATGGTTCTGTCTTCAAAACCCATATATTTGGACAACCAACTATTATTGCAAGCGGAGCAGATGCTAATAAGTATATATTTACAAATGAAAATAAGTATTTTACTAATAACTGGCCCAAGAGTACAAAAGAGCTTTTAGGAGCAGCTTCGCTATCGGTTCAAGTAGGTGCAGAACACCAAAAACGACGCAAAATTCTTTCACAAGCATTTCAACCCAGAGCATTATCCAGTTACATTTCCACAATTGAAGCAAATACCTATAAATACTTTGAACACTGGGAAAATCTTGGTAATTTTGCTTGGTATCCCGAAATCAAAAATTATACTTTGGACATAGCTTGTAAGTTACTCGTTGGTACAGAATCTGCGTCACAAACCCAATTAGGTGATTTATATACAACTTGGGTTAATGGCTTGTTTTCACTAGGTATCAAATTACCTTGGACAACTTTTGGAAAAGCTTGGGAAAGTCGCCAACTTTTATTGCAGAAAATTGAAAAAATTATCCAAGAACGTATTAGTTCAAATAATTCTCAAGCAGATGCCTTAGGTTTACTAATACAAGCAGAAGATGAAGAAGGAAATCGTTTGAGTATAGAAGAACTCAAAGACCAAATTTTGACGTTGATATTTGCCGGACACGAAACATTAACTTCTGCGATCGCATGTTTTTGCTTATTAGTAGTACAACACCCACAAGTTCTAGCATCTATTCGTCAAGAACAGGAAGAATTAGGCTTAAATATGCCTATAACTCTGGAAAATCTCAAGCAAATGACTTATTTGGAGCAGGTGTTAAAAGAAACTTTACGTCTGATTCCTCCTGTAGGTGGAGGATTTCGTAAAGTAACCGAAACATGTGAATTTAATGGCTATCAAATTCCTCAAGGATGGTCGCTACTTTACCAAATTGGCTATACACATAAAGATATAAATATATATCCACAGCCAGAACAATTTGACCCTGAAAGGTTTAATTTTGCGAATGCTGAAGAGAAATCTAAAGCATTTAGTTTCGTCCCATTTGGAGGTGGACTCCGCGAATGTATTGGCAAAGAATTTGCAAAACTCGAAATTAAAATTTTTGCAGCACTTTTAGCAAGAAATTATCAATGGGAATTAATCCCTCAACAAAATTTAGATTTGGTGATGGTTCCAACTCCTCGTCCCAAAGATGGATTAAAAGTTAACTTCCACAGAATTCATTAATCTATAATGAATTTGTAATTCCTAAATCATGAATAAATCCAGCTTACTTCACAAATTACTTAAAAATTAAATCCAAACGTTGCTGGGATTCCTTCAATGCTTCTGCGGGGGAAGTCTTACCCAACAAAACTGATTCGATCGCTCGACCTAAATTTTCGGAAACTCGGTTATAACCAGGAAAAATGGGACGACTACGACCAAATTTAGCTTGTTCTAAAAATACCTTTACTGCTGGTTGTTGCTTTGCATATTCCAAATATTTGGGATTTTGTCGGGCTTTCATATTAATTGGTAAATATCCAGTTCCCAAAGCTAATTCTGTCTGAAATTCTTCACTTAATGCATATTCAGCAAACTTAAAGGCAGCTTTTTCCCGTTCCGGTGTTGTTTTAAATAAAAACAAATTTTCACCACCAATACTAGTAGCAGGAAGCTTACCAGCAGGAATTGGGAAGACATCAAAATCAACACCAGTTGCTTGAAACTGTCCCAATGTCCAAGGACCAGTTAATTGCATTGCCACTTTACCCGCCAACAATGCATCAGTTTCATAACCCCGTTCCGGTCCCGATAAAATTACCGAACCATCGGCAATCAAATCACGCCACAATTGTAACCCAGCAATAGCACCTTGATTATTTGCTAATTCCACAGCAGATGGTGTTTGCTTTTCCCCAGCAACTAATTCACCACCACCACTCCACATAAATGGCAACCACACAAATACCGTAAATTCCCCTTTACCTAAAGGTAAAAACATACCATACTGGTCAATTTTGCCATCACCATTGGTATCACGAGTTAGCTTTTTGGCAACTTGTCGTAACTCATCCCAAGTCTTAGGTAATTCAGTTATTCCCGCAGCTTTAAATAAACTCGGACGGTAGAAAACTCCAACATTATTTGTGGCAAACGGAACCGACCAAATTTTACCTTTATATTCCATCGACTCGAATAAAGTTGGGTCAATTTCTCCCTTGATAGGGGATTGATTTAGCATTTCATCAAGGAAAATTACAGCATCAAGTTCAACTAATTGACCACCAATTGTGGGATTATACCAAAGTAAATCAGGTGGCGCATTACCAACTACAGCCGCTAAAATCTTTGGCATTTGTTGATCCTGCTGCCCAATGTATAATGACTCAACTTGGATATCAGGGTGAGTTTGATTGAATTTATTAACGAGCTTTTGCAACACATCCCGGTTTGGTGGTGGATTTACACCTTGCCACAGGGTGATATGAGTTACTGCTGTGTCATTGTTGCTGGGTATAAATATCTGGCAACCTGAAAATATTAGCAGGCTAGTTATTAGTAAAATTAAGAACCGAAATTGCCAGTGGAGATGATTGAAAAAGTTGCTAGATGTATGGTATTGGCGCACAGGTTTGGTGATTACAAGACGGAGTTCCACAGTATATTTTAGAGCTAGAAGAGTCAGATGTTGAAATCTGAATGTTGGAATATGGAATTGAGATTGATAGGAAATAATATAATTCTTAATTATCAAAACCCCCCTGCTGAATTCTGTCTGACTCCTACCTGCTAAATAGTTTGTTATTTTATTTTTGATATAGACATATTGATTTAAGGTTATGGCAGGACATAGTAAATGGGCGAATATTAAACGCCAAAAAGCAGTTGTAGACGCGAAAAAGGGCAAAACCTTCACGCAAATGTCCCGTGCCATTATTATGGCAGCACGTAGCGGCATTCCAGACCCAAACGGTAATTTTCAACTGCGGACTGCGATTGAAAAAGCCAAAGCTGCGGGTATTCCCAATGATAATATTGAACGTGCGATCGCTAAAGGTGCGGGTAATTTAGGAGGAGATAATAATACACTAGAGGAAATTTGCTATGAAGGCTATGGTCCTGGTGGTGTGGCAATTTTAGTCGAAGCGCTAACCGATAACCGCAACCGTACTGCTGCTGATTTGCGCTTGGCTTTTAGCAAAAATGGTGGGAATTTGGGTGAAACTGGTTGTGTGAGTTGGATGTTTTCCCAAAAGGGTGCTTGTGTTGTCGAAAGTGTAGAAGATGAAGAAAAATTATTAGAAGCTTCCTTAGAAGGCGGTGCGGAATCCTATGAAATGACTGATACAGAAACCGCAGATGTGTTTACAGATATTGGAAATTTAGAAATCCTCAGCCAAACCTTAAAAGTACAAGGCTTTAAAGTTACCGATGTTGAATTGCGCTGGATACCTGGGAATTATATCGAAGTCGCAGACTCAGAGCAAGCGCGATCGCTCCTCAAACTAATTGATACTCTCGAGGCTTTAGATGATGTACAAAATGTGACAGCTAATTTTGAAATGGCTGAACAATTGATGGCAGCAATGGCTTAAGTTTCAGTGTCACTTAAAACAATTACACTGCACGGAAAATTGGAAAATACTTCACCTTCTCCGTGCAATGTCATTCAAAAGCGATTCAAAACCAAATTAGAATTTAATTTCCACAAAATTTAATTCCAACAAAATTTGAATTACAAACCTAGCGCAGTCAAAACATCACTCGCGTGAGTAGTAGTATTGACAGTACCGTCAACGTGAATAATCTTACCGTTGCCATCGATAACATAGGTGACACGCTTGGCATAACCACCGCCATCGACATCGTAGGCTTTAATTAGACTTTGATTTGTGTCTGCTAACAGTGGAAAATTCAAATTGTACTTTTGGGTAAAAGCTTGGTGAGAAGCTTCATCATCGGCGCTAACTCCCAAAACAACCACATCTTTGTTTTGATAATTAGATTGAGCATCACGGAAGCTACAAGCTTGCTTGGTGCAACCTGGAGTGTCATCTTTAGGATAAAAGTACAAAACTACTGTCTTCCCTTGAAAATCAGATAAGGAAACGGTATTACCGTTAGTATCTTTGACGGTAAATGCAGGTGCATCAGAACCAACTGCTAAAGCCATAATTAACTCTCCCTGTGTGGCGAATGTTAATGCACTTGAAATTTTACAATAATTTACAATAGATCAGACAAGATTAGGGAAGAAGGGAATGTGGGGATGTGGAGATGGGGAGATGGGGAGACGGGGAGACGGGGGACGGGGAGACGGTGAGACGGGGGACGGGGAGACGGTGAGACGCGGAGATGTGGGGACAATGAGTAGAGTATGAATAGATATGTAGACGATTGATTACGGCGTTATCTCATCTACCTATCTCCGCATCCATATCCAATGCTCAATTTCGCAAATAACTAAAATAAACCAAAATAAAACCAATAAACTATGTCTGCTGCAAATTTTTCTAATCCCACACCGTTTGTATATTCCAGCCAAACCCTGACACGCGCAGAAAGGTCGCTAATTTGCTCACCGTTCAAATATACTTTATTTGCGGCGATGGGTTGCGATCGCGTGGCGATTGGTGAAATTACTGGTAATAAAGGCTTTGAGAAAGGCTACACAAAACGCCTTCTGTCAGAATTAGTTGCAGATAATGAGTTGGTTTGGTTAATTCAAGTTGGTGTATTACGTCGTGAAGTCGATGGACAGGGAATTACAGATAGCTTTCGCCTCACTCCCCTAGGACGTAACCTCGTGGAAGAATATCAAACCAAACCTTGGCGAAATCCTTCATGGAGCGATCGCATTTACGAAACAATTACTCGCTGGTTGAGATTACCCTTCTAGAATAATTAGGTAGTAATGAGTTATCAATAAAGGATAAAAGGGAACAATAAGTACGGAAACGTCAATACCATTCATGAAAACTTTAATGTGGTGTTGGTTATTGGTGAATGGTTATTTGTCGTTGGTTAATCGTTGTATTTCCATGAACTACTAACTATTAACACCGAACTCTGAACACTTAAGCACTAACCATTAACCACTAACATCAAAATTGGTACATCCCCTTTATCCCTAAGACACTGACTCAATCTCAAAATCGAACAATTATGAAAGCAATTATGGTAGTGGGAACTACATCCCACGCAGGGAAATCACTGATAACAGCAGCTATTTGTCGAATTTTGTCACGTAGAGGCTGGCGAGTGGCTCCCTTTAAAGGTCAAAATATGGCTTTAAATGCTTATGTGACAGCTAGCGGTGGCGAAATGGGCTATGCTCAAGCAGTGCAAGCTTGGGCTGCGGGAGTTGTACCTTGGGTGGAAATGAACCCAATTTTGCTTAAGCCTCAAGGCGATATGACTTCCCAGGTAATTATTAAGGGTAAGCCAGTTGGTAAAGTGACGGCATCGGATTATTATGAACAATATTTTGATTTGGGTTGGCGAGCAATTGAAGAATCGTTGCAGCATTTACAAACAGAATTTGATTTATTGATTTGTGAAGGTGCGGGAAGTCCGGCGGAAATCAACCTCAAACACCGCGACTTAACGAATATGCGAGTCGCCAAACATTTAAATGCATCGACAATATTAGTCGTTGATATAGATAGAGGTGGTGCATTTGCCCATGTGATTGGGACATTAGAGTTACTCGAACCCGACGAACGCGCTTTAATTAAAGGGATTGTCATCAACAAATTCCGAGGACAGCGATCGCTACTCGATTCGGGGATTAAATGGTTAGAAGAACGGACGGGAATTCCTGTAATTGGGGTAATTCCTTACATGGAACAAGTATTCCCGGCGGAAGACTCCTTAGATTTGTTGGAGCGGAAGTCTCACAAACAAGGTAGCGAGTTAAATATTGCCGTAATTAGATTACCTCGGATTTCCAACTTTACCGATTTTGACCCATTAGAATCTGAACCCAGTGTTAATATCAGATTCATGAGTCCCAAGCAAGATTTAGGACATCCCGATGCGGTAATTATTCCCGGCACAAAAACAACAATTCCCGACCTGTTAATTATGCAAAAAAGCGGGATGGCGGAAGCAATTCAACATTATGCGGCTTCTGGTGGTACAGTGCTGGGGATTTGTGGCGGGTATCAAATTTTAGGGCAGATGATTGCCGATCCAGAAGGTGTTGAAGGACAAGCAGGTAGATTCCAAGGGTTAGGATTATTACCCATCAAAACCGTAATAACTGGACAAAAAGTTGCCCGTCAGCGTCAAGTTAGTTCCAACTTCCCCCAAGTTGGTTTACCCGTAACTGGATTTGAGATTCACCAAGGGCGATCGCGCGTTGAAATTCCTCCAAACGATCCTCAAGGTTTTCAAGCCCTATTCGATGACCCCAACTTAGGTTTAGTTGATGGCTGTCAGTCTGTTTGGGGTACATATTTACACGGAATTTTTGATAATGGTCCCTGGAGACGTGCTTGGTTAAATCGCCTACGCCAACAACGTGGTTTAAAATCCTTACCTACAGGTGTTGCTAATTATCGCGAACAACGAGAAAATCTTCTAGACTCGCTGGCGACAGAAGTCGAGCGTCACTTAGATTTATCTACATTTTTGTAGTATTTTGTCAAGTCCTGAAAACAAAACTGATCGATCAATTTAGATCAATTAGATCAATAGTTGTTAATAATTAAGAACCAATCCAAAAGCAAATGAGCGTCCACATCCGCTTTTTACCTGATGATATTACTGTTGATGCCGAAATTGGAGAACCCCTGCTTGATGTTGCAGATAGAGCTGGAGTATCTATTCCTACAGGGTGTTTGATGGGTTCATGTCATGCTTGTACGGTTGAATATGAGCATGGCGATGTTGTCCGTGCTTGTATTTCCGCAATTCCACCGGGACGTGATGAATTAATTATTCATTTATTTAGTGACCCAACTTGGTGATTTGTCATTTAATTGCAAAAGTCCTCTATCAAGAGGACTCAATCTTCTGGAAGGGCTGGTGTTAAATCCTACTAAATTCTACTTTCTGGCAAAGTTAGACGGGTCTTGATCTCTTCGATGCTGAGTGGGAATTGGGGCTGGCTGTCCATCACCCACAAGGGCTGCGGTTTTCTCCAGAGATTCCCGCAATCGTTTAGCTGCGTAGATCGACATATCTCTAGGTACATTGATGCGATCGCGCAAATATCGTAGAGCTACATCAGAACCCGATGGAGGTACACAGTCTTCACCGGTCATCATCTGTGTTAAAGCACAACGTAGGGCTTGATCAAATAATTTATCATCGGCAGGGTTGACTCGGATAATATTGACGCGATGCTCGATAACTCTTTGCAGAGCTTCCATACGGGAGTTTTCGGGCTCTGGATAAGTAACATCTGGTAGCCCAAACCAAGGTCCGTTATCTACCCGCGCTTTATTGAGAAGCATCTGGGTTTCGCCGTTTTCCCAACAGCCCCCCATCTGGGGCGGTAAATCATGTGCATGGGTGTGAAAGTCGCTCTGGGTACCGCAGTAAGTCGTTCGGCTTTCCATGGCATCAAACCATGCCCGCAAACGGGGGTTTTCCTCCCGCAGTGAGTAGCCCTTGTAGTAGTAAAGGCTCGCATTCATGCGTTCGACATAGGGCGTAAAGATGACATCAACGATGCCGAAACTATCTAGAAAGTAAGGTCCTGGGGTGCTACCTAGAGCTTCCTCGACTTTAGCCACCACTCCTACAAATTGTTCTCGGTTGCGTTGTTCTTGTTGGGAGGAACCTGTTGGGTAGCACAGCCAAGCACACCAGGCTCTAAATAAAAGTCTTTCTAATTGACGTAGAGGCAGCACTCTGCGGTCTTCCATGCCTTGGTTTAATGAACCAAAAACCTTTTCCAAAGCAATCAAAATGTCGTCGCTTTCCTTAATAATTCGTCCATCTAGCTCGATCGCGGGCAGCATTCCGGATGGTACTTTACGTTTGTACCAACTTTCTTTCTCTCCATAGCAGAACATTGTCACTTTTTCGATGCGGTAGGGTATCTGTTTTTCCTCTAACCATAACCAAACTTTTTGACAGTAAGGACACCAGGCATGGTTATCACGGTACAGCGTTACCCGGACATCAGATTCGGGCTTTCCAAACAAGCGCAACCTGGCTCTAGAGTTGGTGAGACCATTAATGGTATCTATTTGATAGTCTGTGAGGGTTTCTAGTTCTTGCCAACTGAGGGGTGCGGTAGTCATAGGGTAGTTGCTGAGGGCTATTACTGAGGACTTTTCTTGACTCTACAATATTTTTAATAATAGGTTTCAATTACAGGCTGGCTAAATTACGCAAACCGTAGATGTTTGGTGGTGACATCAGTGACTCGATCGCCTAAAAATCGCGGTCAAAATACCAAATTCAGATGACAGCACAAATGTAGCATACATATCTGCGGTACTAATTCCGACACCGCAGAGTTGGGAATCATATCATATTCGGCTAATCACTGACAATTAAAATTTCTCCGCTTCCCCGCGTCTCTCAGTCTCCGTGTCAGTCTTAGTTATTTTTATCCTCTATCCTTGATTATGTATTCTGCCTCTAGTTCTGGGAAATTCTTAAGAATATATTTATTTTTCTGGCATTCTCGGTTGAGTTCAATAGAAGAAGCACAAATCTATCTCTAATGATGCATTGACTGACACAATCTAAATATTTATAAATTGAATTACAAAATCAATTTGATTTTAATTTACTGTAATGATAGTTTTAATACTCCCGTCTCATTGATTAAGGCGTAAGCGAGGAAAAATGAGAGAGCGATCGCAAAAATAAGAAAAGTGAGGTTCTTCTGCAATTGCTTGTAATTCGACCTAGACGAGTATTTATACTTATTTAAAGTCGCAAATAATATTTCCACCGACTTCGATTCATGATATCCAAAGCACCTCTATCTATGACTTTTGAATCTGTACAAACCTCCGGGAAATTCATATAATGAAATTGTAGCTAGTGCTACAAAAAGCTCTATGAAATTGTTGGATAAGCTGCTAAATTATTAAGAATAGTAAAAAAAGTTAACATTAGTAATGTATTAGGAAGTATGCTTCTCATTTATGCAGAACTCTAATTTGCCAGAACCCGAGTTACTCAAGACAGTGTTACAACCCTTATTAGAGGATTTTCAATATTGGTTTGCGCGATCGCATGACTTTTTAGAAAGCGAGCGTGTGGGGTTTATGAGTCAGCAAGAGCAGTCAAATTTGCTTTTGCGAGTCAAGCAAGCGCAAGAAGAGGTAAAAACAGCGAAAATGCTACTTACCGCAACGAATGGACAAGCCGGTATTGAAATGCAGGCTCTTATGCCTTGGCATCATTTAGTTACAGAATGCTGGAATGTGGCGATGCGTTCTCGACAAGAGCGCGAAACTTAAGATTTATGAGATGAAAAGATGAAGATTCTTCTCGTATAGATTTTAGCCAGCTATCAATCAGCAGAATCGCGGCTATGTTTATTTTAAGTATTTCAAAAATTAAAGAAAACCAAATGATCTAAAAATGATAAATAAATAGATTGAATGTATATTATGCTACTCGTAATCCCTTTTGATTTGCAGTAGTCAGAATGTAGGCAAAATATACAGAATTAGCGGCAATCCGCAGACAAGTTTTCTCATACTATTCCATTCAAATTGTTACAGCTTTATTGACCGCTTTGGCATCTCTTTAGAAACAATTTAAAAACACGCTGCTCCTTGAGGAAGACCCTATGTTACACCTTCTTTACATTCTGGCTTTTACAATTCTTGCCGTTATTGCTGTTGCAAATTTAATTCGTAATTTAGTAATGTTTAGTTTTGATCGGGAGCGGACATACTCGCCCAAGTCTTCGCTAGCTAGTAACGGTTATTCTGGTTCCAGAAAGCAGTTTGTACCTCATCCCGAATTATTAGACGATTCTGGTAAGTTAATCAAAGAACCTTTGTTAGTAATGCGATCGATTAATGTTGAAGATGCTCGTCAACAACTAGATGCCCTGTTTGAAGCATCTCCAGGACAAAAAAGTGATGTTCAGGAGGAGAAGTAGGAATTAAGAGTTAGGAGTTAGGAATAATCTTGGTTCCAGTCTCCATAACTACATAATTCCGGGTTTATTTCTCCTCACTTAAATTTATTTTCGTCCGAATTTAAGCCTCAATGACAACGCGGAGATTGCCGCGTTTTTTCGCGACACGACAAGCAGTTGTATTTCCAGAACGCTCAAATTCCAAATCGAGAATTGTTGGACCAACGCGCAAATTATGTAAAGATAGGCGGTTAATTGACTCTGGTAATGCGGGGTCAATAATTCTTAAGCAGTTATTGGGTGCATCTGGGACTAAATTAACCATCATTTGTAATAGTTGGAAAATGCTACCAGTTGCCCAAGCTTGGGGAGTGCAAGCTACAGGGTATTGAACAGGGGCATTATCTCCATCACGCTCGTAGCCGCAGAATAATTCGGGCGGACGTTGATAGGGTTGCACATTAGTCATATCAAACAAACCTTGGAAAACTTCCATTGCTTGATCGATTAAACCGAGCGATCGCAATCCCATCGCAATCATTGAGTTATCATGGGGCCATACTGAGCCAATATGGTATCCCATGGGATTGTATGCCGGAGATAAGCTACTCAGGGTACGAATTCCCCAACCGTTGAACATATCCGGAGCGCGTAATCGTTCCGCAACACTGTAGGCTTTTTCCGGTGTAAAAATACCGAGTTGCAGACAGTGTCCGGGGTTAGAAGTAATACTATCAACCTGTTTCCCTTCCCCATCCAAAGCCAAAGCGCAGAAATCCTGGTCTTCTATCCAAAAATCGCGATTAAAGCGCAATTTCAGGTTCCTAGCTTCCTCCATCCATCTGTCAGCTAAATCTAAACGCTTTTTCATCCGGGCAATTTCAGCCAAGCGTATTTTTGCCGAATAGACGTAAGCCTGAACCTCACAAAGTGCGATCGCCCCATTTGCCAATTCTCCTTTACGATTGACAATACAATCACCAGAATCTTTCCAACCCTGGTTAGCTAAACCCCGCTTCGATTTCCGGTAATAGCTGAGATAACCAGTATCCTTCATATTGCGATCAATCCAATCCATCGCCGCTAAGGCATGATTCCAGAGATTCTCTAGGGTTTCGCCATCATGTGTCCAAGCGTAATATTCCGCATACAACATCAACCATAATGGAGTCGCATCAACGGTTCCGTAGTAGGGAGTATGGGGAATTTCCTGACAGCGTGAAAGTTCACCACTGCGTAACTCGTGTAGTATTTTCCCTGGTTCTTCTTCGCGCCACTCGTCGTCAATTTTCCCTTGGTATTTTGCCAGGAGGGTAAGCGTCTCTTTGGCAATTTCGGGATTTAACATCAAGGTTTGGGAAGCGGTAATAATTGAATCCCGTCCAAACAATGTCGAGAACCAAGGAACACCAGCAGATACAGTCTTATGCTTGCCAAAGGATTGGCGCAATAAATACATATCCTGTTCTGCGCGCTCAATTGCCCGGTTAAAAATGCTTTTATCCGCATGAATCCGGGTAATTTGCTGTACCCAGTTTTGCTCCTCCATTACCTCGGCAGCCTTAGCTTGTCCTAAGGTGGCAGGAGCGCTGACTGTAGAGCTTGATTTATTATTCGTAATTGGATTAATTCGATAACCCAATTTTTGCTTTTCATGGGGGGCTAATTCAAACCGCCACAGTGCCGTATAACCTTTAAAATAATCTGGTTGACGATGCTGGAATTTAATTCGTGATTCCATCACCATCCCATCCAAACCTTGATAGGCGAGGGTTAAAAATTGTTCGCGCTTTTCTGAGTTTTGCTCGTCTGGGACTAAGCCATTACTTTCACTATGGGAAAGGACAACTTCCTCCGATATTGGCTCGACTAAACGTAATAATCTACCCCGCTTTTCACGATAGTGCCCGCGAACTTCAAATAAATCAGCAAAATCACCATCAAAGCTGAGGCTAAGTTCAAAGTTAATATTACTGGTACTGTAATTACAGACTTCAATTTCTTCAAATAAAGCCCCATTCAACACCAGTTCCCGCCGCATCCCAATTGTATCGGGTTGGAGATGGTCTTCAATCCGGGGATTGGTACACAAAACCGATAACGAAAAACCTTTATCGGCTGTGCTGCTTAACAACACCGGAGAATGTCCATCAATTTGCAGTTCTAATCGGCTCAAAAATCTGGTATCAGCGCAAAATAAACCCATACTGGGGTTGCCATCATTCAGGGAACACCCAGAAATATTACCTAAAGTATCTGTAACTAAAAATAAATCGTCATCTTTAATAGTTAATGTTGGCTGCGGTCTTTGACTGACTACGCAGGGCCATTCGGGAATTGGTATATCTTCCGCCGGAACAAAGGCTTTGCCGTCTAGCAGTATTTTTTCCGGTGTTAGGATTGTATCCGGTGTCATCAGCAAATTTCCAGGTGTAACGAGTCTAGATTTTCTTTGTCGATTTTCTTTGTTCGATTCGCGTCAACAGGAAAAAATGACGCAGCATCAAACAATTTTTCAGCCACTCATGCAAAAAAATAAACTCATACAGATGCTTTCGACATAAGTATAAATCTATGTGTTGAATTTATGTGTTGAACTTATTTTCAGCCAACAAAACTAGTTTAAAGTTTTGTAAACAATGTTTTTTGACACTCCCCAGCCTAAAGGTGTGAGGATTCTTCATTCATAGACCCAACTTGCTCATACAAGATTTCTCCAGCATAAGTAGAGGTTGAATTTCCTGAAGCGTTCGAGTCTAAGACCCAAGTTCCCGTATGCCCTACGGTACTCAAGGCTAATTTCAGAATATTAATAGCAGCATTCCAGTCTCTATGCAGCACAAATCCACATTCACAAACATGAGTTCTTGTTGATAGAGATTTTTTCACTACTGCGCCACAGTTAGAGCATTTTTGGGAAGTATAGGCGGG
>NZ_JAYGHN010000039.1:0-27854 GCF_034931845.1 Calothrix sp. UHCC 0171
CCCTATATTATCATGCTCATGTTTTTTTATTTCTATAATATTCTGCAACCTTTCTTCTTCTGCCTTGGCTGTATTAACCTTTTCTTGACAACTGCTAACATCTGTTTTCGCTGCTTTAAATTCTCCTTCAGATGCAATTAGCTGTTGTTGAGTATTAATTAAGCTTTGCATGAGAGAGACGGCATTACGGAGCATCTCATGACGTTGGTAATTATGATCAATTTCGTCAGCGTGAGTCAAGATGTGAAGATGAGGTTTTAGTTGTTCTTCAGCTTCGTGTATCTGTTTTTCAACTCTGGTAACTTGCTCCAATTCTCTCAAGTTATTATTCAGGTATTGCTGGCGTTCTTTGACTTGCTCTAAGCGTTGAGTAACAATTGTAAGTTCTTCATTCTTCTTATTTTCATCATTCCTAGATTGTTGTAACTGAGAAGAAAGTTTGTTTATTTCAATTTGTAAAGTAGCAAGGTTCTCCGTCGTCTGTTTAATATGACTATCTTCCTCATTTAATCTTTGACGCTCCCTCCACAAATTATTGAGATGCTGTAGGACAGTTTTTAATTCTCTATAACGCCGCACATTTGTCAGTATTTCATTATCCCTAGTGATGATTACAGCATCGTTATGTTGCTGTTTTTTCTTCTCGGTAATTTGGGCTATATAGTCAGCAGCATTACGGGCATTACCTAACTGTTGTTTTTTATCGGACTGGGATATTTTAGCTTTAGTTAGTGATTGCTCTACTTCCGTGATGACTTGCTCTTGAGATTTTAGATTATCTTTAGTAATTAAGGATAATCTATCAAGTTCTTGCTGTTTTTTATCTCGTTCCTTTTTCCAGTTATTACGCAGTTTGGTAGCTTTGTCTCCCAACTTTTCATAAAATTTATGGTCGAGAAGTTCCAGTAGACGTTTTTTACGTTCAGTTGCTTTCGCTTTCAAGAAAGCATCAGCTTCACCTTGGCGTAATAGGACAGCAGATACAAAAGTTTCGTAGCTCATTCGAAGATTATTTTGTACCCATTCTTCAACCTTATTCTCAGTACCAGGTATCGCTGGCGAATCGTTGCGTGTACCAGATCGCACAATTCCCCAAATCTTAGCCCCTTCCTCGTACTGATCCTTAACTTTGCGGCGAGTTCGCGTAATAGTGCGTTGTATCAGGTAGCTTTGTCCACCAAGTTCAATCTCAAGACTGATTTCAGCCTTGTCGGTTGCATCGCTAATAAGCTTATAAAAGCTACTTCCCCCACCCCGATGTTCTTTGTACAGTGCAAAAGTTATGGCATCGAAAAGCGCACTCTTACCAGCGCCATTTTCTCCGTGAATAAGCCAAAGTGGTGAGGAGCGAAAATCTATTTCCTGTGGCTCCAGTTCGCCTGCTTCATTTTTCTGCCCGTAATGGCTCAAGAAACCTTTAAGTTCAATCCTCTGTAATAGCATTGTTCACCTCACGCATTAGTTCATTGGTTCGTTTTTCTAATTCCGCTAAATCTGGGTCGTCAGCATAAACTTGACGTAGGTAGCCCAGCACTGTAGCTGCGTAATCCTCTGGACGTTCTGGCATATCACCCACGGTACGGGACAAACCTTCACCTGAAAATGTCACATCAAGACAACGGGGACATAGTTCACGCGCTCGACGTTGCAGAAATATCCGCTCATCTCCAGGCTGAAGTTCCAGACGGATTTTGAAAAAAGCGCGATCGCTATCTGGATAAAGGCTAGGTAGCGTTTCTAGATCGGCAGCAGGAATAGTAATGTTATAAAAAGGTGTTGCGTCTAGTTTCAAAGTCGCGTCCTGTTCCCAGGTTGTGACGGTGGCCACTCCTTCTGGGGGAACATCCACTAACAAAACACCTTTATCATCCTTGTGTTCACCCATATCCAACCGCTCAATATTGCCGCTGTACCAGCAGGGGATAGGGTGTTCAAGTTTTTGTTGCTGGTGAATGTGACCGAGGGCAATGTAGGCTAGATTTGAAGCATCGGGCAAGTCTGCCCTTCCCAAACGAATATCTTCGTCGTAGCTCAATTCTTTTTCGCTGGGTGTGGTGACTCCTGCAACATTGACATGAGCTACAAAAACTGCTGGTAATGATGGATCAAGGGCATCAACAACCGATCTCACTAAATTCGCGTAAGCAGTACTAAGAACTGCATTACGCTCTGTTTTCCCAGTTGCGTCTAGACGATGGGGTTCTAGCAATTCTCTAGTAGGGTAGGGAATTACGGCAAATTGAACACCTTTGATCTTAAAGATTTCACGAGTTTGGACAACGCGAACGCGATCGCTATCTCCTTGTTCTAAAGAAAGAAGTGCGTGCATCATCCGAAAATGTTCTCGGTCATCGTGGTTTCCTGGCATTAAGATGACGTGTAGCCCCTTTTGTACGTAGGGAGACAGAACCTTTGCCAAACGTTTAGTCAATTCCGGCGCTCGACGCACAAAGATATCACCAGCAACCAATAGCACATCAACTTGGTGTTTCTCTGTTAGTTGACAGATGCGTTCAATTTGACTAAAAAGTTCATCAGTGCGATCGTGAACATTCAAGCGGTTGCCCAGATGCCAGTCAGAAGTATGTAAAATACGCATTACTAAATCTCCGGTGTTTGCGCCAGTGGTGTTGGAGCAATATCTTCTCGGTTCATTGCCCATGACGGAAAAGGTAATTTGACAAACATCGGCTGCCGAAATGTTGTTTGCATGATTAGTTTTTCATCCAGTTTTAGAACACTTGCCTGTTGCCGAACCGATTTATCCCAGCCTTGCCATAGTTTTTCTTGCAATTCTGCTATCCCCGTGCGTCCCAGCACTCGGACGGCAGCACTTTCGACGATTTTTGTAGAAACCTGTGAAGCAAATTGTTGTCCACCTAATAAAATGACCCCTTGGCTTCGCATCTCTGTAGCAACTCTTTCTAAAAGCTTGGTAATAGGGTCTGTACTATTGCGTGGAGCAAACCGATTCAATTCATCTAAAACTAAGAGGTAGCGCAAACCACGAGTAGCATTACCACCAGTTCTTGCAGCGACTACTTGTTGAAAAATGGCTGCCACAACAAAACGCTGTAAAGATGCTGGTAAAGAATGAATATCTATTACTTGGGGCAAAGAAGTCTGGGAGCGTGTGACTTGCAATGGTTTTCCACTACGCGCATTTCGAGGAAAGATACTTTCACCTTCGTTTAAAATATCTGCCAACCTCCGGTAGATAGCTCGCCAAGTGCCAGTTTGATGATTCCTGATGGCACGATTGTTATCTTCTCGTATAGAAGCTTGATTTCGTATCCAAGTAAGTAATTCATGCCAAGTTTGCACTCCCTCTGGTAAAGCTGGTTGACCCTCATCATTAGTAAGAAAAGCAACAATATCATTCACCAAAAACATCATTACTGGGCTAACTGTGTCATCACTGAAAAGGTATGGAAAAAGATCACCAGCTAATACATCTGAAAGAGACCAAAAATAAGCTGTAGCATTACAACCGTCTATGGTAGTTACCGTATAGAATTGTGACCCCTTAAAAGGTTCTGGTTCAATACCTAATTCTTTCCAATCGTCTTTATGATTTTCAAATTTCTTCTTGAACTCCCTACTTTCGCGGTCAATCCACATCAAATCTTCACCCTTAACATTCAGTACAATGGGCACGATATGTAAAGGGTCTTTAGTTTGTTTGGGTCTTGCTTCCTGGAGAAGTAATTTGACAATAGTCAAAAGAAAACTGGTTTTTGTACCAGCACCCGTCATCCCTGTGACATTTAAATGACCGCTATAGTCTCCTAATAGGTAAGCTAAATCTATCTTGGCTAAACCCGCATAATTACTACCACCATTACGCAAGCGACCTACAGCCATAGGTCTTTTCATCTCATCGAAACCGTAGGAAAATTCTGCTTCAGTTGCACCCCCCAAATAAACTTTGCTTTGCTCAATGGGAGGTGTAAGAACATCTGGGTTGGTGCGTAAAATACTGACGCTAGCGTAGGTAACTCCTTCAGGTTTGAAGGGTGGATCGTTTCCTACATCACCGTCCATCACATCCGACTCTTCGTATATATCACGTTTGCGACTACGACGGTGAACTTCTTGAACTACACCATAAAAGTCAATTTTTTTACCCTCAATCTGGCTTTCGGCACGAACCAATTGAGTCTTTTCTACGAGGCGATCATGCTGAATCCAAAAATAGAATTGTTCTGAATTAGACTCCAACTGTGGTGGAGAAGCAACCCGCCCAATTAGTTCAATTGGGTTTTTAACTGTAGATATATTTTGTTGAGAATCAAAGTTGGGTGTTCCTTGATTTTCGGTGCTTTCTTTTGCCATTTATTTACTCCTTCTGGATTTAATTATTTACAATCCGGTCAAATGATAGAGATTATTTTTGAGTTTCCTGCGACAAGAGAAGCATAAGCCAAGCTTCTCTTCAGCTCGGACAATAGGATGTAATGAAATAGGGGCACGCTTATAGCTTTTCTCTCGACAACGGTATTCATAAATTGTTCGTGATAGTAAGTTGATAAAATCCCAGTCCCGCTTGCGTTTTTCAAACCATTCTAAGCAGGCTTCCACACGGACATATCCCCAGTCGGGAGTAGTAGAACCACCAGAGAGACGGACATACCATGAAATAACTGGAAGCCGACCACCACTCTGTTGTTTATCTTTATCATTAATACTAAAAACTGGTGTTCGTTCTCCTGGTTCCAATTGATATAAAAGCTGCATTCCTTGAGAATGCAAATAAAGCTTACGATGAGTTTTTATAACGCCAAAAACTGGATCATTTGCAGCATCAAATCCATCTTTACGAGGCTCTAAACGTCCATCAATTATTGTGGAAATATCGCTACATTGAGTTATTGCAGCTTCTTCGAGCAAACCCATTTCTGTATTTGATTTGTTTTCTGCTGCCTTACGCATTTTTTCTAATTCGTAAGATGGTTTATGCTTGCCATCTTTTTTGTCATATGGCATGGCTGACAATAAACGAAATCCATGTGCTTGCAAATCAACAGCAAAACTTTCCACTTCTTCCCAAGGGAAGAGGTCAACTGCCATTGATACTACTCTTTCCACAACCTCAAATTCACGCTGAAATTCGCCATTTTCCACCCGTACAACTATGCTGCCAATCTGGGAAAGACGAATGGGAACTGGATAACCTCCAGGAGCGCTTAACCAAGCAATTGTTTCCCCAACATCTTTACCATCAACAAAGCACCGAGGTCGCTCTTTCCAATTCAGGGGACTCCAATCATCAGATATGTTCAGGCTTATAGGTTTCCATTGTTCTAGATTTAATTCATAATTAAGCTTGACTTCCTTAGCTCCTTCTTCTAGTTCTTCATTTTCATCCTCCAAAGAAGGAGGATGGTCATATTCTTCAAGGCGGCGTGCATCGTAATTTTTGAAAAAATCTAAACTCATTGGTGTCAGTTAATTGGTAGTATTTTTTGGCTGTTGTGTTTCATAATTTAAGAGTTTTTCAGGTAATTCCAATTCTTCTAGTCGTCGTATCATCGCTTTTTTACTTACTAAAAATTCAGTAGCTAATCGATTTGCTAATACTTTTCTTTCTCTACCAAAGCGGCGGCTATAACGCTTGGCTAATTCTTCACAGGCATCTGCTGGCATCAAAAGTTCAGCTGCAAACTGATTAGCCTCTCTTTCCATCTGTTCTTTATCTATTGGTGGTGCGTAAGTTTTGGCTTTCACTCCACTAGTGAGAGTCAATTGACCTTTCAAAACATCACTATCTACTTGATTTTCATCAATATATAAACACTCAGCTAATACCAAAGATTCGCTAAAATTATCCTGAATATGACTTTCAAGTAAAGGTAGAAAATGCAACAAGTAATGCCCAAGTTCATGGGCGGCTGAAAAGCGCCGACGTGTAACTGGTTCATTCTTTTCTACTAAAATGCAGCCATAAAATACACCAGCATACTCATAGGCATACAAAAAACCTGCTAACTTTTGGTCTTCAGTTTTAGGCATTGGAACATCTTGCCCAGTTTCAGCAGCCAAAAATTTAGCTGCACTTTGGGTTGTCAAATTTTCCAGTTCTGCAACCCGGATAGGATAAGCCCCTATTAGCTCAGACAATGACACTACACCAGAATTTATTGACACTATTTCGATTCCCGCTTGCTTGTAAACTTCTTGCACGGCTGCGGCAATTTTATTAGAGTTAGTCTCTTGAGGAAGGATTGGCGTTTTCATCATTTCTGTTCTTTTGTAGTATCTTTTTTAGCCCGCAGTCTGCTGGAGTTTACCTGTACCTGATAACGAGCTTTTTCCTCACGAGCTGCCAATTGTGCCTGGCTGTGGCTGCGTCCCATTGCCAGCATGATGGCAGTATCTCGAAAGGTGCGCCAAAAACTTTGACTAGTCTTGATTCCTAATTGAGCAGCTAATTCCTCAATTACTTGCAGCGAGAGGCATTTTGGTATGAGTACGGAACTGCCAATCAATATACGGTTGGCTTCATCGTCGGTTGGTAAAATACGGCGATCTGCTTGGAGGCGAGCAGCAACTTCCCCAACAGTGAGGGGCTTGGGATTACTAACTTCCGTTTCAAAAGCACTCTTAAAATGTTTACGTAATAAATTTCTTACCTGTTCGGCATCAGTAGCAATTGGTGTTATCTGCTCCTCTTCCTGGTAGGCTAAATTAATTTCTGTAATAATTTGTTCTAATTCCAGGTCATCGCAGGCAATATCAAGTATTTGAGCTACTACTTCCATATCACCTTCGTCTAAAGCCTGTACATATAAATGAATAGCTTTTTCACGGGAGTAAGGCTGCTGATTTTCCCAACGTTTTTGCATCTTATCTGCCCTCCTCTGATGACTTGTTACTTTGGGCGTAAGCTTGACGCAACTGCGCGATCGCACGGTGCTTTTTGGTGTAAGCTGCCCCTGCTGTTGTCCCTAACGCAGCAGCCAAGGATTCTCCGTCTAAACCATCAACAAAAGCTAATTTCAGTATTTCTCGATAACCATCATTTACCAATGACAGCAGATATTCCAACATTTCGGGGTCGGACGAATTTGATGACTCGTATAATATTCCTAAAATTTCCTCTTCTGAAAGAATTTCTGAATTTTGCTGCTTAAGTTTGCGAGCTAAGGGGAGTTCGGCAATGGGTGTAATTCGCTTATTCTGCTGGGTTTGCTGACGTTGCCACCGTTGTATTTTTTTAGCTGCAATACCCAATAACCAGGGACGAGCCGAACGATTAGGGTCAAATTTACCAGCTATTTTGAGAGCCTCCTCGACAGTTTCGTGGAAAATTTCCTTTGCTACTGTTTCGGTAAAATTGCGATCGCTACTATTACCCAACTTATCGCCGAATTGCCTTATTGCCTTAATCACATACATTTGAATTGTACGTTGAAGAACTTGCCACTCCTCCTGAACTACCTGACTTAGCAACTGCTGTTTCTGGTGCAATTCAGGGTCATAGGATGGGTCTACTGGTTGCCCTAATTGTCGTTTCAATGTCACCTCCTAAACACCACCCCTGATATTTAATTGCCACGAGCAAGGCGAATTCTTACAGTGGTCATCAAAAAATATCCGCACTTCGCACATTCAATATCCTCCGAATATCGCCCCTAATATTGAATTGCCATAAGACCCACAAAATCTTACAGTCAAAGCGCAATTTTTTTTGTGTCTCTAATTTATCACTACAACAGAAGTGTATATTTATACTCTATTAACTTCAATACCTAATTGCACCAACAACCGTAGTGCCTCCTTTGTGGAAAAGTTACTCACAGGCAGCCCAGTAATTTGGCTAACTAGCCACTTGGGTGCTACACGCTCATTTCCTACAACAACATACCAAGATTGGAAATTTGCAAATTCTCGATAACCTCTTCGAGGTTTCTCCTTCCCTAAGCCCTCCGGGCAGGCTGCGGGGCACTGCACCAACGAAGAGCGAACGTCAGAGCCGGCATGAGAGAAACCCTCCTTTCTCGCTGACTCACTTTTCTCCAACGACTGGTGAGCAATATTAAGTACCTCTTGTGTAGTAAGCAAAACCTCTACTCCCTTAATTATCGGGTTTTTACTTAAATTGATATTTTTGTGCTTACTTTGGGGTATTTCGGGTGGCTTCCCATGCAACCAATCATGCAATTCCCCCAACTTTCTACCCAAACTACCAGAGGCTACTTGCATATTTAGATTGTTAGGGAAAATAGCCTCGTATCCTTGTATAGCTTGAAAGTAAATTTGACCCATGCAGAGAAAAACTTCTTCATAAGGTCTGGAATTGACAATATCGCTCAGTTTTGCAACCGTAGTCGATCGCAACTCAATAGCTCTACTTGCTGTCATTCGTCGGTCATAATACGGAATGAGAAAATCTTGAGGAATCAAACCGAACTCTGCCGACAATATATATGTACTGATATTGTTTGAAACTTGAGGCTGTTGCTTCAGAAATCGCCGCAGTACCTGGAAGGTAGGACCATCATATCTGGCGATCGCTCTTAATAATCCTGAGTCGGAGCGCTTGCGTTGGGAACAACCCAGGATGAGAAGATTTTGGCTGTATGTAGAGACTTCGCTCGTAAGGTTGTCAAGACTATCTTCATCACAAAACTTAACCATTTTAGATGCCATTCCACACGTCAAGCACCATACCATACCCTATAAAAAACGCTTATTTTATGAATTTACCCCCTATAGCACTAATTCACCCACTACCAAAATCCTCAACTCCGTCACCCGCCTCAAAGCCACATCATTGGTCAAAAAGGCATCACAGCCGGACGTTAAAGCCGCCGCAACCTGCAAGGCATCGGGTAACTGAAGGTTATAATGCACCCGAATTCTTGCAGCTTCTCGCGCAATAGCAGCATCAATCTCCACAAAAACCACTTCATCCTGCTGTAACACATCGACAAAAGCCCGCTCTAAATCCACTAATCCCAGACGTATAGCACCCACCAAACACTCTGATAACGTTATTGGCGATGCTACTGCGGTAATATCAACTTCCAACCGCTCAAAAATTGGATCGACGAAATCTACAAACTGTGGATTTCGTTCCACAAAATAAATTACAGGTGCTGTATCGAGAAATAAACGAGAAACTCCTGCTAATGCGTCACTAATTCTCATTACTCTCCTCGCAACAACCCTTCTCGATGATCGTCACCTTCCCTTCGAGTCCGCGAAACCCATTCCTGAGCATCCTCACCTAATAGCGGATAGGGTGCCATCCCCTTCAAATCGCTCCACTTTCGTTGTGGCTGCAATTGAGTGACGTGCTTCTTCACCCGATCCACTAAATGCCCCATCACCGTCAATTGCTCTTCTGGAGTCAGTTGCTCAATCTCGATTAAAATTTTTTGAAGTGATGGACTCATCAACTTAACCCTCATCAACTGCTGTAGATTTTAGCGTCTTCACCCGATTCCAGCTAACGCAATCGTTCCCAAATCACGCTGAAATAATACTGCTGTAGATTTTAGCGTCTTCACTCGATTCCAGCGCTTGAGTTGTAAAACTTCACACCAAATCTTCCAACAGCGCCGTAATTTTTCCCTGCGCCTTGGTTCTGTTATCGTCATAAATCATCAAAGTATTCAAACTCGCGTGGCGGCTCAACTTTTGCACGCTACGCACATCCCCGTCACTCGCATCGAGTGCCGCCGTTACCGACGAATGCCTGATTCTATGGGGACTAATAGTTTTAGATATCCCAGCATTTTCGGCAATCTCCACCACAATCTTGCGAATACCATCCCCCGTCAACCGATGCCCGTAGCGCGGACGCAACGAAATAAATAAGGGTTGCTTGCTATCCAACTCATATCGTGCCAACAACCAATCTTGGAGAGCCTTGCAAGTCTTATGATGTAGGTCAATATTCTCCTTTTGGGTTCCCCTCCCCTTCCCCAAAATACTCAAAGTCCCCGCCTCCAAATCCAAATCCTCAATATTACATTGGGAAATTTCCTCTCTTCTTAAGGCATTAGCCCACAAAAGTCGCAACAGCGCATAATCGCGTTTTCCCTTCAACGTCTCCCTATCCGGTATTGCCAGCATCTTCTTAAACGCCTCCGGTCCAATACCCGTCGTATCCCGGTACGGCTTCACCTTCTCACACTTGATATTTGCCAGCGTCCAATCACACTTACCCACCTGATAGGCATAATTAACCAACGCCTTAATAGCCGCCAAGCGTCTATTGACCGTCGCCTCCTTCAAACCCTTATCAACCAACTTTGACTTATAACGCAACACCAAAGTCACAGCCGAAAACCTATCCATTTGTAAAAACTGCGCCACCAACACCGGAGTCGGTTCCTGAGCGCACACCATCATAAAAAAATTCTTTAAATCCTTGGCATACTCGTGGCGGGTGCTTTTATTGCGCTTGCCCAGCAATAACTCCTGCAACAAATCGCGTTCGAGAGCGATCGCAAAAGGATTAACCCGCGATATAGAACCATCATCATCGCTTGGCGACATATAAGTATTGAAAATAAATCTTTTCGATAATTAGCCTAGCATGTATTACGTCCAATACGGCGGAACTCTTAATCCATCTGGGATGTGAGCATTCGATGCTTACCCTTGGAAGCATCGAATGCCAATAATGCCCGCCACGGGTGAACTAAAATCCTCTTTCACATCCAAATTCCTGGTATCTTGATATCAATGCTATCTATAATGATATCGATAGCAACGCTATCAACCGCGATATCACTATGTCCGACGAAAACAAACCCAGCCAAATGGTGCGCGTACCCACTCCTTTAATTGACCCAGTGCGCTCCTTATCCCGGTTGCATCGACAGGGACTTACAAACGAGGTACTTTCTGGGTTGGATGATTTGATCAAAACCTTGGAATTTGGCTCTGGTAGTCCCCATGATGGAGCGTATCAAACCATATCGGAAATTTGCTCTCGCTTGGATAATTTAGAATCCCAACTGTCGGGTTCTTCAAATAGCGACGAAATACCATCAACTAAACGTATATATGATTTAGAGCAAAAAATCGATGCGATAAATAATCGGTTGACTCAATTTGCTGAGGCAATTATGCAGCTTCAAAGTAATATTAATAATCAACCAAGGCGAGGTAAATCATACAACAGTAATTCCTATTATCAAGGGCAACCTGTTAAGTTTCAGCCCATTACAGAAGAAAGTTTAGCTTCAAGGTTGGGGGTAACTCCAGAAACCATCCGCAAGGAAAGAGAGAGTCAACCCGCACCACTTTTTTTTGCATGGTCTAAGCGCAAAGATACTTCTGGTATTGGATGGGAATTTAACGAGAAAACAGGATTGTATCATCCAATTACTTGAACCCGACATTTAATAAAGCTATGCCATGCGGAGTATCCCAATAGGCAAGATTTCACTCTTTGATTGCTTTACCGTTAAAATAATAGATGTTGTGACCCCGATACCTGTGGGAATCAGATAATTGCCACATCTGTTAAACGAGCATAAAAATACTTCCACCCAGAATTGCGCGAGTACTTTACGCTCAAAACCAACAAACGTTCAACATCGTGGTTTTTCGTGCAGACGATAGCGCCGCGTCAACGTGCGATGCCCGCTGTTGAGGAAGAACGCCGTAATCTTTTTCATATAATATGAGACAAGTTAATTATGTTACTTCCTCATTCCAGAATTTATAACTATTCTAAGGCAAGAAAGCACGGTCAAGAATTTCTCTAACAAACTGATAAACTTCTGGTTCACCTGATGCTCTTGTCCCGGCAATATTAAGGTTCACTATTCCAAACTTGGAGAGAAATAATTGAAATTGACTGACAGGATTTATATCAGTTAAATTCCTACATATATGTATACATGGTTTTTCATATTTTTTAGCTAATTCAACAGTTAATAAAGTGCCTTCAAAAATTTCTTTATCAATTGAAAATATAACAGTTCCATCAGAATCACGGACATTCCATTCAGTTCGTTCGGAATATTCAGATGATGGTGTTTCAGTTAGGTTATAGCGTGCATCAAGAATACCATCTTCTGCTTTACGTCCTTTGGGACACCAACCTCCGTGAGAAACTTGATGAGCTATAGCCCAATCAAGAGCTGCGCGATCTGCTCCTGTCTGACCACCAGAGACTATTTTTAAGCTGTTAGCTAACAGTATTCTTGTCTCCATCAGTCCTATCCCCGTTGTGATTTAGCTTTTCTCTTTTATGGGTTATTTGAAGCGTTGTTTCCCATCTGCTGACTTGCTGTTGCCTCAAGTTGCTCAATCCAGTTCGTAAAGAATTCTATTTCGTATTTGCCTACTTCGCTATCAGAACTATAATGGCAGTGTTTTACTGTTGTTCCATTCATGCCACCCTTGCGAGTCCAGTAAGTGTAACCTGAAAATAGGTGCTGCTCGTTTATGAGAGTACCATGAACAACTGGTAGATGCTCATACCGTACCAGTTTAATATTTATATTACTGGAACTTAGTTTTTGTTCATATTCATCTTTGAAATCTTCAATACTACGAAAACATTGATCAGCGTATTCAGACCAATCTTTTAGACTTCTTATTGCACTACTATTTAAATTTAGCAGTGCTAGATTATTTGGAATTGAAAAAAGGCAAATAACTATATCAATTTTTTTTGAGATATCTTTTAATACAAGCGACCTTAAAAGTTCCCAGGTATGTTGCCCTCCTAAACCAATAATTTTTATTCTAGTTGTACCTTGCTCTCTTATACTTGCATTAATTAAATCCTTTATTCTAGGTGTGGCATCCTGAAAAGTTTCAAACAAGTCAAGAGAACTAGATTTATATTCTTTTTTTCTTTCTCTTATAACGAGCATTTCAAGGACAAGTGTAACATGTGCTGAAAGAAGAAACGTCAATAATATATGAATGAAAATTCGGTTATTAGCAAAAGCGGGAAACTCAATTGTTTTAGAAATATCAAGTGGTTCTATAACTGCCCAAATAGATAGAAATATACTGCCCCAAATAAGTAAATAGGCAATGCCTATTCCATACCAGTGTCTATGTAACCACTTTCGAGGTTGATCAAACATTACTTTTGCCTTGATTTAGAAATTTTGGCTCTTTCGCTACTTTTATGGTAAAAAACAAATTTAATAGGACTTACGCATTGACAAAATAACTAGTTTATGGATTTAATCAGCACAAGCAGCACTCAAATTATCCAAAACATATTCACGAATAACTTTTGTGAATAGATTCCTTTGTACTTCATACCAATTGTGAATGATATTTTCAGAGCGCATTTTTTCTAAACGAACAAATGCTTGAAGCGAGCAAAATATATGTGTTTTGATTGCGTGGCTATCTCTAACCATAAACCGACAGATACCACATAGCTGTTTTACTGCTCTATGAAAACTTTCAATGCCCCAATGTGTATCATGAATTTTAATAAACTCACTTCTAGTTATCTGTTGTGAAATCTCTTTGGAATTCTCTGAGTCAGGCTGATTTCTCTAATTTTCCGATACCTTGAAAGTAGACGACATCTTTTTTCAATTCACTATTTTACCACCTCGTCAATGCGTAAGTCCTATAATTGTTCGATAGATAATCCTTGAATTCGCTCAGTTAATGATGCATCAATCGAGCCTATACGGCGATTGAGTTGACGCAATATTAAGTCTTGTTCTCCTTGCTGTCTTCCTTCTTGCTTGGCTTGTTCTCTGTCTCTTTGATACAGTGGTTCTAATCGCATAATTAACTCACAGTCACAATAGTAAATTTTTTGCATCCTCCGTTATTGCAATTGATACCTATAACCACAAAAGGGTATCCGATGTATACTTGTGTCATTTTTGTCAAAAATAATACTATAGACTAATGTTGCTCCAACCAATTAGTTAAATCAGCCATCGAACTAAAATCTAGTAATGCTTCACCCAATGCATCCAATTCTTCAACTGATAACCCGCGTAGATGTTCAAGCAGGGTGTCGTCAATATTACCTACGCGGCGATTGAGAAGGCGCGTAACTAATGAGAATGCGTGTTCTTTTTTACCTATTTCAATACCGCTACGCTCAACAGAAGTAACATACTTCATTTCTCGTCTTTCCTCCAGTTGTCTAACTTCTTGTTTAAACTCGGCTTCTAAATCTAATGGTAGCGTTAACATCCAATCCAAGAAAGCAAACAAGTTGAGAATATCTTGCTCCTCAAACCCCATTGAGTACAATCGCTCTACCAAAGCTAGCTTTTCTTGTTTGCGTAATGTTCTATCGTTAGTGGTATTAAGTGCAGCTAAGTGTGATAATACTACAATAGCAAATGGATTGTTACTTGCTGATAATTGGGATTGCTGTTGTTGATAGTCAAGTAGTTTTATAATCGGATATTCTACATTTAACGTATAGCCAAATAAACTGTAACCGAATTGTGATGGTTTCCAATTAGGATTATCGTCACCTAAAACTGCGATTGAAACTACTTTTTTGTTATATTTACTATAAATACGAGAACTATAAATATACACTCGTTCGGCAAAGTTTGATTCTTGTTGAGCCTGCACCTCGATATGGATAAGTATCCATTCTTCTGAACCATTTGTCAGGTAGATTTTCACCAATTTATCAGCAAACCGTCGTCCAATTTCTGCGTCTTTAACTACTTCTTCTAATTCTTTATCTAAAAATTCAATTGATTTTGTCCAATCAATTTGTGTATGCACATTGGGCAAGAAAAATAATATAAATTCTTCAAAGTATATTTGCAGAATATCTTTCCAAGGAGAATCGTATGCAGTCGGTGGATTTTTATCGGTCATTGTCAGTCTTATATGGTAGATATTACATTTAATTATACTATTAATTAAATGTTTTTGATATTTAAGATGATATTTTACAAAACAAATTAATTTTAATTAGAGATAAAATAACAAAAACGAGTATCAGATAATAATTAGATATCAGCATACAATATATATATTTTTAACGACTGGTTTTCTATTTATCTTGTAGCCTTATTCGTATCAAAATATAATGCTCTTCGCGCCACAGCGCGATGGCTAGCTGAAATCGTGTAGCGAACACAACAAAATATCTTGCTATTTCTTTCAGTTTATTTCTAAAACAGTTAATAATAAATCCAAATTTCTAGAGCCTTCAATTGTGTCACTTGTACCGTCACCTCCTTATATTAATAGTCGCCTGTCGCATGGTGTCACTTATACTGTCGCTTCAGCTATGACGTTGCTATGACAGAAGTTTAAGACATATTTGTCACCTATTACTCTCTGGTTAAATAGGGCTATTATAGGGGTATTTTTAGGGGTTTTATGTCGCTGGATAAGGTGACAGGCGACGGGGAAATAATATTAGTAAATGCTGAATATACCATCAACTAGCTTTCCTATATTTGCATTTTCAATCTCTTGCATAATTGTTTTCATCTCCAAGGCATTTGGTCGAATTTTATTGAACCTAAAGTTACGATAAGCGTCACGAACTTTGATGCTAGTAAGATTTTGTTGTTTCATATATTTGATAAATGCTTGCGCTTGTTCGCTGAGATTAGAGAGAATATTTTTATCTGATGAATGATTAGCATCTGATGGTTGATGCTTATCGAATAATTGATTGTCGTCTTCTAAATGATTGTTTTTTGAGGATTGATAATTATCTTCTGAAGGATTAGGATTCGATGATTGATGATTGTTTTCTAAAGGGCTAATATTTGATAAATTATTCTTATCTTGTGCTGAGTTAGTATTTGGTGATTGATTAGAATCGTTGGGCTGCTTTGGTGCATCTTGAGATAGCAAATCATTTAATCTTTGTACCGCAGCTTTCCACAAATTATTTGGCAATTCTTCGGCAGGTATATCATCATCCTGGAATTTTTCTTGACGTTGCTTTTTTACCTCTATTTCGGCGTTAGCAGTTATTGCTATGGCTCCGTAAAGTTTGGCTGGATTTAACCACTCAGGGATTGTAATTTGAAAGTCGGGTAATACTTTCCCCTCTGCGTCTTTATAACCAATTAATTCCCCTTTATAAAGAGGTGTCATGTCATTAGTCGAACGCAGTTTAATTTCAATCGTCCCCGTTTTTTTGGCATCGCTAAAACCGCTCGAACCACCCGTGCCTGCGTTGGTGTTGCTGTGGGTGATTAATATCATTGCATCGTGGGCTTTACGGGGGTTGCCAATTACTCCTTGCATCAATTTGGGAGCATTTTTGGCGCAGGGTTCTTGTTCGCTGTAGGTGGTCAATTCGTCAATGATTACCGACTCCCAAGCATCTTTTTCCGTGCGCGTCTTCCAGCGCTCAAAAATGGCTTGGATACCCTCATTAATATTTTCCCAATCCTGTTCCCCACCGTAGATTCGTGCTTGGAGTTTTTCTAGAAATGCCCATTTTTCCGCCGTGTTTTGGTGCGCGTGGGGGTCTAATACCATCGCTGGCTTGATTCCCCAGCAAATAAAGCGTAACAGCGCCAAAGCTGCGGTAAAGCTAGTTTTACCACTACCCATATCCCCGGAGACGATGACGGGTTTAAATTTGAGGGCTTCGAGCCAGCCATTTTCGTGTTCTTTGATTAATTTGAGATAGCGCGAGCGGAGAATTTGTACCTGCTTCTGTACCGGATTTTGGGTGTTATCCCCAGCACTAGCCGATACTTTGTTTTTGGGGTCATTTATCTCGTCCATTGATTGTCCTGGCAATGCTTTGAGTTGTAGCGATTCGGTGAGCATTTGTGCCTGTCGTTCTGCCGACTCCCTTATTTCGGTATATTCAGCTTCGGTGATATCTCCTGCAAACAGGGCATCTCCAAAAGCTCTCCCTGCGTTTACCCGTGCTTGAACTTGCCCGTAATCTAGCCAAGCTTCAAGATTTAAGCGCTGTTGGATAATGCCTTTTGCCCAGAATTCGTTAATTTTGGTGCGGAATAGGGGAATTGCTACAGCTAGTTTACGTACTCTGTCGTTAGCAATAACGGAAACATACCCGAAACACGTCGCAGCACCAAAACCTAGAAGTGCTTTGTAAGGGTTGTAAGGTGCGTCGTTGACTGTTTTGAGGTAAGGTTTGCCGTAACCGTCTTTCTCGGCGATTTCTTGGGGTAGTTTTGGTAATTTACCCTTTCTATATTCGGGATTGGTGGGTAAAGTCTCGCCGTTTGCTTCTACTGCCCAGGTGGGTACTAGGTAGTAGTTCGATTTATCGTTTTGAAGCTGGTTTAACGCTTCGGATGGGGTGGGAACATGGTATTTGGGCTTGATGGGTTTGGGGGTCAGCCAACCTATCTTTTTTGCTTGCTGCCAGTCTGTTAGTTGTTTTTTATACTCTTGGTCTAGTCTAAAAGCTTCGTCTCGGTGTTTTTGGATGTGGCTGCGTAGTTCAAAGGGTGTGGGTTGATACGAATATTCATAATATCTGATGTCAGTACCGTAGAAGGAAGCGGCGAGGAGTAGAGTACCGATGCCCATACAGCTTAGATTAATCAGGTTTTGGCGTGACTGTCTTGGGCTGGGCAGTACCACATCAATCACATCTTGTTCGAGTTGGAATTGTTTGTTTTGTGACATGGTTAGAAACGAAGGCAGAGGAGCCAGCGTGTTGCGCGGGTTTCCCGTGTCGTAGCAACTGGCGTGGTAGAAGAAAGGAAGACAGAAATAAGACAGAAATAAGACAGAAGCAAGATAGACGAGCAGAAAAGGGGTGGCGAAAATAACTATCCAGTCTAAAAAGGCTAAAAAGCAGATAAAATAACGTGATTTCGATGAACTTTAACCTCTGAAACCCTTGCCCAGCATGTTTTATGAGAACTAGTAGTCAATAAAATTTTCTGCGTTTGAGTAAGAAAACAAGGATTGCCGTGATTGCGATCGCCACTCCATAACCCATGTAATCAGGTGTTTTTTGTTGCACTGGGTTGGTAAATTCTTTTTGGGCGCTGTAGTAACGTTCGGTTCCAGCTTTGGCTCTGTCTTCTGCTTGCCAGTGGGGATGTAGGGCAAAGTAGCCGATGCTGGCAATGGTTGATACACGACTTACTGATTTCCAGAAGTCCGGGTTAAATTCTAGGCTGAAACCTTTTTCTGAGATGGCAATGCTGAATTGTTCAAAGGCTGCGATCGCAGATGTCATCACTGCGACGCTGTAGCCAATGGTACATACCATCGCGGGGATGGCGATAATCCTGGCGATGGCGAAACTACCCGCCATGATTGAGGCAACAGCAAAGGTACTGGAAGCGACGGCAAGGGTATTGGCATTTTTGAAAAGGATATCTAGAAAGCCTTCCACCCGTGCGTTGTCTTTGGGGGTTATTTCCGTGAAAGTTGGCTGTGCGTCGCTCCCCGATTCTTGGTGTTGAACCGGGGATGATTGCTGTTGGAATAATTGCAGCAGGATATCGTCAAATTGTGGGTTCTGCATGGCGGTAAGCTCCGCGTGAAATTCGCAGGCGTTGAACTAAAAAACCTTCATTTAACTTGGACATGAGGAGACCATTTTTTTCAAACTTCCTCAGAATCAGGGTTACAGCCTATTTGCAAATAATTTGGTTTGTTTGTAGTTAATGTGGTTTGTTTGCAAATAATCTGGTTTCATTTGCAGTTAATGTGGTTTTGAGACCCCCATATTTGCAGAAGACAGTGGTTTCGCTCATTGCTTTGTTTGCAGTTTGAAGCGTCTATGTTTGCATCTCGTGCCAAATATAAGGGAAATCTAAATTCAACCAAGGGTTTGTTTTTAAAGCGATCGCATTAGGCGACCAAAGAAGTTACCGACACCTCGGAAGAAACCACCGATTGCACCTGTGATATTGGACAAATTAAACCTGCCACTACCGTTAACACCACCAATTGAACCAGGTACGGTACGTTGGGGAATGGCTCCCAGGTTGGCTTGGCTGCCGTCGCGTTGGATTGCGGCAAGTCTGGCGGCTTCGTATTCTCGATCCGCTTGGGTTTGCATTGCAGCTAGTTTTTGCTGTGCCTGGTTGCCCATTTTGGTGAGTTTATCGCGGTAGGCGATATTCCCCAGCCGCAGGTTTACTTGATGTTGGGCGCTTAACAGGTTGATTTGTTGGGCATGTTTGACATCAACTTCGGTTAAATCGTTGGCTATTTTCTGCTTTTGCTGTTCGAGAAAGTTCATCCACTGTTTGTTTAAAACCAGTGCCTGTCCTTTCATTTGGACTATTTGACCCCCGTTTTTCGCCGCAGATTTCAGCAGGTATAACACCGCTTGGTTGATGTCCTTTGTGCCGTCGTAAATGGTTGCGGCTTGTTTGAGGACAGGTTTGATGTTTTTCCGGGCTTTGGTGGTGATGTTGGCGTAGTCGGCTAGGTAGGTTGTCGCCTCTTCATCGCCCATCATGGCTTTAATAATTACATCGGTGTCTAGCCCAAAGATGGTTTGAGAGGCGCGGGACACGTCGGGTGCGGCGACGTGGATTTTGATGCGCGGTTGTTGGTTGTTGGTCATGGCGTTTTTCTCGTGAGTCGTTAAGGGGAGTGGAGTGTCCAAGTTTGGGAGTGGGGATAACCCCATCAGTGAGGGATACTGCTGGCGAATGGAAAATCTGACCTCTGACTCGCACGATTTAATCAGGTTTTAAGCGTATTAATAGGAGTAGGAGTGCGATCGCGCGCTGACTTGTCAGTTCGCGCAAGCGCTGTTTCTTGGATGACGGGCTTTTGTCAGTTCGCACTCCTAAAATCCTTCTTTTTCGCCGTATTAGGGAGTGTCACCCTTGAATCGACGGCAGTATCTTGGATGGTCAAGGTTTTCTAAGAAAACCTGAGTTCGGGACAAGCTGAAACCCTCATTACACCGTTATTTGATTCTGGGACATTCTAGACAAATCAAATCAGTTCGTCCAGGTTAAATTCGTCGGCGAATTGTTCCTCTATCGCTGCATCGAGGGAGAGGGTATTTATTTCAGTGTCAGGGATATTTTCAGTATCAAAGATGCATTCAATACTAAGGGTGTCGCCAGAAAAATCCGTCAATTTCCACGATGTATTTTCCCCTATTTCCCCGCAGCCTTCATTAGATAAGTTTTCTGGTTCATCCCATGCACCCGATAAAGTTAAACAGTCAAAAATCCGCTCTGCTTTTTCACGGGCTGGTTCGTTATCAATCGAACTAAGTGCGTCTTTATTGCCCTGTGCCAAGCTCCAGATGATTTCTGGCGACACATCCCCTGAGAGATTTGGTAATAGTTGACCGTGGGCTAATGGAAAAGGAGTATCGTCAATTGTTGTGAAAAAGTCGTAAGGGTTGGTTTCTTGTTCTGCCCACTCCCCACCGTTGTTGTGGTAGAGAGAAAATTCTGTAATGCCCTCGCACAGCAAACTTTGGGCAAAGCTCTCTACATCGCTTTCGTCATCAAAGTGATATGTACGTAGGTCGGATAGTTCGGGGTGATTGTTGACCTTGATGCACCAGTCAGGATTATTGGTTGTCATGCGATAATTTCCTTGTTGTCTATTCGTTTTATTGCGGCGGTAGATAACCCCGTTTTTGGGTTTTGGAGCGATGTCTTCGGCTGCTTTACGTCTACGCTCAATCTTGGCGGAGGAGGCAAAGGACGTTCAGCTTGCGGAAGATATCGCTTCTGTATTTAAAGTTGTCAGTACAAATGCTTGGAGCATGGGCGTATTTACAATCCACAAATCGGTTTATCAAAAGTAAAATCGGTTTCTGGGTCGGTTTCTAAGATAGATGTTGGGACAACCTGCGATACAGGTTTAGAGCGGACACCTGTTGTTTCGTATGGAGATGGCAGCACCTCCCAGGTTTCTTCGAGATGTCTGCCGTAGCGGGAGAACATCACGTTAATTAACTCGGTCAAAGTTGCCAATCTGGTGACTTTTAGTAACCGCTCCCCCTGCTCCAACGCAGCATCCCTAAGTACAATCCGCGCTTGGCTCATAGCAGCATCCCCTGAATCGAAATGGTCTGGGGACTGGGTGCAACTTTAAATCGTCCGTTGGTGGACTCCTGAATTGGTTTCGCCAGGGGAGCAGACCCACCAATAATCAACACTTCCCCTATTTCCGAGAAGTATTGTCCCCATTTTGTCCGCAGTTTGCCCCGAATCTCAGAGAGCCATGCATCTCTGCACTTTTCAAATAAATGGGCAAAGCTGATGCCACTGGTGCCAATGGTGAAACTGCCTGATGCGATCGCGTCCATAATCAAGCCCAAATTCTGGCTAAATCCTGTGGTGGGCAGCAGAGCAGCATCAATTTTTTCGGCGAGGGCATAAGTACCGGGAACAATCGCATCGGCTTGACGGTTGAGGGAGCCGTTGGGGGAATACAACCGTCCGATACCAGTGCCCCCACCCAGGTCGAGTATCCCGTTTACAGATTTAGGACTTTTAAACAGCCCACTTCTAACGGCATAGCGGTAAGCAGCGCGGGTTTCGTCCACTGGTTCGACGTGGCGAACGCTGGTATAAAGGCGCTGTCCATTACGGATAAATTCGTAAACACCCTCAAGTTCTTTGAGCAATGCAAAGTTTTCGGTGTGGCGGGTATCTGGGAGGGCAATACGCAGACATTCAATTACCACGGTATTTTGACCGGGCATTGCCTCTAAAGCCGCATAGATGAAGTGTTTGGCAAGTTCGACTTTGTTAACTTCAAATGCTGGAGTGCCTTTTTGTACTTGAGCTTCTGTACCGATAGCAAAGCGGGAAGTAGTGTCACCATCTTTTATCACCTCGATTTGGACGGATTCATCATCGATTTCTGGGGTGTCTTCCCAAGGTTCTAGATGCTTAATGACTGAGGGAATAGTCATAACTTTCCCTGTGGGGGTAATCCATTGAGTGGTGCGATTGCCTGCGTCTAGTGCCACTACTTGTCGCTTTAAGAGGTGGTCAGGCTTTGGCGTGACGTGATACATCGGTGTGACTGTCATATATTTGTTGGGAGTAAAAATTGCTGAAATATAAACTGCACAAAGATTTGACATGGTTGCAATCAGTTGCAGCTATGCCAACATAGGGACGCTATACATCTAAAAGTAACTAATTTGTTCCTAAGCGTTACTTATAGCGTCATGAGTGCTAGTATAACGCATGTAAGTAACTGTTTAACACGAATAAGTTACTTTTAAGTTACTTTTAATTACTTTGAGAGTGTGAAATGTACGATGGAAGCGATATACAGAAAATTCAGATAGAAGAAAACGTGAGTAAGAGAGTCAACTTGACCCTTCCCGATGTGGTTTACGAGGAATTAGAAGCTTGGGCTGAATATCAAGGTCGCCCAACGGCAAATCTTGCTGCCTACCTGGTTGAATCTGCAATCAGAGAAGCGAAAGAAAAAGGAGAGTTTCGCACATTGAAAGAAAATCACTCATCTACTAATAAGGAAAAAGGGAATGGCTGAAATAAGTTAGCTGTGGCAAGGAAAAATTATGGTTCCAGAATCAATTCCTCCGGTACTTACACCTAAAACCGTTCGTCCCGGCTACCGCTCGCAAGCCGCCGATACAAATGTTGATGCGGATATTTACCTGTTCGCCAGGTTGCGCCAACTTGCACTTAAACAACGAATCGAGATTGCGATCGCGCACAACCGGGGAGTACGAAAACTCTGTTTGGCGGGAATTAAATCTCGACATCGCGGTGCGTCGTTGGAGGAAATCCGCCTGCAATTTGCCCGTGCAGTGCTGTCCGAAAAATTTCCCCCTGGCTTCCAACCCCAAGGAGGTGAGTCATTTGCCGGGGTCGGTTTCCGGAGCCAGTCCCGTGCGGGGGTTCCCCCCGTTGAGGGAACTGGCGTTCCCAGCAAACTGAAGAACTCGGAGACTGATGAAACAATATGGATTCAAGACTCAATCAGCTTGGCTGGCGAATTGCACCAAATTTTAGAATCGGTAAACATTCCCTACTACGTTAGTCGTGGTGTTGCGAGTTCGATTCACGGGGAACCGCGATCGACCCGCGATTTGGATTTAGTTATCGAAATCCAACGCGACCAAATCAATTTATTGGTGACAACCCTGGAAGCGGCGGGTTACTACTGTCCTGAGAAAGGTGCGGTTGAGGATTTACAACAGGGGCGCGATCGGATGCTTAATATTACCCACACGGAAACCATCGCCAACGCTGACCTGTATGTTACGGATACTTCAGCCTTTGCAGCATCGCAAATGGCGCGACGGAGGTTGCTTGATGTGGAGGGAATGCCTAATTTTTGGTTGATTTCCCCCGAAGACCTGTTATTGCAAAAACTTGTTTGGGGTAGGGGAAGCCAATCCCAGAAGCAATGGCGCGATGTACTGGGGATACTCAAATTGCAAGCAGATTTTCTTGACTATGGATATCTGACTGAATGGGCAGAAAATTTGGGGCTGGTTGATTTAATTAGCCAAGCTTTTACCGAAGCTGGCATTTTGTAGAAGTAGCTTAGTTAAAGATTATGTCAGATCGAGATAGTCCAGCTAATTTCAAACAAACAACTATCGAATTGATAGAAGAGTTTCTCATCAAGAGAATTACTCAAATAGCACCAGATTATCTTAAAAGAGAAATCATTTTAAGTGATGGTGTTTTAAAGGGAGAGCCAAATTTTTTAGAACAGTTTTTTCAAATATCTGATGGATTTTGGGATATGGGCTACTCATGGTTCCAACATCATAAATCTATGAATTGGACGGCTCAAGAATTGCATGATTTTTTAGTAAATGAAATGCGCCCGTCTATGGATTTATTTCAAGATGTGGAATCGGATAAGCTTTTCATTTTAGCTGCGAGAAAACCTAGAGAAGAAAAGCCTAAATCTGGAAGAAAAAAATCTCCTAGTCGAAACAAATTTGAAAATACCGTTTCGTTCGTCGAGCCTTACGAATATATGCAGAGTCTTATTGACTCTATGCATGAGGTTTGCGCCCTGAGAGTTGCAGCTGAGTTAATCCAAAGTATGAACTTGGATAACCTCAGTTTATCAACTCTACAAAATCTATTAGAAGGCACGTCAAAATTAAATCCAAATGTTGAAGAAGCACTTCCTGAAATTACAGGCTTCCCAACACCAGTCCCTCTAAGGGCAGGGGTAGAATCTCACTATCGCCGCGATAAATGGAAAAAAGATACCAACAACTATGCTGTTTTTGAATCTACTAGTAAAAGTAACCCCAGAAACCGAGTCGAAGTCTACATAGGTGGAGAAAAAGATGGCGATATTTTAGCATGGGAAGCTGCTCTACAAGTCATTGATTTAATGGGAATTGATGCAGCAAAGCTTCAGTTAGTTTTTGCATCTTATGCTTTTAATTCCAGCCTCAATAATCAAAGCAAATTTACATTAAAAGGTACGGAAGTAATTAAGCAAATAGGATGGGATAAAAAGCATCGTTTAACTGTACCTGAAAAACTAGCAAAACTTGCTAGCATTACCTTCCATTTAGGGCGGATGTTGATGGAGTGTACCTGGGTTGAAGGCAAGCCAAAAGGTGACAAAGTTGATGTCAGTGTTAGTATTTCTCCCCTATGGGTCATTGAGGTCGATGCTAGAGGACAGAAGAATATATTCACAGGAAAAGTTGATAATCCTGAAGAGGTTTATATCAATGTGAGTCCTGGTCCTTGGGCAGAAAAATGGCTAAACAGGATGGGCATGAAAGCAGGTATTGCACTGCATCAATTTGGGTGGTTAGCCACAGAAATCCTAAAAATTGACCCCTACCACGATGAATTGGCGCTAAAACTAGCAATCCATCTCACAATGATTAGCCGCATCAAATTACAAAACAAAAATCAATACGAACATAAAGTTGGCAGTTTGTTAGAAGCTGTGGAACTGGAAGCCCGAATTGATAAAGCACATCAAGATTTCCGGGAATCCTACAACCTCAAACAAAGATGGGATAGCGCCTTGGCTTTATTAATGAGCATGAATTGGCAGGTCATCTTTGACGATACCAGCTATCCCAAATGGATCAGACCCAACAGCAAAGCCAAAAAACCTTCTAACTGGAGGAAAGAAAAAATCATCGACCGACTGTGGAAAGCCAGACTCACAATTATGCCACCAGACCCCATTCCCGCGCTTCTATCGCGCAGAACTGAACCATTATTAAAACTCAGCCCAGTCCCACGTACTACCACCAAATCATTAGCACCACTGACAGTTTCCCAGGTGCGTACTGCCCGTGAAGTCAAAGGATGGAGCCAAAGAGAATTGGCTACGTGCTTGGGAGTATCGCAAAAGTTGGTATCCATGATTGAACGCGGTGATCGGACTATTACTCCCAAATTGGCAGGAAAATTGAGAAAAGTATTGGAAATTCCAGACTAAGCAAGGCTTTTAAGATGAAAGCGCTTCTTGGACACTTTCAGACAGGAATACTCACAATTATGCGATCGCACGCTCCCGCAACGAATGAAAGCAACGATTTTTCTCAACCGCGTAGATAGCTGATTTTCGGTACTCAAAATTGAGAACAAGCAATTGCAATCTTGTACTCAAATAATTTACCTCGAAACTAGCCTCAAATCCTTAGTGCATAAGGATTTAAGCATGAGAACAAAAATCCCCCATCGGGCGATTAAAACATCTCATCAAACGGACACACGAAACTTCATAAAAACTCATAAAAATTCACAAAAACGCCGATTTTCTCTCATAATTAACTACCCAAAAATAGGTTTTTGTACTCAACAAAAAAAACATCAAAATTGGCATTTAAAGCTTTATCACATAAGGATTTGAGCGTGAGAACAAAAAAACCCCATCGGGCGATAAAACCGCCCCATCGCCGGATAACACATTTTTGAAAGCCTTGTCTTATAAGAATTTCAGCCTCTCATTTTTCTCTAATTATCTTTAATGGGAACGCAAACGCCTCATTACAAAAAATGCTTTACTTTTAGTGACCAAAAATACCTTTCTTAGAGTCCTGAAAATGAATCAATATCTAAAACAAAATCTGAAACAAAAATTTCTTTCTAGCAGCGAGAAATTCGCGGTGAGACAGCCCCTACAGAGGGAAATCCTCTTTAGGGAACTGCGTTCTCCGAAGGGGTTATCGAAGAGTATCCGAAGGGAGACAGTTTTCGTCTACAAAATCTTTCAAGACAGGCTTCCAGCCAATACAGCCCTATCAAAGCCAGTACAACCAGTCAATACAGCCTTATTACAGCCAGCCAATATTTCTTTATTAGAAAAAGCTGGTTAGTTGCTCGTCTCTTTCTCTAGAAGCGAAAAGCTCTAGAAGCGAAAGAACTACAGAACCTCCTTACTTAGCTAGTCGCTCGCTGTATGGTTTGTCGCGAAACAAACCTTACTTGACTCTCAAAATCTCAAAATCTCAAAATCTCAAAATCTCAAAATCTCAAAATCTCAAGATATCAAGTCTCAAAAACTTTCAAGCGAAGCGCTAACAAATCAAGTTAGGGACTTGCAAGCTGAAACTAACCAACAACAAATGCACCATTACGTTAACAAATTTTGAGAGTTATTAAAGGTTCCGTAGTAATTTCTTTTCACTTCTAGAGAAAGTGATGGGTTGCTAATCGGCTCCAATCAACAGGAGACCGACAATGCAAAATATCCGTGTTATCTACCCAGACAAGGAAGAGAGTATCTCGTTAAACGAACATACCCCTTGCCAACTGCCCAACAACCTCACAGAAGCCGAGTACCACGAACTAGCGGTACTCAGCGCCATCCACCCCGCCATCATCGCGGCAAGCTTTCTCCACATATCAGGAGAAGAAGTTTACTCCTACCTGTTCTCCCTAAACGTCCCCCGTAAAAACGCGGGGAGGGTGACGGACGGTTTTTTAAGGCAGTACCAGCACGCCGAACTTGGTGGATTGTGGATTAGCGGACTAGACCCCCTCAATAACTGGCAACCGATGGAATGGGGACGCTTTAAACCCAGCGTTCCCCGTATCGATCGCTCAAAAGGCAAACCTGTCAAATACGAATCGCCACCCAAAACCCCCAACCGCGTCACCTACTTTGATATTCCCCCATGCATTTGGGATTTAGTGGCAAAGCGGTACAACATCAAGCGCTACCATTCATCCCTAGCGCTACGGTTGCAAGACAAATACCCCCTTGGGAGTGGGGGACAAAGGGAGTGGGGGACAAGGGGAGTGGGGGAAATTCCACCTCTCCCTCCCTCTCTCTGCCTCCTCCGCTTCTGGGAATGGGTGCAGAAAAATCCCCAAATTCCCATAATCCTGTGCGAAGGGGAGAAAAAAGCCGCTTGTTTGTTGAGCCAGGGATTTGTGGCGATCGCGCTCCCTGGAATTTGGAACGGACGGGTTGGTAAAAAGGACTTCGACGAACGGCTGCACCCGGATTTGCTGCCTATGGCACAACCGGGACGGGAATTTATCATCCTGTTCGACTACGAAGAAAAACCCAAAACCCGGTGGAATGTCTTCCAAGCCACCCTACGCACGGGAAGGGCAATAGAGGCGGCTGGAAGCGTCTGCAAGGTGGCTCAACTTCCCGGAAGAGAGAAAGGGGTCGATGACTTCGTTGTTGCCCGTAACGAGGCTTATAGAGAGGCTATTTCTCAAGCTCAGAAATCTCAAGCCCAGAAAAAAGATAGCGATCGCTATTGGCTCGATGCTCCTGGGAAGGTGGAGGATGGAAATACCCTCCTGACCGCCATCATCGACGATGCTAAAAATTTGGCTGATTACCGCAATTCCTTCTTCCAAAAGCAGCGAGGATTATCGCGTAAATACAATGCAGATATTACGGTAAATGTCAAGTATTTGACCCAAGTTCTTGGTTTTGAAAATCTTGATGAGGAATTCCTAGAATTTGTCGATTTTGAAGAGGCATGGGAAGGCAAGTCGGAACAATTACCGCAGCATCCAAGGGAT
>NZ_JAYGHN010000039.1:28028-49501 GCF_034931845.1 Calothrix sp. UHCC 0171
AAAAATACTCCCGATTCTCCCAACCATGAACTCCACAGTCGCAAGCATCAAGACAAACATCGAAGGAGACATAAACCTGGCGAAACTGCCCCAGGAAATGGTCAACACGGTGCGTTGCGTTCAAAAAACAAGTTACTTATCCCCCAATCAGGATTAGTAGCCTTGTGGAGCGATATGGGCACCGCTAAAACCGAATTTATGCGACAGTGGCGACTGCAAAATCCTGATGTCAAATTCCTCAATAACGGGCACAGGGTAAATTTACTCAAAAACCTTGCCAATCGTCTGCAAACCGCTATTTATTCCGAACTCAAACAGGGAGAATTGACAAAGGTAGCAGCTTTGAGCATCACGATCGACAGTCTCCACAAGCTCAACACTCAATACTTAACCTATGGTTGTGTATTTATTGACGAGGCTTGCCAATATCTAACCCACCTCCTATTCAGTTCAACCTGTAAAGAATACCGGAGAGACATTTTATATGTACTGGAATATATCCTGTATAATGCAAAACTGGTAGTTATTGCCGATGCCCATATGGATGACATTACCTTGGACTTTTTCCGGGCAATGCGTCCAGAGGGGGAAGTACCTTTTATCGTCAAAAATAATTGGAAAAATGGCGATCGCAATGTTTATTGGTATGAGGGGAATAATCCTTCTGCGATCGTTGCCAAAATCTCGGCTGCAATAATGGCTGGGAAGAAAATTATGGTGGTTTCTGATTCCAAGAGTTTTGTTAAAAAATGCGAAAAACTCCTTAACAAACAGGGAATTTCTCTTGGTGAGACAGTCTCTAATCAAAATTCTGCCACAACAAAAGTACAAGACAGCCAGAAATTAAATTGCGATCGAGATACTAAAACGAAAAATCTCAATAACCAAAATAATCATGGCGATTGCAAAGGTGGAATAGGTAATAATCTATTACCAAATCAAAATTCTTCCGCTACCAATTTTGACAACCATCAGAATAATCGTGGTAATTGCAAAGGTAAGATAGGTAATCATCTATTACCGAAGGAAAATCCTTCCGCTACCAATTTTGAAAATCATCAAAATAATCACGACAATTCTAAAAGTAAGATAGATAATAATCTATTAACAAATCAAAATAATCTCAACAAAGAAAATCTAATTCATCAAATAAATTACGATGAATCGACAGGAGAAATAAACAATAATCTATTACCCGACGAAAACACTGCCAAAACAAAAAATCTCGATACCCATCAAAATAATCATGACAAATTGACGGAGAGTATAGGCAATAATCTATCTGAAGATAAATCGATAGGAGAGACGGAAAATAATTCGCCATTAACTTCAGAATTAACTTCAGAATTAATTTCAGAAAACAGCGAATTGCCAGCCAATCTACGTGTTTGGTCAATACACTCCGACAACTCCGGTAGTAAAGAGAACATTGCATTTATTAAAGACATCACCAACGCAGTCAAAAATGTTGATGTCCTCCTGGCATCCCCCAGCTTGGGAACTGGTGTAGATATTCCCGAATATCACTTCGATGAAGTGTTTGGAGTATTCCTTGGTGCATCCCAAACTGCAACCGAATGCTGTCAGCAACTATACCGCTATCGTCCCAATGTACCCATCCACGTTTGGGTAGCACCACGACCACCTTTTGGTTACAAAGAAACCAACCCCACTAAAATTCGAGAGGACTTACTCGAAAAAAATTCCCTGTCTGCATTCCTGATGAAAATCGATCGCGAGACAGGTAAGCGGGGTGTGGAAAAAGAATGGGCATTCGATGCCTACTGTCAGCTACAGGCTGCCCGTAACCAATCCCTAAATAACCTGCGGGCTGATTTGCGAGATTTGCTTACCGACATGGGTAACAAAATTATCCCAGTTGGTGAGGAAGACTCGATTGAGGAAATGAAGAAACTCATCGAAGCTGGTAGGAAATTAGATGAAGCGCACTATACTGCGGTTGCTGGGGCTGAGGATATTACCTTACAGCAATATCGCACCCTCAAAGCCAGGGATTATCTCCAACCCCAACAGGTTTTCCAATGCGAAAAATTCCGCATTAAAGATGCCTACGGAGTTAAGGAAGTTACCCCCGAATTGGTCAAAAAAGATAATAACGGGGTATTGATTAAAGCGATCGCAGCTCTCGAAGGTTTACTTGCCGATTCGGAGGGGACAATTGTGGAACCTTTGACGGGGAAACAGTACCCAGTGCCACCAAGTATCGTCACAGAACGAGACCACCAGGAGCGATCGCGTTTGCCCCTATGCTTCGATTGGAAAAATCATTCGGTTACTTGGTTGGCGAGATACACGATTGGCTTAACCTCAATCCTACGACGATTGGTGGATGGGGAGAAATTGACCGCAGCCGACCCGGAATTAGTACGAATGTATGAAATTTCCCTCAAATGTGCCAGCCAAATCAAGTCAATTTTAGGGTTTACCATTCACGAAAAATGCGGTGGACCAAAGTGGTTGTTATCGACATTGCTGGAACAACTGGGGCTGAAAGTCAGCAGTAGCAAACAGGGTGCTAGGGGCAAACAGGTTTTACATTTCTCTCTGGCAGAAGAAGAATGGGAATTTGCCAGCCAGGTAATTAAGCATCGGCAAAACAAACGTGCCTTGAAAGAAGAGCGTACCCGTCAAGCTGCCGAGGAAGCTGCCCGAAATCAGGCTGGAAAGTATAACCAATATGGGATTGACCCACCTCCTGACCCCGTATCGACCCCCCCCCCTAATGCTATAGGGAAACCCCCATTGGGAGGGGTAAATACTACCGAAAATAATGGGGTGGATTCTGCCAAAAATAGCCGGATAGATTCTTCTAAAGAGAATAATTCCTCAAAAACAATCGGTAATTCCCCATCCATATATGAAATCGGTGGAGATTACGAACCTCACGATGGAGATAGCACCCCAATTCAAACCAGCCTGCAAATGTTGAGGGATGCGATTGTCGGGGGTGTGGAAGCGGTGAAAGCAACTATTTCTCGTTGGAGTTGCGATCGCTGTTGGTGTGTGGTGCTGTTACTTGAGGAAGTAGCGGCTACCGAGGTACGTAAACTGGAGCAAATGATACCTGACTTCTACGGGTGTTTGGGTTCCTAACATCGCGCTGCGAGCAATTAATTTCGTGAATTTTCTATGGCATTTGCTTTTCCTGTGAAGATGCCCCCGATTGCTTTGGCTAAAATTGTGATGGGAATGTAATTAAAACGAGTAAAATTTATTTTTATATTGAGATAATTTCTATGCGTTATCAAGTTTTCGTTCGCAGTCAAAATGAGCATCGTTTTATTGCATCGGTTGTAGGGATGCCGAATTTAACTGTTGAGGGGACAACGGAAGCCGAAGCTATTTCTAATGCAAAATCAGCCCTTGAAGCACAACTTGCAAGGGGAAAATTTGTTTCGATAGAAGTAAATTCAGAAGTAGAAAACAGTGAAAATACTTGGCAGATGAAGTATGCAGGAATACTTGCAGATGACCCAACATTTGATTATTTTATGGATAAGTTAGCTTTAATTCGTCAAGAATTTAAGTGATAAATTTAATTTTGAAAATTTGCGATACGGCTTTAGCCGTTAGGTTCGCGATCGCAATATATAAAATATGGAATTATGGCGCGTGATTTATTTCATAATATCGTTAGGTCTGCATTAGAAAAAGATGGTTGGTTAATTACTGATGACCCATTAAGTTTGCGTGTTGGTGGAGTTGATATTCAAATAGATTTAGGTTTGGAAAAACTTTTGGCAGCTCAAAAAGATACGCGGAAAATAGCTGTAGAGATTAAAAATTTTGTGACTGCATCTAAAATATCTGAATTCCATACCGCGCTGGGTCAATTTATTAACTATCGGATAGCTTTACGCTTAGAAGAACTGGAGAGAGTCTTGTATTTGGCAGTTCCTTCGGCTGTTTATAATGATTTTTTTAATTTGCCTTTTACTAAAACAGTTGTCAGTGAAAATAACTTAAAAATTATTATTTACGATGTTGATAAGGAGGAAATAGTGGAATGGCTAAATTAGATGAATATCGTGAAAAAGTCCAGCAAATATTAATCAAATATTCCCAATATAAGCCGAGTTATGGAGAAGTTGAAATCGAGCAAATATTTGATACAGAACGGGGTAGATATCAAATCGTTAGCGTGGGTTGGAACAAACAAACGCGAATTTATGGTTGTATGATGCATCTAGATATAAAAGATGGGAAAATTTGGATTCAGCAAAATACAACGGAAGTGGATATTGCTAACGAGTTATTGGAAATGGGAGTACCAAAGTCCGATATTGTTATTGGTTTTCACACTCCTAAAATGCGCCAGTTGAGTGGTTTTGGTGTTGCTTGAGGTAAAAATAGATTTTTCGGTAATGGAAAGAATCTCAACCTGAAATGTCATATTTTTTCTGCATTTGTTTCGATAAAATCACCAATTGGACGAGATTTTCCCGAATTTAGCTCATCCAAACACTGTTGAATAGCTGCATCGTTCTCATTCTCTCAGTTAGCTATCGCTATTATTTTTCAACTAGCTGCGAAGTGCGATCGCACAGCTCCGCTAACGCCAAATTTTGATATTTCCGCCACTGTCTCCCGCAGCTAGCCAATTTCCATCGGGGGTAAAGGTGATGGATGAAACTCCACAAAAATGAGTCAGGCTGTGAATTTCTTTACCTGTTGAGACTTCCCACAATTTGATAGTCCTGTCCCCACTACCACTAGCGAGTATTTGCCCATCACGACTGAAGGCTACACACCAAACCCCACCGAAATGACCAGTGAGAGTGTGAATTTCTTTCCCTGTTGTCATTGACCACAGTTTAATAGTTTTGTCGTCACTACCACTAGCTAAAATTTGCCCATCACTACTGATGGCGACGGAATTAACAGACTCGGAATGACCAGCGAGAGTGCGAATTTCTTCCCCTGTTGTCACCGACCACAGTTTGATAGTTTCGTCCTGACTACCACTAGCCAGGATTTGCCCATCATTGCTAAAAGTTACACATTTAACTTTGTAAGGGTGACTAGTGAGTCTGCCAATTTTTATACCTCTTATCGTTTTTAGCCAGGTTTTTGAAATATCCCAAAGTATGATGCTCCCATCCCAACTACCACTGGCTAGCATTTGCCCATCACCACTAAAGGCTACTGAGAGAACATGAGAATGACCACCAGTGAGGTTGCAAATCCATTTTCCTGTTGTCGCTGACCACAGCTTTATCTCTTTGTCAAAACTACCATTGGCTAGCATTTGCCCATCACTACTAATCGCTAATGACAAAGGCTGACCTACATAGTAGTAATCAGAGAGAGTGTTAGTTTCTTTTTTGCCCGTTGTTGGTGATATTTTAATAGTTCTACCATGACTCCCACTAACCAGCGTTTGCCCATCATTGCTCATGACTATGGAATGAACCCAGCCAGTATGACCAGTGAGAGTGCGAATTTCTCTACCTCTTGTCACTGACCATAATTTGATAGTTTTGTCATAACTACTACTAGCTAGCATTTGTCCATCTCTACTAAAAGTGACGGAATTAACGAAGTCGCGATGACCAGTAAGGGTACGAATTTCTTTCCCTGTCGTCACTGACCACAATTTGATAGTTTTGTCCCGACTGCCACTAGCCACCATTTGCCCATCATTGCTAAAAGTTATGCACTCAACTATTCCAAATATTCTGGAATGACCAGTAAGGGTATGAATTTCTTTTCCTGTTGCCACTGACCACAGTTTGATAGTTTTGTCCCGACTGCCACTAGCTAACATCTGCCTATCAATACTGATAGTTTGTGAATAAACATCTCTAGAATGACCAGTAAATGTGGAGATTTCTTTCCCTGTTGTTGCCGACCACAGCTTTATAGTTTTATTCTCACTACTAATAGCTAGGATTTGCCCATCACTACCAAAGGCTACCGAACTAATGTAGCGATACCCAGAATAACCATTCAGCGTGCGAATTTCTCTACCTGTTGTCACCGACCACAATTTACCACTATCCATATCCAAACCAGCACTCGCGAGCATTTGCCCATCACTACTGAAGGCTAAGGAATAAACTGGGTCAGAAGGATCATCTGTGAAGGTGCAAATTTCTTTCCCTGTTGCCACTGACCACAATTTGATAGTTTTGTCATCACTACTACTAGCGAGCATTTGCCCATCATTGCTAAAAGTTATGCACTCAACACTATTCCAATGACCAGTTAGGGTACGGATAAGTTGACCTGTAGTTGATGACAATAAGTGAATAACAGAACCTGCCACACTTGCTAAAATATCTTCCTTGGGGCTAAAGGCTATTCTTTTATGCGACCCCAATCCTGTAGAAATCCCCAAAATATCGTGGACGCATTCCCAATATGTAGATGTATTGGGAGAGTATATTACTGGTTGTGTTGATGGTATGGGACTTGTACCCAACAAATCCAACCACTCCCGAACCGACTGGGGACGCAACTGATAATTTAACTCCATCCCTTTAATAATTGCCTCATTCACCCTGTCACTAACATTACCATTCAATTCCTTGGGTGCTGGTAGCGTAAAATTTTGCAGTCTAGCTGGTGCTGGCATGGGCAATTGTCCAGTCACTAAAGAATATAATGTAGCCGCTAAGGCGTAAACATCAATATATTCTCCCCGTTGTTCGACGGGTGCATATTGTTCTGGAGGTGCGTAACCAGGGGTAAGACTCTGTGTATGCTGTTGAACTGCACCAGAAATAAATTGTCTCGCCAGCCCAAAGTCAATTAGCACGGCTTCCGGCTTACCCGCACGCATCATAATATTACTCGGCTTCAAATCCCGATGCAGCAAGCCTTTGTCATGAACCAATATCAAAGCTTCCCCAATTTGCCGAATATATTCCAGTGCTTCCCCTTCCGGTAACGCTCCTTTGTTGGTGATTCGCTTCCCCAAATCTTCCCCTTCGATGTACTCCATTGCCATACATGGCAAATTTTCCTCATCAAAGACATTTTCTACCTGCACAATATGAGGATGGCGACACAAAGATAGTCGCAACGCTTCATCCCGGAAGTCATGGCGTAACTTATCTTGATGAGGTATCCATTGGGGATGATTGAGGATTTGTTCTCTCAGGGTTTTGATGACTCGCAACTCACCACTGCGATTTTTAGCGAGATAGGTAATACCAATCCCACCCTCACCCAATTTTCTCTTGATTGTGTAGCGACTACCAAATAAATGTTGTCCTGGATTCCACACCATTGGTCAAGACTGTAATTTTACTGATATTTATTTTGACACGTTTCCAGTGTTATCTCCCGGTTCGCCCATTTTTTACTTGCATGGATGCTTGGGTATGTTTGCATGGCTAGAAAATAATAGAATTATAATAAGTCGATATTCTGTAAGAGAACCTGTTGTGTTTGCATAGCGCCATAAAGAATAAATCCCATACACAAGCATGAATGTACAACTTATTAACTCCCTGGTAGAAGTGGTACTAAACCTCTCCCCCGAAGACCAGAAACTTTTTCAATCCAGACTCCACACCAGACAGCTAGAGAAAGCAACTCACAAAAAATTGACACCAATCGAGAAAGCCGAACAATTTCGTCAATGGCTCGCCCAATTTCCCAAAAGTAGTGTAAGCTTACCTGCTGAAGCTAGTCTGCGCGAAAATATTTATGGCGAGTGAGCAATTATTGAAATAGAAATTAATAAAAGTATTCTTTGTGGAAATATAACAAGGCGGGCGATATTTTGTAGGAGTACCTGTCGCCATCGCATAGCGTGACAAAAGAAAATCGCATAGAAAGCCATGAATGTACAACTTGTAAACTCCTTGGTAGAAGCGGTATTAAACCTCTCCCCCGAAGAGCAAAAACTTTTTCAAGAGAAGCTTAGTAACAAGCATTTAACGTTACAAACCAGTAAACCTCAAACACCAGAAGAGAGATTATTGCTTTGGCAGGAATGGATAGATACAGCACCAAAAAGCTATGCCAACCTTTCTGATGAAGCTCTGCGGCGAGAAAATATCTACGATGATGAAGTATGACCAATTATCTATTAGATACTAATATTCTGTTGCGCTCCAGGGATATAGCTTCACCCGATTACAATCTTGTCGATCGCACAATCAGGTATCTAATATCTAACAACCATCACTGTTTTATTCCCTTATAATTATGGATATTTGGGAGAGAATACTGTGCCACTAATCAAAATACCAAGACACTATCTTGTATCTCAGGATGAAGATTCAATTACAGTAGATGTACCAGAGTCAATGCTTCTACACTGGAAAAGGGATTACGAAAAAATTACTAAAGCCAAAGGAATTTTAAAGGATAAGAAAGAAGCAATTCTTACTCATTTAGACACTCTTCGCCAGGAGTGGGATGAATGAGATATCTTTATGATACAAATATTTTCATCTACTATCTTGCTGGTGAGGCAATAGTTGATTCATTGTTTGCAGAAGATTTTTTGAATTTACATGATATTTTAACTTCGCCGATTGTCCGTATTGAATTGCTGAGTTTTTCCGGCTTATCAGAGCATGAGGAACAAGCGATCGAAGATTTACTTTCGCAGTTTAGCTCGGTTCCATTATCGCGAGAAATTGAAGACCAGACAATCCAGTTAAAACGACGATATAAAATTAAACTCCCCGATGCAATTATTGCGGCAACTGCGCTAAATCAAGATGCATTTTTAGTTACAAGAAATGTTAGTGATTTTAAAGGAATTGATGGACTCAAAGTTGAAAATCCGTTTTCAGATTAGGGAAAATTGAACACAACGTAAGAAAGGTAAGAAATAAAAGCAGTGCAGTATAGCCTAAGCTAGATAATTATTTTTGCCGTGTTGACTGACTTGTAGGCGCAATGAGTATTTAAATATTTCATGATGCTTGTGCATATCTCAACCTAAGTATCACTTTTTTGATGACAATTCGTTCAGCTTTTCTCCACAATGTGCTAACCTATATCGTCATCAAGATTTTAGTAAAAACAATAACCCCATCCCGAAAATAAATCTGACTTTTCAAGGGATGTGGCAAGTCAGTAAAATAACCAGCACCAATTTTCCCATCCCCAGTTATCTTTAATGGTAACGGGGCAGGCAAACAAACTTATGAGCCGAATCATCGCAGTCTTCAACCAGGCGGGAGGTGTTGCCAAAACCACACTCACCCAAAACCTGGGCTACCACCTAGCACAACTAGGTCATCGCGTCCTGCTCATCGACATCGACCCCCAAGCCAGCTTAACTATATTTATGGGCTTGGTTCCGAGAGATTTAGAGCAAACCGTGCACAATGCCATTGTGGAGGAACAACCCTTGCCAATTCATGAGGGAATTCACGGTATGGATTTAGCCCCTGCCAATATTTCCCTCAGTACGGCAGAAATGCAATTGGTAAGTGCTTCCATGCGGGATTTCCGCCTCAAAGAAGCCATCGAACCAATTGAATCAGATTACGATTTTATCTTGATAGATTGCCCTCCCAGCTTGGGACTGCTTTCTTACATTTCCCTTGTCGCCGCCACCCACGTTCTCGTACCTTTAGAAACCCATTTCAAAGCCTTTGAGGGCACGAGCGAACTATTAAAAACCGTGGCGACAGTCCGCAACAAACCCAACCGCAAACTACAAATAGCCGGCTTTGTACCGACAAAATACGATGCCCGTAACTCCCAGGACACTCGCACCCTCGCAGCCATCACCGAACAACTAGCCAGCGCCGGAACAGTCTTTTCCCCGATTCCTCGCTCCACAGCGTTTGTTGATGCCTCAGAAGAGCGAATGCCCCTAGCAGTGTACGAACCCAAGCATCCATCCGTTGAAATCCTCAAAAAAATAGCCGTTAGCTTAGAATCCTTAACATGAGACGCACAAAAGCCAGCCAACCCCTCAAAAGTAAAATTGAAGTTCCTTGGGACACCACAGGCATCAATAATGCCGATTCTTCCCAGACCATCCCATTAGACCAGATTCATCTGCCACCAACCCAACCTCGTCGTTATTTCGACTCAGAAGCATTAAAGCAGCTAACCGAATCCATCAAACAGCATGGTATTCTCCAACCGCTATTGGTGCGTCTTATCGATGGAGAAAAACACGAATTAGTAGCAGGAGAGCGCCGCTATCGTGCTGCCAAGGAAATTGGATTAAAAGAAGTCCCCGTCGTCATCAGAGAATTAGATGACAACGCCGCTTTTCAACTGGCACTAATAGAAAACCTATTGCGAGAAGACCTTAACCCAGTCGATGAAACGGAAGGTATCCTGCAACTGCTAGCCCTCAAACTCAATCGCAGCATTAACGAAATTCCGCCATTACTGCGCCGTTTGCAACACGACCGCAAAGCAGCAAGCAAGTCTTCCAATAACGTTATTGGAAAACAGAAATCACCTTCGGATGGCACTTCCAATAATAAGAATAAGGAAGGAAAATTAGATGCTGACAACAACGTTATTATCAAGGATAACGAAGGAGAATTAGGCGCTGCCAATAACGTTATTGGAAAAAACGAAACCGATGGTTTGGATGCGGGCGATAGTACCGTCAAAGATGAAAAGAAGAACTTAGAAAAATCTTCCAATAACGTTATTGGAAAGAATGAAGATGGTAATTTGCTGGCTTCCAATAACATTATTGGCAAAGACAAAAATAACAAGCATGATGGCTCATCAAACGCAGTAAATCCAGACCTGAAAATAGTTGAAGAGGTATTTGACGGCTTGGGCTTAATGACCTGGGAATCCTTCGCCAATAACCGCTTACCCTTGTTAAACCTTCCAGAAGATATTCTTGAAGCGCTACGAAAAGGTTCAATTGAATACACCAAAGCGAGAGCGATCGCAACTATTCAAGATACTTCGGAGCGAGTTGCCTTTTTAGACCAAGCCATTAACCAAAACTGGTCTTTAAGCGAAATCAAGCAATATATCAGCGATAATAAAACTCCAAATCCCACCCAAAAAACAGAGTCGAACGACTACAAAGAGCGTTTTACTGTGGCGACTACCAAGCTGAGAAAATCACCGATTTGGTCAGACCCCAAGAAACGCAAACAGGTAGAAAAATTGCTTATCCAATTGGAGGCTCTGACAAACGAAGGGTAAGCGGGACTATAACCAGATACAGTTTTATTGTCTTATTACTAGAACAAAGAAGCTTTAACTCTGGGTGTCCTGGTCGTTTATTTTTATGTGAAGCTTGGGAATTACTCTTCGTTATCTATGTCAAAGCTTCATAATAAATAGAGGAACGTATTTGATTTTCTTCTCCCTCTCCATAAAAAAACAGGAGTAACAGGATGAATGCTCACAAAGTAGAAGCTGTTTTAGCTGAAGATGGAACTTTAATACTGCGGGACTTACCTTTTCATGCAGGGGATACTGTGGAGGTGATTATTCTCGAAGGAAAAGTTCCACAGCAGACTGTTGCATCACCTAATCAACCAGAAACAGACCTTTATCCCCTGCATGGGAAAGTAGTCCGTTACGATGACCCCACTTCCCCAGTCGCTTTGGAAGATTGGGAAGTTTTGCAATGATTGTACTTGACACGCATATCTGGGTTTGGTGGGTTGATGGTAGCGAGCGATTAACTAAGAAACATCGGGAATATATAGAGGAATATCAATCTCAAGGCTTGGGAGTAAGTATTGTTTCTTGTTGGGAAGTCGCCAAATTAGTAGAAAAAAATCGACTTGTTTTTTCTTGCTCAGTTAATGAATGGCTGGAAGCAGCTTTGGCTTATCCCGGAGTGCAATTATTAAATTTGACCCTGCCGATAGTAGTAGATTCAACTCAATTAAGTGGATTTCATAGCGACCCTTTTGACCAAATTATTGTAGCTACAGCCAGAAATTATGGGTGTTCTTTGTTAACTGTTGATGGGAAAATCCTTAATTATTCTGGCGTAGAAACACTGTCATAGATACTCCTTCTGGCTTACTTATATAGGAGAAAAGAAGATAAACCAGATAACATTATTAGCAGATATGGTTAATAAGACCGCATACTGTAAATAGCTATTTACAGTATGCACTCATTGTATTAATCGCAACATTATTGACAACTATATATAAATGTTAAAAATTTCGTAGAAAACTGTTTATTACTCTGGGATATTGCCGACAAACGAGAAAAAAGATTAAGTTAGGGGAGAGTGCCAGTTAGTACAGTCGTTCCCCTTTTAATCCCATGCTAGAGTTGGAAAAATTTACCCAGATAATACAAGCCTGGTTAGCGTATATCAGGTTAGAAGAACTGACTCAAGCTGAAGTCGAGCGGGGGTCGGATGTTTATCCAAAAGTTTTAGATAAGGGAGTGCAGCTTGTTGGTAATAAGCTAATGTTGGATCGCGAGGTGTTTAAACAAATCCAGCAACAGCAACAAGCCGCAGCCAAGAGGGGAAGAGCTAATGATTTTCAAATAGCGATCGCATTCCCGCAAATCTATCTAATTCAGGGAAAGGGGAAGGAACAAAAGCTGAAATATCTACCTCTATTCACGGTTGATATTTCTCCCATATTCAAAGGCAATTATCGCAAAACTGGTTGGGACTTGACCGAATACGAGTTTCAGCCAGTTGTTGTTAATTTGATGCGGCTATACGGGCTAGAGGAAGAGCAAGCTGAATCATTGATAGTCGCGTCGGGAATATTGAAATTTTTAGAAGACACTTTTAAAGGAAGATTTGCAACCCTGCGAGATTTTATCGAATTGGTAGACTTACCAGAAGGAAAATATAAAACTTTTCGCCAACCTTATTTACTGCGCTGCGACTTTACTCCCTATAATGCCCTGCTCAAACTCGACCTGCAAGGAATCCTACAGCAAATTCAAGAAACACCCCATCCTTGCAACTGGCTAACAGAGATTCACCCCGCAATGCAATACCTTTTTGGAAAACCGCGTAGTTTACCACCGCAGGTATCGCCCCAACATGAAATAATGTTTTTGGAAGCTTTTCCTTCCCATACTCCCGATGAATATCAAGCCTCTGTCCTCAAACACACCCAAGAGAATTTACTAACTGCCGTCTGCGGACCACCGGGAACTGGAAAAACAGAAGTGTTTCTGCACCTGGTAGCACAGCAAGTAGTGAATCGAGCATTACGACTTGTTCGTGGTGAGGATGATGGAAATAACTTAATTCTCTTTGCCAGTACCAACAATAGCGCTATTCAAAAATTTCTGTCTCGGTTAACTGGCGACTTTGCTGCCGAATCTCCTACCATAATTCCAGGCGAATTATCTAAAGAGGTTTCAACACAGGTTTCTACAAAACGTGATAAAGAGGGTTCGATAGAGGTTTTCACAGAAAATTCGACAAAAGCTTTCACAAAAAAGCACAATCCAGAAAATCAGATCGAACTCAATCGCCAACAGTTTTATCTTCCTGGTGGAAACCAAAGTATTATCCGTAGAGAAACCCTACCAAAATTGCAATCAACCCAAGACTGGCTACTAAATACCGAATTTAATCAAGAGTCTTGGTCACAAGCCAAACTAGAACTACTGCAAGCAGAAAACGAAATTCAACAATTAATAGAGCAAAACCGCTTTAATAACAGTCAAAAAATCATCGATGCAGAACGGCTAGAGCAACTCGATATAGAAATTCAATCCCTCAATAACGATATTGTGGCAAATAATTCCGAGTTACAAGCACGAATAGAGGAGCGATCGCGTTTGAAAGATTACGCAAACTTTCCCATATCTGCTTACCAGCAAATAAAAGAGGGATTATCCCAAGCAGAACGGGAACTACCAAAAGAATCCGACTCCATCGCCAAACGTGCCTATAACTTGATTAATTTTACAACCGACAAGCTAGTTTTTAAGCGTCTAGCAAATCGGACAAATGCTGCTGTTTTAAACACTTTGGCTTCCTCTCATCCCTTTCAAATACCCCTTGACCGCTTGAGCTTAACTACAGCCCAGATGGAGGTTCAGCAAAAACTAGATTTCTCACAACAATGGCAAAATCTCAATCAGGAAGTCACTAATATTCAAACCAAACTAACAGCATTAAACAAGCAATTAGAATTCAAACAAGTAGATTATCAAAAAATCCAAAAACAAATTCAAAATCAACTTGACAATTACCCCCAAGATGATTGGTACAGTAGTTTTTACCGCGACTACCACCTATTGCAACTATCACTATTCCAACATGCCTGGGCATTTCTTCAACAAGAAGTTCTCCGACGCAAAGATAGCGTTATTCGAGCATTAGAAACCTATGGTAGCGTCTTGACGGGGGACGGGGATGCATTGCTCAAACTGGAAACAGACGGGGATGCCATCTACCGCGACTTAAGCTTAATTTTTCCCATCATTAGTTCCAGCCTGCAATCGATACGCAACATGCTGCCAACTCTCCATCCCAATAGCGTGAAACTGGTACTGGTGGATGAAGCAGGTACAACACTCGTACATCAATTATTTCCCTTGCTAGTGCGATCGCAACAGGCAGTAGTCGCTGGCGACCCGCAACAAATTGAGCCAATTGTCAACCTTTGCGACGATAGCATCAAACAATATTTGAAAACCGCCTTTCTGGATATGGGCATGGGGAACGAAGACTACTATCGCTATGCTCCCACCGCCAAATACACAGCCACCGCTTACCATCGTGCTGCTGGTTCTAGCGGTACAGAAGGGGACTTAGGTAACGGCATTATCCTCAGAAATCACTACCGTTGCACCCCACCCATTATCCAGTTTTGCAGCCCCAACTATCCCGGTGGTTTGCAAATCCTTTCCAATTATGATGAAATTTCGACAGTCAAACACCTGTTGGCTTACCACGTTTAGGGAAGCCACATCAACCACACCAATCCCGAAGAAATCGATGTCGTCGAAACTGCGATCGCATCTTTAATTCAGCAAGGTTATGACCTTGACGCTGCTGATAAATCCAAGACAATTGGGGTAATGTCTCCATTTTCCCAGCAAGCCAACGCGCTAAGGTATCGACTCACGAATCGCTGGCGAAACTTTTCCTGGGATGATATTGGCACGGTTCACACTTTCCAGGGTGGAGAGAAAACAGCCATTATTTTTTCCGCTTACCAGTGCCATAAAGACGATAGTTTTTGGTTCCTTAACCGCAAGCCTAATCTCCTAAATACCGCCGTTAGTAGGGCAAGAGAATTGTTTGTTTTGGTGGGCAATCTCAGAGAACTAGAATTGGCAGGTGGCGAAACCAAGCGGTTAGTCGAACATATTCTTAGACATGGGGAAATGCGATCGCATGAAGCGCAGCGAAGCTGATCGTAAAAACCTTGAATGAACCTGTTTCAATATTTGCGATCGCCTACGGTGTGTGTTTACGTTATCTATGGTGAAGCTTTATTATTAGACTTGTTGCGTAATAAAATTTTAAACGGCTGAAAAGCTTACAACATAAGGTTTACGTCCGTTTTCGATATTAAATCGCTGAACATCTTGATTCACAAGGGTTTTAGCCACTTTTTTAGCTTAATTCGCAACAAGTCTATTATCTGCGGTGGTGCTTGCGCCATTGCTTACGGCAGGACAAAGCCCATTGACAATATATATTAGCCCTACAGTTAGCCTAGCAACTGGGAAAAATCGGGGGGCGAAGCGGAGGGGTTGGCGCTGCCATGATTAAATGTGTCGCCTCACGAGGGATTTTTGGAGCAGTACCAACCCCCGCCCGATTTAGCGAAGCGTTTTCCAGTCGCGGAAAACTCCTCCATGTTAATAGTAGTAGAAACCAAAATAGTGAGGCTTGAAGATTTGTGTCTATGTCTAGGAGATACATTGCTAAAATTCTGCCTGGGAACTGGTTTCGTAAACAAGCTGCAAGCACTCTTCAAAGTCATTCCCTTGCCAAGTTCCCGCAAATTTTAACAAATCTTCTGCTTTTGAACCTCTAAGAATTGGTGTTGCTTCCTTTATTTCAGGCTTAGTTTTGCTCTCTTGTGGCAGGGAGTGACTACCCTCATTGGTACGATCATCTTTTGGTGAGGAATCGTGAGGTGCTTCCTCTGACCTTGTTTTTGTCTTGATAAAACGTAAAAAGTCTAGCGTTTCAGCTAGGAGAACATCTGGAGAGGATTCAATTTCTTGGAGAAGTTCTTCTTTAATATCCATGCTAACTTGTGCCGTTATTTTTGTTATCTAAATAGTAGTCTCATCCTAAATATACTGGTGTTTCATAACCTTTGCTCGTCCAATCGATTACCATTACCAAAAGATGCAGTTGTTTATTGATAAATTCTGTATTGTAATTTCCATAGTGCGGCTTTTTCACGTTAGTTTACTAGCGTTCTAATCCCCGATTTTTTTCTTTTCTGCGTCCTTCATTCGCATCAAATTTTGCTGCTCATACTCCAACAATTCCGTGTTCCAATCAGATGTTTTGGGTTGCTTTACAATAGTTTGCGGCAGTAATTCTTTAATGGCTTGTGCCGTAGAACGTCCCACCGAGTCGTTATCGCAAGCAACAGTAATATTCGTAATATCTTTGAGAAAATCCAACGGCAGACTTTTAGGACTATCCACCGCCAAAAACATCATTCGCGTTTGAGGTACGCCCGAACTTACCGCCAAAGATAAGGCACAACAAGAAATAGCATCGATCGCAGATTTACAAACAACGACTTTTTCTACCTCATCCGTAGCTTTACCCCCAAAGTGGAAATAAAACCACCCCTCAGTTCGCTTCGTACCCGATGCATATCCCATAAAAGTATTATCTTCCCCCTGTGTCCCCCGCAAAAATGCCCCAGTCGTAGCTGCGGAATCCCCCGATATCGCACCCGTAGAAAGCGATCGCTCTATGCCCATCCTTGGCTCAGGCTTGGATACCGGAAGTCGCGCATAGTAAAAACAGCGTTTTGCTGCTCGTCGGCATAAAGCCATCCCTTGGAATGAAGACCATCGACAAAATTTTCCGGCAATCCCCTCGCGTTGGTCAAATAATTCTTGACATTAAGCCACTTAGAGGCATCCTCCAAGGGAGGTACAAACTGCGGTGTGGGTTCAGTAGCCACAATTTTAATCGCTTGTTCTTCTACTTTTGCTCTAGAAGCACGCAACATTCCCTCCTCTCCAAAGCGATCGCACAACCAGGCTAAAGATTGGCGAAAATTACACCCCGCAACGTGCATCACCAAATCAATAGCCCCACCTCCCCCTCTTTCCGCCGTAAAGTCGTACCATTTAGAACCAGTAATATTGATAACTTGCCCCAACCCCTTCCAACGGTTCTCTCCCTTATCGGCTTTATCTAACCCCAAATGCCAAGCCACATCCTCCAGGGGTAAATCCCTTAATTGGTCGGCTTGCTGCTTCCAGTAAAAGTTCTCGGACTCCAGTTCCTCGACACGGTTTTCTAACTCAGAGCGTAATTTCTCAGACGCGATCGCACTCCTTGATGCTCGTTTTTCTAACCCAATCATCCTGCTTCTATCTGCCAGTTGGTGATTGATGGTTTGAATTGCCGGGTCTTTTTTAATGCGTTCAAATAATTGCTGTGCAGTCTCCCCCTGTTTTGGAGCCAATCTGTCCAATTCCAGGGTCAAAGGTTCTTTATGTACTGCCTCATAATATTCCTTCACCTTGGTGTGAGTAGCTTGTGACCCCTTTACCCCACGTTCAATTCCCAAAGGTGCGAGTGCCTTAGCATAAGAATCTTGAAACTTAGATAATTTAATACTGGCTTGCCGTCCATCACCCCCAAACATCGCTTTGTGGCTTAATTGTTTGGTTTTGTCGTTGAGGGGAACTATATAAGCGTGGATGTGGGGAGTAGATTCATCCAAATGTAATTCAGCGCGAACGTATTTATCGCCAAAATTGTCTTGCAGCCATTTTTTAGAAGCCGACGCAAAATTCCACATCAAAGAATCATCCCATTTCCCAGCCATCGACGGGTCATGGGGACGAAAATATTCAGGAGATGCCGAGAGAAATATTTCGCTGCACAGCACTGCATCTTTACGGGGCTTATGTTTAGTATTGTCAGATATTTTGTCTAAAACAATTTTTTCTAATTCGGGGTCATCGTTATCGCCAATCAGCCGAATATTTTCTTTATAGGGGTCAGCATTTGGTGTATCTTGAAGACGGGCAGTATGTTTTTCGCTGCCGCCCACACTCCCCAAACTTTTTAATTTCCCAACGCGCATAATCGCTTTTGCGGTCATTGAAAAACCCCCCACCAATAATTTAGGAATATGCCCCGCAGGGCGAACTTACTTCCATGTCTAGAGCGATAGCGATAGATGCCGCAGGCACCCCGTAGGGGCGTGGAAGTAAAGTGAGTTCACTTCGATTATAACGAAGCTGCCCGAAATGGCTTTTTGCGGTAGGCGGAGCGCGTGGTCTTAGGGGAAATATTTTGGGGTATGGAAGGAGTATTGCAATCCAAACACTATTAATTAGTTTTGAATTGCGTGGCATCTATTTTAATTTATTAAAACAGAGATAAAACCCTCAACTAAATCACTTTTTGAAAATAGCATAAACTCGAAAAAATATATGAAGCATATATTCTCCGGCTTTTTGTGAGGTATATTATATCCTGTTCTTTTTGGACATTCTATTTTCAAAGCATAATATTTCCTCTATCAGATTAGGATGGAATAACTTAAAATCTTTTCCCAACAATCTGCTCAATTAAAGGACGATAAATAGTGTTATCCAAATGCGTCACATACCAGTCTTTATAAGTACCAGCAACTAAATTTTCTTCAATCAACGGCGCTTCTTCCAAAAGTGTCCATAAGTTATGGGTGGCGCGATTCCAAAAACCTGCGGCTCCATTTTCTCGAAGACCATCAACACCATGCATTTTGCAAGCTGGACATTGACATTCTTCTAACTGCTTTAACTCGTCTTGGCTGAGTTGACGACCTTTCCATTTCCCCAATTGAGCTACAATTCGCTCCCCAGTTCCAGGCAACTGTATTATTCCACGAGCAGCTCGGTTTCGCCATCCACTAGAATCTACAGAGTTAATTCCGAATAATGCTGCTATGTGTAATGTTGCGGTACCACCTATACCAAATACATGGAGCTTTTTGTCTTTAAATTCTTCTCGAACGTGTTGAAGATTATCCATGATTTTTTGGTGAGGTATAGCTTTTGGTGCGCGTAGTAAGTTGGGAACAATGCCACCCAATGCAATACCTGTTTTTTGTCTCAGTGCCTTATTTTTCTTAATTTTTACAACATATTCTTCTAAAAAATTACTAACGTGAATAACAGGAATAAATTGATTATCTTTATAAGCAATATTCATTTTCATTGTCCGAGTAAAGCATTGTTTTTGCTCAGACAATGACATTTTTGGAGTGGGGATAAAATCTTGAGGAATTGGACACCAGTCAGGTTTAGCACCTTGAACAAATTCTTCATAGTCGTTTGTTACTACTTTCCCACCACGGGTAATAAAGTAGAACGCTCCATTGTCAAGGTAAAGCTTTACTTCTTCTGGGATGCCAAGATATTCTCTAAGACCTTGCTCCATAACTTTACGTCGAAGCACGGGTCTTTGATGAAATTCGGCGTAGGAAACCATAACTGCTCGCAATTGTGGAAGATAATAAGGAGAGTTTTTATCCCACACGCGAGGTTTGATTCCCTTCAGACTGATACCAGCAACAATGAGCATACCAATTTAGCTCTACTCTCTAAAACAATTAAAAAATAAATCTCCTATTTATTAGGATATTTATTCATCAATGTTTACCTTACTACAATCAGTAACTCCTGAGAATAAAATATCAATTTTATAGGGTAGAAAATTCTATTTTTGCATGATTATTAGCATCTCTATAAATACGATATTTACTTCCAAATTCCTCACAAACATCTTCTTGATGTGAAACGACAATCACCCTACCTCCTCGCAAAACATCTTGGCTCAAACGAGATAATTCGCTAACCATTAGCGGACGTTTAACTTTATCTAGATTTCCGAATCCTTCATCAATTACTAAGGTATCTACAGTCCGCCCTCCGTAAATCGATTGACCAATTGCGACAGCTAAACTAACAGCAACCAAAAACTTTTCGCCACTACTCAAATACTCAAACTGCCGCAAAGGAGTATTAGGCTGACTCAAATCCCGCGCTAGAATATCTAACTCTGTTTGTTCCGCGTTTTCTTTCAGGTCAATTTGCCATGTACCGTTACTGAGATGTGCTAAAGTATTATTGGCATTGACTTTGATTGCTTCCTGGGCTTTTTGAATAATCTTAGCTTGTAATCCCTTATTACCAAAGGCATCTACTAGGCGTTCATAATAGCTTAGTTCCTTTTTAGCTTCATTGAGTTTTTCTTGTTGTTCCTCATATTTTTGTCTTTGATTTTTCATCTCAGTCAGTTTTTGTCTTTCTACATTGAGTTTCTCCTCAGTCTGTTGTAGTTCTGTATTAATTACATCTAGTTCAGCCTGAAATTCATCCACAGAACGACGATGTTCCTCTGGTATCTTCTCAAGTTGATCTTTAAGTGTATTGATAGCCCCAGCAAGCTGATTAACTCGATTTTGTGCCTCACGTAGTTGATTCTCTTCTGTTTCAGACTTATTTAAATTAGCTAATTCTTCCTGGAGTTTTTCTAATTCCTCTTGGTTAATACAAGCTGGGTGAAGCGACCAATTTTGAGGGAGTGCTTTTGTCTGTTGTTCCACCTCATATTCTGCTTTTTGTTGACGAAGCTGTAGATCACTTAATTTATTTTGAGCCAAGTTAATATTGCTATCTATTTCTCTCTTCTGCTTTTCTAATGCTTCGCTCTTAGATTTAGCTTTTTGAAATTCAACTTCTATAGTTTCCTTTTCATTCTGAAACTGAGTAACTAATAGTACGATATTTTCAACTTCTATTTTAAGATATTGTCGTTGCTCACCCGAAATGATCGGTAATTTTTCCAATTCCTTTTTACAGCTATTAATAGTCTGATCAATGCTATTCTTAAGGATTCGAGCTTCCGAGAGTTTTTGCTTTTGTTCTGGTGCTGTTTTGAGGTTATGCCACTCTATTTCTAAATCGGGTAATTCATCCAGCATCTCAGCCCAAACGCCAGCTTCTTTTTGAGCAAGATCAACAATTTGTCTTTGTTTCACCAGAGTAGCTTCAAGAGTTTGTAGCTTAGTGTTAGCACTAGCAAGTTTTAGCTCTGCATCACGAGTAACTATTTGTGCTTCTTTAATAGTATTCTCAGTTGTGGATTTCTCTTTCTGTTTGAGCTTTAGCTGGCTATTTATGCTCTCTTCATGCCATTCCAATTTTGAGATTTCTTCTTGCCAAGACCGATATTCTTGTGCAAGTCGTATCTGTATCTCCTCGTTGTCCAAATGACTGCCACAAGTAGGGCATTCCTTCTCGTGAGAAAGACCATCTCGATGGTTCACCTTTTCACGTAAAAGTAATATCTGATTTTGACAAATACGCAAATTTTCGTTTATATGGGT
>NZ_JAYGHN010000040.1:0-18903 GCF_034931845.1 Calothrix sp. UHCC 0171
CGTCAGGACGGGCCAGAGCATGTGAAAAATTGCCGTTAGGGCAAACTGAATTCGTGACAAGACAACGGTGTCTGCAAGAAAATCCATGAATTCTCCTTATAGGGGATTTCCATCTGAAAAGGGCGGCTTATGGTTATTCTAATTTATTGACTTTATTTTCTCTACATATATCTTCATATAAAATTGATATTAGCTAGGTATGGTGTATTGAGTTTGTATGTAGGTTTCGCATAAAATTACAATTCCGACAGTATTATATAAATAAAAGCCGAATTTAAAAAAATATTATAGATAGCAATGATTGCAGAAATTCCAGCAGGAACATTAATTAATAACCGTTATTTGATTAAAAAACTCCTTGGACAAGGAGGGTTTGGACGTACTTACCTGGCATTTGACAAATACCGTTTTAATGAAAGTTGCGTTTTAAAAGAGTTTGTGCCCGCGACAAATCAAGAAAATATTATTCTGAAATCTCAAGAACTATTTGAGCGAGAAGCAAAAGTTTTATATCAAATTGAACATCCGCAAATACCTAAATTTTTGGCTTCGGTTACGGATGGAAAACGCCTATTCATTGTCCAAGAATATATTGATGGTAAAACTTATTCCCAAATTTTACAAGAGCGTCTGTCTACACAGGGTAGAGCATTCTCGGAAAGTGAAGTGAGAATTTGGTTGCAAGGAATATTACCGATACTCGAATATATCCACCAACGTAAGATAATTCATCGTGATATTTCTTTGGATAATATTATGCTTGCCGATAATAATCCTCAACCTATATTAATTGACTTTGGAGTTGTTAAAGAAAAATTCACGCAATTATTATCAGGAAATTCAGTAAATAGTTTAAACAATAATCACTATTCACTGCAAGGTTCAGTTGTGGGTAAAATTGGTTATTCTCCACCAGAACAATTACGTTTAGGATATTGCTATCCGAGCAGCGATATTTATGCTCTCGGAGTTTCTGCGATTGTGCTTTTGACTGGGAGAATGCCATATTTATTAATAGATGAATCATTAAACTGGCAATGGCAACATTATAGTAATGTCAGTCAAAAATTTGCGAATATCTTGGACAAAATGCTGGCAGAAAAACCAAGTGATCGCTTCCAGTCAGCAAGTGAGGTTCTTCTCGAACTTAATCATCAAAATCAAGCTCAAAATCAAGCCCCAAATCAAGCCCCAAATCAATCTAAACAGTCACCGATTAACCAATTTTTTCAAAAGTCACCCCTTAATATTTTTCAAAGGCAAAAAACTCAACCGAATCCACATAAAACGAACACAAATGCACCTGGATTCACACAAAGGAACGAATCATCCAATCAATTGTATCCACAGACTCCCGTATCTCTGAATCCAAAATTTTTAGAATATTGTCAGCAGGAATTAATTAATTTTATTGGACCATTTGCCACTGTTTTAATGCAACAAACTTTGGAAACATCTCCGAATTTAACAGCAGAGGAATTTATTGAAGCTATTAGTGATGCAATTCCTAATGAAAAATGGGCACAAGAATTTAAAAATAAAATTCAATTACCCAGTATCAGTCAATTATCAGCTTTGCAAAATTCAGCAAGTCAAATTAACAATCAGCAATCGTTAGGTAATACACCTGCTATCATGAATTCAGAATTTCTCAAACATTGTCATCAAGAATTAACCAGTTTTATTGGACCTGTGGCTAAAGTTATTCTCGAAGAAACATTAGCACAATATCCGCAATTAACTACTCAGGAATTAATTGATACATTAGTATCAGAAATTCCTAGTCAAGAAAGGGCACAGGAGTTTAAGCAAAGTATTGGGAAGTATGTAATTAGCAATTAGTAATTAGTAATTACTAATGACGATAGAACTGACGCGGAGATGGGGAGATGGGGAGAAAAATGAATGATAAGCTGATGTGCAGCTAAATTATATAAGTCAAAAACACAAAATAATTGTAGTGTGGGCATCTTGCCCGCATCTTATATACAAATTAGATGCATCGTAGCTTATCATTCATTCCCCTATTTCCTCTTTCCTATTGCCAAATTCAACTAATTGTTCCAATTTTTGCCAAGGTTCTCCACTTTGGATAACTTCCCTGGCAATAACTACAGCATCAGCAAAGTCCTTAACAAAATCACTCTCTGATTTTGATATTTGACTGGAATCTAAATCTTCACCATCAACTGTCTTGCCGCTATCTAATTTTATTTGCTCGCCATATTCACCTACATATAAGGCTAAAGCAGCATTCAAAATCACCACATCTTCCTGCGGTTTTGTTCCTTTCCCCTGCAAAACAGCCTTGAGAATGTCGGCATTTTCTTGAACTTCACCACCTGCTAACATTGAAATTGAAGCGGGATTTATACCTACATCTTTTGGGTCTAATTCTAATTTATGTATTTGTTGATTTGAGAGTATAACTAAATCTGTTTTATCGCCCAATCCGGCTTCATCTAATTTTTCCCGTCCGTGTAATGTAATTGCTCTGCGAGTTCCGATTTGGTTGAGAACTTGAGCAAAAGTTTCCAATAAATCTGGATTATTAATACCAATTACCTGTCCAGTAGGTGATAGAGGATTAAGCAAAGGACCAAGTAAATTAAAAACAGTACGTACTTTGAGAGTTTTGCGTAAAGGCGCGATCGCTTTTAAGGCGGGATGCCAATCTGGTGCAAACAAAAATGTAATTCCGACCTCTTCTAAGGCTAATTGAGCCACTTCTGGACTAACATTTAAATTCACACCCAAAGCTTCTAAAACATCAGCAGAACCAGTTTTTCCCGATGCTGAACGGTTGCCATGTTTGGCGACTTTTAGCCCACAAGCTGCAACTGTAAAAGCAACAGCAGTGGAAATATTAAATGTTGATGCACCATCTCCACCAGTACCGCAAGTATCTACAAATGATTGATTATTAATAATGCGATCGCGTAAATTTGGTTTAACTGATTGTCCATGTAATACCTCAACCATTCCCAACAACTCTTCTGTAGATACTCCCTTAGCTTGAATTGCTGCTAAAATTGCACCGGATATTACGGGAGGAATTTTTTCTTCCAACCAACCATGCATTAATTGGGAAGCTTGGGAAATCGAGAGTGATTCGCGATCGAGTAATTGCTGTAATATTGCCGACCAATTTTGTTCAATGTTAGTTACTACCATTGTTTAAGCTCTAAATATATGCATAAAAATCATGATATTGCTAAATTGGAGGGTTATATCGGGTGCATCTGAATAATTACGATACAACTGACGCAAATATTATTTTGAATTTTGTCCCTTGGGAGACTTATAACCTGGAACGGGTTTGTCGTAAGATGTCACAACTGGTAATTGCAGATTTTGTTCGTAAACGAATTCATTGCGAATCTCTACTTGAATTTTAGGAAGTTCTTCGTTGGAATTGACAGGGACTTGTGGAGGAATTAATAATGTGTACTTCCCAGTTGGAACACCATCAAGACGATAAAGACCAAATTCGTCAGTCCAAGCGGCTAAAACTCTTTTACCTTCGGTATTGATTAAATCCAAGCGTAGATTTACCACTGGTGTTCCAATAGTATCAGTGACTCGTCCTGCCATCCCGTATTCAGCCCTGGCGGTAAAATCTAAGCGAGTCACCGCAGAACTGGCAACTTCAGCAACTACAGCGCTTTTAGATACGGTGAGTTCGATAGGGAGTTTTTCAGGATCGAGTTCGACTGTATATATCCCTTCAGGTAAATTTCCGACGAAGAAATTACCACTTGCATCAGTTCTGGCACCACCTAAATTCTTACCACGGTTATTTATAACCCGAACAATCGCATTGCCCAAATTAAATCCATTTTCTGCACCTTCTACTACTATTCTTCCCGCGATCGCACCTTTTTGTTTACCAAAGGAATTGGAGCTAATAGGGGTAATTTTTCCACCAGCAAAAGATAAATCGGATACGAGGGAAATAGATAAGCGATCGTCTCCAAATCCTCCTAAACCATTTCTACTTCTACTGGGAATACCTTGATAATCAATTCTTGCCAGCAAACCAGGAAGCACTTGCATACTTGCACCAACAATAGGTGCCACGTCACCTTCGCTATAAGCGAGTCCCAAACGCCAACTTAAACCACTGAGATTTAATGTATTGCGGTTAAGGGTTGCAGAATAACGAGTGCCAAAATCACCACCAAATTCGCTGCCAAAAGATAATTGATATTGGCGGTTCAAATTATAGCTAAAATCAGAAAAATATCTATTATTAGAGGAATTAAAAGCGAATCTACTAGCTGAGTTTATTTGATAAAAAGCATTGAATAAATAATTACCTTCAAAATCTGGTCTACCACTCAAAAACATACCCCGCATAGGTCGGAGGGAAAAAGTTGGTAAAATGTAGTCGGCTGACCTGCTACTATCTTGACGACTGCGAGCAATAAATCCCAGATTGAAAGCATTGGCAAACTTATATTTGACTTCTAGACTGTGATTGTAGCGATCGCGTGCAGCTCTACTACTAGGATTGCTGTATCCATTGGGAAATAATTGGGAACTCCCAATTATTTGCAAGCGTTTCAACTGCAAATCCAAATCTGTGGTGTAGCCCAGTTCACCGCGAGAGCTACCAACACTTGCGGATACAATCAATGGATTTGCCAATCGCCAAATTAAACCAGCTTGTGTCTGGACTGTATCAGGAAGGGTTTGTACACCACCTTCAAAAGTCAAGTTTTCTGAAAGTCCTTGACGTAATTGATAAAATGCCGTTAATTTTCCTGCCTCTGAGGAGTTAAAATCATTAAATAAGGTATTCTGAGCTAAATTTCCAGTTAATCCCAAACCACCTAACTGAACTTGTCCACCAGATGGTAATAATAGGTCTGAAGAATTCAATCGTAACGAACGAATTTCTGTTGCTACATTCGGATTATTGCGATCAAAAACGAATAATTCAATTTCATTACTTTGCCCAGTTGGTAAATTGATATCGAGAAACTCATATTTTCCATCTAAACCAACTTGCTGTTGAGCGATCGCAATTCCTCCAACCCGCAACTGGACGAAACTAGCGGGTGCTACGGTTCCTTGAAATGTCTGGATTGGGCGCGATCGTCTGGGTAACAGTTCGGAAGCGCTATAGGTTTCATTAAAACGGTCTTTGGGTAAGTTGGTAAAAGCAAATTGCGCCCCAGTCAAATTGACGTTATTTAGTAATGGATGTAGACCAATTTGTTGCCGTCCAACTTGATAGCTAAATTGACCATTCTTTTTGTAATAAAAATATTCGGATATGTCTGGAGAGTTAATGAAGTTATTATTTAGACGAACACGCCATAAACCACCACCTAAACGTCCACCTACAAGTGAAGAACTACGAAAATTATTATCGCCACCACCTGTAGTAATAGATAATTCTTGTCTGTAACTAGAAATCCCACTTAGAGCCGGAAAAAACTCTGGTTTTAGCTGGGCTAATTCTGGTCTTCTTTGACTACCTTCGCCCCAAGGCAAATCAATAATTAAAGCAAAATCAAAGTTATTTAATTCAATATTAGCAAGTAATTTTTCTTTTAAGACTTTATCGCTAATATAATCAATTTCATTAATTGTTTTGAGTTCATTTTCTGCTAGTTTAATTTTTCCTAATGGCGTATTTAATTCGGTTATTCCGTTAATTTTTTCTACAGAAAACTTAGCCAGTTTAGCAAATTCTAAAAGTGGCAGTAGTAAAGTATCTTCTTCTCTGGCAACATCTAAAGTACCAACTTCGCGTTTATTAATAACTACACCAAGTAGTAAGTTATTGGTTCCATTATTAGCAGTTTCAATACCCGCAACAACTGAAATATTATCTAGTTTTGAGTCTGTTTTTGAGTCTATTTTTGTAACTTCTGTTTTTGAGTCTAGTTTTATAACTTCAGCTTTTGATTGTTCTATTTTTGGAATACTAATTTTTGGAGTTTTGCTATTTAGGGAATTATAATCAAGTTTTTGCCGTAACCTAGCTCTTACATCTTCCCAATCGAGTAATTTTTTAGTCGTTTTTTCCTGTAAAGCTAGTAAATCAGGATCATTTTTGTTAACTACTCGTAGGCGCTTTAACTTATCTATCAGATTCTCTTTACTATTCTTGGCAGCAGATTCTGTAGTGTGAATGCGTTCAACAATTGAGTTTTTTTCTACTTCTTGTAGTTCTAAATCTGATTGTGAGATAGTTGACTGAGAAATATTAGGGTTGACATTTGGGCTGACAGAAGTAAAATTCACCTCCGTAGCTGGAGCTTCTCGCTCAAAATTAGATGACTCTGGGGCAGAGGTATTTTCGGAAATAACAGTCGTTGCGATTGTTGGGGGTTGGGTAACTTGATAAAACATTACTCGAATACAGATAAATGTATTAATAAACGGTAAATCTTGCTCTGATGCGTAACTGCAAAGCTTCTGCTATCACTCAAAAATCAATCTATCTGCTGCGAAGTTGATTTTTTAGGCTACTAGAAGAACGACTGGGAGGATTACTATTCATTCTTGCTGGAACTGTGAAATTGATTCCACGATCAATTTGTGTACCGCTCAATTCACCATTTAAATCCAATACATAATTACCAGGAGCTAATTGTTGACTAATATTCAGCACTAATTGACGACGGGTATCTGGTAGTACGGGACTCGAAGGTAAACTGCCAATAGCAACTACACCGTCGGGAAGCTTTGGCTTTCCTTTTCCTGCATCTGATATTTGCTCAGTTTTGCTTGCTCCAGGATACTTATTAGCTTGCCAAATTGCATATTGTCCGCTCATTCGCACATGAGCAGTACCTTGACTGGAAATATCAAAAGTTGCTTTAACTGGTGCATTTTTAGTATCTACTGCGATCGCATTAATAACTCCAACTTTTTTGATATTGCCTACATAAGCATAGACACCAACTCCATAACGTCCAACAACTCTTACCGGAGTCGGAGCTTTGTCTGAATTTTCATTCGGCACTTCTTCAACATATATGAGTGTCCGATGTTCCCCTAGTTGGGGTTTGATGCGGGGACGAATGGAGAAACGCACAGTTTGAGATTTTCCAGGAGGAATTGTAAATTTTCCAGGGTTGACGACAATCCATTTACCTAATGACTGCTCACTTGGTGGTAAAGGCTGAACTTTATTTTGTTCATCCAATGTCCAATCTTGAATGTAAATCCTAAAAGTCGCTGGTTTCGAGCCAATATTAACAACACGAAAAACTTCTGTTGTTGGTCTTTTATCATCAAGTTTCAGTTCAAATCGAGGTGGACTAACCCCAATTGATATTGCAGATGCAGGTAATTGAAAAGCTGTGATGAAAGTACCAAGTGCTAAAACACTAGCACTGATTTTTTGTAAATTCTCCAACATAATTTTTACTGACTAATTTGTAATTACAGAATTGAGAAATAATGAGCTTAATTGGATTAAATTTAATTGAATTGAATCTTGACACTTATGGTAATGAATTACCTGGTGTCACCCTTATTTGTAAGTTGCCTAGATAATTTCCAGAAGCTTTTATATTAGATACATCAAATTTAAGAGTTCCTCCACCTGTGACAATGATATAGCCTTCCTGTGAGCTACTTCTCGTTGATATAGTTTGTCCATCAATTGCCACTAGTTGAATTTCTGATGTTCCGACATTGGCGCTTTGAAGTTTGTCATATATATAATCGACTGTTAAACCAGCTTGATTATTTTCAGGAATTTTCAACTCCCATAAATTCTCAACCCTGAAAGTGATTATCTGGTTAATTACTGGTATTGGTGATGACTGTAAAGGAGTACCATCGGGTACTATTAGCTTTGTTTTTCCATCCGCTACAATATCATTAATTTTAATTTTTAGGTCTTTTAATGCATCTTTATTTATTTTCAGGCAACCATCTTCAACATCTGCACATTGAACTGGTGCTGCATTAACTTTATGTATATTTCCTATTTGAACTAGGCAAAGTAAAGTTGCTACTATACTAATAAAATATTCACGTTTCATTTCATTCGCAAGCTGATTGTTTATCTGGGTGGAAAGTTAATTATTTGGATTTAGATAGTTATTTATTGGTGGTTGTATAAATGTGGGATGAATTAGCGGCTAAAACCATTCATTATTGGTTCAAGTAGAGCGAATATATCCCTTTATTTAGTAACACCTATTTATTTATATACGCAATATTTACTTACTGCCACTTTAAAAATTAATAAATTTTATGCTGGTAATAATTGTAATTACATTATTACTACTGAGTTGAAATTTAATAGGAGATAAATTCTGTTGTTAGAACTGAGTTAAGGTGTTCGGCATATAGCTTTAAATAGGATTTTTTGTACAAACTAAGTCTGCCAATGGAGACTTAGTTTGCAAAAAGCCCGTCCTAAAAACCAAATTATTCCCTAACTCAGAGTTTAATTTCTCAAAATTCTATGCTTTCTGAAAAATAAGCAAATTGTGGCTTTTAACTACTTTTAATTACTAAACACCTTCAGCAGAAACTCTAACTACACCACCAGTGTGTAAACCTGACGCTCTGACTGCATTTAAGTCGAAAGTAAAGTCTACCGAACCTTCGATAGCACCAGTGCCACTTATACCAGGAGCAGATGTTGGTGATGCAGGTGTACTAGCATTTTTTGCTAATGAGAGAGTTATAGAAGATGTACCTAAATCTAGGGTGTCATTGTCTACAACAGCATCATGTGAGATGTTTCCAGCAACACCGCCAAGACCCCAGGTTCGATACAAAAGCACATTACTATATACCTTGTTACCACCATTGACGACTGTACTTGTTACTGGAGGTAAAGCTGGAGTGACAGTAGTTGCACCTGCTGCTACTGTACCAACTGTCGCGTCATCCAAGACACCATCGTTTGTAACGGTGGCAGTTGTTAAATCAGCAACATCTAGATTAAAAGTAATACTGTCATAAGTTTGCAGAAATACAACTGGTGGTACCTCAACTGATATTTCTACATCTGATTCTACAGGTGCTGCATGTGCTGCTGTCGATAACAGTCCGTTAACTGATACACTAGCTCCTAAAATCAAAGCAGCAAGGGAAATTATTCTTTTCATAATGAAAATCTATTTGTACTGTCTACGTGTATGATTGTATTTATGATTGCTATGATTGAACCTCAGTGAAATTACGATTTTGTGTTTTATATCGTGATTTTTTTAAATATGATTATCCGTGTTAATGAAGAATGTGATGCATTTCGGATGACTAATTTAGACATCTGATGAAAATTAATGATGCGTTATGGCGCTTCTCGGTTGCATACAATAAATACACTAACCTAACCCCCAACCCCTTCCCTGCAAGGGAAAGGGAGCAAGATAAATGTATTTCACTTGTATGAAAACCGCTATATCCAAAAACCTTGTAGAGAAATAGTTTTTGGAGATGTATAAATCTGAAAATCAATATCCCCAACTTCTTGTGGTAAAAAAGTTGAGGATATGAAACTAGATATTCAGATATTAATTATCCAAAAAAGAAGTTAGTTGTGTTACCAGTAGCTAAGTTCAAGCTAATATTGCTGGCGCTAAATCCAGTTGTATTTTCCAAAGTCATTAGAATGTTACCAGTTCCAGTAAAGCTAGTGCCATTCCCCAGGCGGAACATGGTACTACTACCATTGACGACAACATCAACTGCTGTGATGCCATTAAATTGGAGTAAATCACCATTTGCACCACGAGAAAAATCGTAAACAGTATCGCTACCATCGCCAGAATTATAGACAACAGTATCTATATCGCTATCTTTCCCAAGGGACAAAATATCGTTGCCACGTCCACCAATGAGAATGTCGGCACCAGCACCACCAATTATATTATCATTACCTTCTGCGCCTTCGAGAATATTATTGCCGCTATTGCCTTGAATCAAGTTATTGAGAGCATTACCCGTGCCATTAATGTTGCCTGTACCAGTGAGTCTTAATCTCTCAATATTTTCTCCCAAAGTCCAAGTTAAGGAAGATTCAATTGTATCTATGCCCTCGTTTGCCAGTTCGATGACAATGTCATTGATGCTATCGACGATATACGTATCATTACCCAAGCCACCAATTAAGGTGTCATTACCTGCACCACCATTTAAGGTGTCGTTACCATTCAAACCGTAGAGAATATTATCGCTAGCATTACCAATGAGAACGTTATTTAATTCATTGCCTCTACCCTCAATCGCTGTGCCAGTTAAGGTTAAGTTCTCGATATTACTTGTCAATGTCCAATTGATGGAAGCAAAAACAATATCTGTACCCTCGTTTAAGTTTTCTACGATACTATCCTTGTTGTCATCAATGTAGTAAGTATCGTTGCCAGCACCGCCAGAGAAAATATTTGTGCCACTGTTACCAATGAAAATGTTGTTGAGAGCATTACCATTACCATTGATATTATCTGTACCAGTTAGGGTAAGGTTTTCCAGGTTGGCTCCCAGAGTCCAAGTGATGGCAGCTAAGACTGTATCTATACCCTCATTGGCATTCTCAATAATTGTGTCATTGTCATTGATGATGTAAGTGTCGTTACCAGTGCCACCAATTAAGATATCAATGCCAGCACCACCATTTAGAGTATCATTCCCTGCCAAACCTCTGAGAGTATTGGCAGCAGAGTTACCGATGAGAATATTTGCAAGATCGTTACCAGTACCATCGATCGCATTATTTCCTGTTAAATTGAGATTCTCAATATTGCTACCCAAGGTATAAGTCACCGAGGCATTAATTGTATCAATGCCGTAGTTATAAAATTCCTGCACAATATCGGCTACATCATCCACAAAATAGATATCATCACCAGCATCACCGTTCATCGTGTCAGCACCAGCGCCACCATCGATGACATCGTTGCCGTTTCCACCGCGAAGGTTATCGTTGCCAGCACCACCATCGATTATGTCGTCGCCATTACCACCGTTAATGATGTCGTTATTAGCGGTACCGATGATTTCCTCTGAGTTGGCATTCCCTGTAAAATTGACAGTTCCGGCAAAACCACTAAAGTCGAATTTCTCGAAGTTTCTAATTGTTAAACCCGGAATTCCCGAAAAGATTTGATTGGTGTTGTTGGTATTGAAAATGAGGGAGTCTGTTGTGCTTCCTCCAGTGAGAATGAAGTTATCGTTACCACCTTGTCCATCGACTACATCATTTTGCTGAAGATTGCTAAACAGGGCAGTAATTGTGTCGTCACTATCCCCAGCAGAAATTATATCTTTTCTGTTGGTTGGTGAAAGTGTATCTATTCCCGGTGTGCCATTGATGTAGTTAACTAAGCTAACGGTACGGCTTAATTGTGTTGCTGCGGTGTTATTGTTTCCAGCAATATCGGCAACTGTGTTTGCTGCAATATCAATGGTTAAAGTCCCGTCAACGGTGGGGGTGACATTAAAGGTGTAGGTTATGCCACCATTCGCAGTTGTCAGGCTGTTGGCTACTAAAGTTCCACCCACGATAGAGATGTCGCTGGCGGTAAAACCAGTGACTACTTCGCTAAAGGTTGCGGTGACAGTAAATGGATTCTCGTCAAGGGTTGCTGGTGCTGTGGAAGAAAGAGTTACACTTGGAGCGATCGCATCTACTAAAACTGCGTTAGTGGTACCAATATTATTCAAGGCTAGTACCGCATCATTACCAGCACCATCGCGAATAGTCGCATTACCACTTAGGGAAAGGGCATTTGCCACCGCAATCCCATCGATATCAAGATTGCCAGCAGCTACTGTATAGCGGAAGATGTGAGTATTGCTCGATGCTCCAGTACCTAACAATGTTGCATTGACTGTACCACCCGTGTCTAAGCTAATTGGTAGAACTACAGCACCCGTTCCCTTGTTAATAATGACTGCTTCCGAAAAGGTAACGGTGAAATCAAGATTTTGTTCGGCTCTGTAGCTACCGTTGGGGGGGACAGTGACGCTGGTGATGGTTGGGGTGACACCATCAATAACAATTGCTTTGTTTGCACCTAAGGAATTCGCAGCACCAGGATTGGCTAAATTCAAATTAGCATCTAGTCCGGCGGCATTTTTGATAGTTCCGCTATTTAGAGATAGGGCTGTATTGGCAATATAATCTAGGTCAAGAGTATTATCTCCCGCCGCCACGGTGTAACTGAAGGTTAGGGTATTGGTTCCGCTACCACTGGTGTAGTTAACAACTGCGTCTGTTGTTCCTGTTTCCAGAGTTAATTGGGGAGTACCAGTAACATTGACAACTTCATCGAAGGTGACGGTAATGGCAATGATACTACCTGCTTTATAAGTAGTGTTAGCGGCAGTAGAAGTGACATTAGTTATTCTGGGTACTTGCATCTCCAATGCCCCAATGTCAACTCTGCCATTACGAATACGGCTAAAGCCAGTACCCCGTTGATCTGTAGTAAAACCAGTAAAGGTTGGATTTCCGGCGTTGACGGCAGGGCTACCATTGAGTAAAGCATGGGTTGGAGTTGTACCACCGTTATTAGCGAGGGATGCTAATCCGGGGTTGGAGTTGATAATATCCGTACCCATGCCTAATGTACCAGAGGTGATACCCGTTGTATTGCCAATTAAGTTGTAATTATTGCCGTTGAAAGTTGCACCAAAAATATCTGGAGCTTCTCCACCTTTATCGATGTTGCTGGCGATAATGCTATTGCTAATGGTGAAAGTTCCGCCAGAACTAAAGATGCCACCAGCATTTCCAGTATTATTATTGTCATTATCAGCTATATTGAAGGCGATCGTGCTGTTGCGAATCGTTCCACCACCACTTCTAATGCCTCCACCATTCAAGTTAGCGGTGTTGCCAGAAATAGTGCTGTTGTTTAAGTTGGCAATACTATTGGTAAAAATACCACCACCAGTAGATTTGGCATTATTACCGAAAATAGTGCTGTTATTTAAGGTGACGCGACCAGCGCTAAAGATACCACCACCATCTAAGTCAGCGCTGTTACCGGAAACAACACTATTGGTTAAGGTGAGAGCGCTACCACTATAAATACCACCACCACGGGAATTTGTGGTGGCACTTTCTCCAACAGTATTTCTAGCGTTACCCCCACTAATAGTGATATTTTCAAGGGTTAAATCTGCACCACTTGTACGAATGACACGAAAACCAGTTGCACTATCGCTATTTCCCTGAATGGTGAGTTTATCTGCTCCAGTACCGCGAATAGTTAATTGATTAGTAACAAGCAATTCCGCAGAAGTGAGGGTAATGACATCCGGTGCTGCATCAGTAAATACACTACCGGCAAATGTAATTGTATCCACACCAGGATTTGCATTGGCGTTCAAAATAGCTTGTCGTAGTGAACCTTCACCGCTATCGTTGGTGTTGGTGACAACAAAATCATTGGCATTAATCGTAACCGTGGCATTAGAATTAACTGTATCCACGGTATAACTACCCATTGCCAAATTCAGCCTGAGAGTTTCTGCTGCTTCCGCTTGAATATCATCAATTGCCGTAAGATTAACATCAACAAAATTCTGTCCGTCGGGGATTTCTACCGATAAACCACCAGAGGAAAGGGTGTAGTCACTAGCTGATGTCGTACTGCTGCCATCGATCGCGAGATTGACTGTTAAATTACCGACAGTACCAGTGCGGTAAATTCGGTAAATACCGTTACTACCACCTTCATTGGCTGTATTAGTTAGTGCAGTGATGCTGACGACAGGTATAGTGTTAATGCTAAATACATCGTTGGCATTGAACTGAGTTTGGACATTACCAACTGCGTCTTCTGCTCCCGTGACACTGATGTCGATATTTGCAAGTGCCTCATTAACATCCACGACGTTATAGGTAGCAACATAGGTTGTATTATTTGTCCAGCTACCACTAGCAAAGGCGATCGTATTATTGGGATTTTCTGTGGGGAAGGTAATGGTGGGATTGACGGTAGTTTTCATCGCTTCGCTATAGTTCAGCGTTAGGGTGAAAGTACCTGCTCCCACATTGGCATCAGCTATTATCGATAGATTGGGGATGGTGCTGTTGATGATTGGAGCAATGCCATCAATCACAATAGCTTTATTTGCACCTAAAGAATTCGCTGTACCAGAAGTTGCTAAAGTTAAATTAGCGTCAGTTCCGGCAGCATTTTTGATACTACCGCCATTGAGGGATAGGGCTGCGTTGGAAATATAATCTAGGTCAAGAGTATTATTACCCGCCGCCACGGTGTAACTGAAAGTGAGGGTATTGCTTCCACTACCACTGCTGTAGTTGACAACTGCATCTGTTATTCCCGTTTCCAGGGTTAATTGGGGAGTCCCTACAACATTGACGATTTCATCAAAGGTGATGGTGATGGGAATAATATCACCGATTTTGTAGCTAGCATCTGTGGCTGTTGAGGTAACGTTGGTGATATCCGCCACTGGCGTGACGCTGGTTGTAATTGCACCTATATTGGCTGATATTGCTGTGCTACCGCCATTTGTAGTTGTATCAATGTTGATGCGGTTACTGCCAGTTGTGAAAGTGCTGTAGGTGTTATCCAATACCCGCACTGTTAAATCTGATGGTGTGCCGTTGTAGTTGGCAACGGGGACAAATCGCACTTTGGTGCTGGCAGATAGGGCTAGGGCATTGGTTCCATCCCCCACTGTGCCAACATCAAACCAGTTTGTGTTATCGGTGGAATATTGCCATTTTCCTTGGGTGGTAGCGTTGGCTGTATTTCCGACTATCGCAACACCACTAAGGCTTGCACCTACATCTGGGTCGTTAAATATACCTGTAATTAGATTGGTAATGCTGTCGCCGATGGGGTTGGAAGTATCTTCAACTGTAGCTTGGAGAAATCCTCCTGTGCTGATGGTAATAGCTTTCCCGCTACGTATATTTGGATTATTTGCATTGTTAAATGATACTAATAATGGATTGTTGCCAGGAGCACCCACATTTTTGATGCCGACTGTAGCGCTGGCTCCATTATCTAAATTAGAAGTGGTCAGTTCCAGGTCTACGTAGTTAAAAGTAATGCGTCCTGGAACGTTATTAGAATTTAGTTGCAAAATAGCCTGGAAGGTACTGGTGTCAGTATTTGAACCACTAAAATGACGAATATCACTCCATTCAATAATTAACTGGTCGGGAGTCCCATCAGTGTTAATATCTCGAAATTGGTATAAAACAAGGTCATCTGGGATTCCGTTGCGAGAAGTGATCCAATCATCCCAAAGTGGCGCGATCGCAGCTTGAGATACATTTGAAGTGAAATTAGTGTTGCTAAATGCATTATTTGCACTACCAAATGTAATCAGTCCATTAGAGCTAATAAATAGCTGGTTGTTGCCAGTATGGGTTACACCATAAAAGTTAAAAGTATTACTGCCCAAATCAATAGGAGTGCTAACATCATCAACACTACTTAAAGCGCTAATAGTAAATACACCAGGTGTTCCGGCAATTAAATCAATAGACTCGTAGGGTGTTGAGACTGCGAGGTAGTCACTTACTATTGTTGGAGCATTATTAACTGGTTGAATACTTAATGTGGCTGTTTTGCTAGCCGCACTAAAAGGAGTTATGCCACCATTTGATGAAGTATTTATCCCCGCAGTTCCACTTACAGAGTTATCTGTACCATCCCAACCCCGAAATGTAATGTTCGCCGTACTGCTGGAATTAGGATTATTAGGTACAAAGCGAACTCTTGCTTCTTGCTGAAGTTCCACCCGCCCTAATGTCACATCAGCTTGTGCAGAAGTGGTTGCATCACCCATAAATACGAAATTTGTCTTTTCGTAAGGGTCGTAGGATAAACCGGCTCCTGTGTGGTTAAATGCTCTGTAATCACGTAAGGAACCCGTAAGAATTGGTGTATTTCCACCAGCAGCGAATAATTCGTAGGTATCACCTTTTACTTTCAAATCATATCGGGTGAGATTACTTTTAGTGTCGTAAGTAACCCCTTCAGCTTGAGTAAATAGGGTTCTAGATGAATTCGGAACAGGCTGCACATCGGCTCCACCATCCTGTGCCCAAATTCGATTTTCCCAAAAACCAAGTTCGATCGCCTTAGTATTATCGCTAGTAACTACAATCACAGAAAAGCCAGCGCGGTCTTCTTTCCCATCAAGATTATCATCACTGCTGTGGGACTCACTATTAATTTTGAGGTCAAAACTGAGGGTAAAACCTTGATTGCGGTCTAAAACTGGGAAATTACCGTTTAAGGGATTTGGTTGCAGCGCATCGTAGTTACTGTAACCAGCGTAACCTGCTTGTGTACTTACTAGTTGAGTTGTGCTTCCTACAACAGTTTGAGTCCCACCAGTTACCCCAAACTGAAACCAACCTTGGGTGTTGGGTGTACCACCTAATGTTCCTTGGTACATTGGTGTTACAGATGACAGCACAGTGGCGGAACTATCGGAAACTGAACCAAAGCTTGTCCAATTAGAGCCACCGTTAAGGGAATATTCCCAAGTCCCATCACCTGTTAACCCCGTGACTGCAATTCCTTGAGTATTGTAGTCAGCATCGGTGATTCGGTCTTTAATCAAATCAGCAACTAAAACTCCGTTGTTACTAGCCGGATTAATAGCTGGTAAAATTGGAGTGCCTACCGTATTCAGTACGGGTGCATCGTTACGCAAGCGATCGACCCAAGCTGTATTTGCTCCACCATTCGCCGAACCAGGAGTAGCTGACGCAGCATCAAAATCAGCTGACCAATAAAGAGGATTTGTTGCACCTGAAGCTGTGTTATTGAGATAGGCGCTAGCTTTGCCGCTATTTGGAGTAGTAGTTCTAGAAAACTTATGTAATTCAGTACCGCTAGCATTTAGCAAGCGTGGTACATCTGAATTGTTAGTATTTGCAAAATCACCAGTTGTACCACTCCACCCAGATGTACGGCTAACGGCAAAATCTCCACTGCTATTTAAGGATGATATTTGTAATACATAATCTCCAGTCGCAGGATTGTAAGTAATGTCTGGGGTAATATTTGTGTCAACATCACCTCCGTTATACAAAACTATTAAAGTTCCAGCCTTTAGATTGCTGAAACCAGCCCCAGAGAAAGTAATATTTAAAGTATTTGAGGTGGCTCCATCAACTAATCTCGCATTTTGTAAATTAAGACCATCTTTAACAACTAAAATTTCAACCCATTCTTTTGCACCATTAGCACCTTGGGAAAATTCGTTAATAATGACATCGCCAACAGATGCGTTTAAAACTCCACTATAAGTCTCCATCACCTCTTGGGAAAACGCTAAAGTAGCTTTAATATTTCCCGTCTTCACCTCCAAATCCCAATCGCCACCCAGCGTCGCACTCCCAGTCAAATCATCCGACGCAGCTACATTCGCACCTGTCAACTGACTCAACTGCCGCACAAAAGCAACACCTGCCTCGCCTGCTGCGACATTGCAACCATACAATAAAATGTCAGCTTCTTCTACCAGCGCTCTTTTCCACTGTTGCAACTGACTCTCGTAGCAACCTAAATTATCTGAATTTAAATAATTTGACCCCAGTTGTAAACTTCCAGCACTACCGTGGGAAACAATGTGCAGCGAATCATATCGCTTACCTAGCAAACTCTCGGTTATCTGTGTAATCCCATCCTTTGTGGGGTCAAGAATGAGAACGTCTGTATCTGGTTGAATATTTGCTATCAGATTTTGATAATCGGGGACTCTAGTATCAACAAATACTATATTTTTCTTAAATACTATATTTTTCTTATTAATTATTCTTGATGAGCTAAAATCATTTGCCAATGTATTCGATAATACTTCTTCACGAGTATCATAGTATCTATCTGATAGTGCTTTCATAATTGCTAGATTTATTTCAATTAATATTTGAGATTAAAGTGTATACGCATAAAACATTATTGCTGTTGGTAATAATTAACACCTCAGTGTTTGTACTAAGCTTAATTTAGTGATTTTATTAAAATTACTGGTGAAAATCAGACAATAAAGTTTTGAAATATTCTCTATTAACAAAAAATAAATTATACTAATCCCAAATATTTGCTATACCCTTAAGTATCCTTAATTACATTGCTGCATAGCAACTTCTGTTAAATAACAAAATAAAAATACTGATATAAAAATCACTAAAATTAGTAAATTTCAGCGATTATTGACAGTTTTTTCTTGAGCATATTTGCGGTTGCATCCGTAGTTCCCCTGAAGCTATCTTCAGTTAACATCTGAAATTTAAGGGAGATTACTGATGCTTTACCGCTTAGGACTCACTTTTGGTTTAGTGCTGACGTGTTTAGCTGCTACGACGACAGTAACCCTTGCTGAGAGCGCCACTGTAGAAATCCAATTTAGCGGCACAATCCCAGAACGAACATCGGTTAGTATCCCCACAAATCAAGTAGCAGAATCACTTTCCAGCAGTTCATTAAAAACTCTGGAAGCCTCGCAACCTAGTAATAACATTACCAATTTGCGTTTTAATTCCACTCGCAGCACTGATGTTATCGTTTCACCGCCTCAGTTTGTCTCCGGTTCTCATCCCGAACCGCAGGGAACAACCCACAGCAGTTTACTTAAAGTTGGTACAGATACAAACAATCTGGGTAGAACCAGTGCCACCATGCCCCCAGGAGAAACTGATTTACAATTACAAACCTTGATTAAAGCGCCTCAAGATTTTCCACCGGGAACTTATAACTACACCACAACTTTAACAACCATCATTCCTTAAGAATCAGTGAGTCATCTTCAGGGATGCAAGTTACAAAGAATACAATATGACCTCTCTCTGAATCTCTCTCTGAATCTCTCTCCTGCGAGGAGACAGACTTTGAAACCTTAATTTTGAGTAGGGTGTGTTAACGATAAGCTGATGTGCAGCTAAATTATATAAGTCAAAAACCCAAAATAATT
>NZ_JAYGHN010000040.1:19244-40189 GCF_034931845.1 Calothrix sp. UHCC 0171
GTAGCGCGGACATCTTGCCCGCTTATGTATTAAATAAAAACAAGTAGCGCGGACATCTTGCCCGCGCGAGCAAGATGCTCGCACTACCAATATTAAATATTTCAACTTATTTTTTGTTCAACTTATTTTTACGGGACTCCTTAATTTTTAAGTATATTCACAGTCATTTTGAAAGGAACAGTATTTTTTTTATCTCCCCAAGTTAACTCACCGGAAAGCTCATAATCCCCTGGTAAAAGTTGAGATTGATTGGATTTGGGAGGAGTTAGGGAAAGATAGCGATCGCCTTCTGCAATAATAGTAGTATCACCAATATTCCCCGTTTGTACGGTTTGATTGCCTCGCTTTAGTTTCCAATTACCACTAGCAATTGCACTAGCTTTACCTTTGTTAGTCACTAATAGTTGTAATTTGCTAGCTTGAGGATTAAAGCGAGCGCTGCTAACGGCTAAATTGGGGGAAACATTACCTTTACGCACATATACAGCCACGCCAATCCGGGGAATAATAGCTGTATTGACTGTGACACCTTTTTTATTATCAGTTTCGGTTACTGTTGTGGCTTGTAGGTTTTCTGTAAAAATCATGGTGCGATATTCACCATCAGGTAAGCTGGGGGGAAATCGGGTGATGAAACGGATGCTGCGCTGAGTTGAGCCGTCAACCTGTAGCTCTCTGGGGGAAAATTGCAGATAGGGAGCTAAATCATTGGGACTGGATTTGAGAGTTTGGAAACCTTGTTCTTTGTCGTAGGTGAAAGGGGAAGTGTAGACACGAGCGCGGAATGCTTTTTCGTTGAGGTTAGAAACCGTCAAGATACCTTTTGCTTGTCCCCGTTTGGCTTGGGTTTCGATAATCATGGGGGAAATGGCAATATCTGCTTTGGCAGAGTTTCCCAATGGTAAGAAGTTAGATAAGAATATAGTTGCTAAAGGTAAGGAGAATTTGAGGAAAGAAGTAATTTTCATTTATATACTATTAGGTAAACAACACAAAAAAATAAAATTTATTTTGGTATATTGGGTAGAATTGAACGTAACCTAACCTACACAAATATATCTTTAATTATCAATATTCGTTAGTATAACACTCAGAAAATAGAATGTGTAAATACTGAAAACTTTCGCATAAATATCTAACATATTACGATGAAAATCGAATTTATAATTTCCGTATTATCACTATAGCTCTTGTCTATTTTAATAGCTTAAATTAGTTACAAAGCCAAAGGGAAAGACAAGTGTAAAGCGAGTGGGTTAAGTTAAGTTAGTTTCTCTGGTGCTAACTGCGAGGTTAGTAGCAGTTTTCACAAGAAGTCTATAGCTTTGTTAGCTTAACTAGTTCACAGCTTTATTTTGTAATCGTGATTTTGCTCATTTCATAATTTTGACATTGCTGGCAACCTGCTGCTGTTAAATATGAGATGTGATGAGATAAGAAATAACATCATTAATTTAGAGATAACAGCTTCAAATTTCAAGCTGTACTCAACATATTTGGCTAACTGAATCCTAGAGATTTAAAAAGTCAATTTCAATGTCATTTTGAGATGGCATTAACAAACTTGTTTGTGTTTTTGGTAATTTACAACCGGTTTATTTTTAGATATTGAGGATTGAATTATGTTGCGTCGTTCTTTATTTGTTTCCGCTTTGATTTTGGCTGGTACTGTTGGTTTTGCTTCTAGCGCTAAAGCTGAAAGTGCACCAGTCACATTCACAGGAACTGTCGGTGCTAGCTGTGCTTTAACTAACGCGGTAGCAGGTACTGTTGCCATCAATGGTACTGGCACTGCGTTGGATTCCGCAGGTGGTACAAGTGGTACAATTGATATTCTTTGCTCCGGTACTACTGCTGTACTCAGTGTTACTGCGGTAACAGAAGATGCTGCTAACCCGACTACAGGTGCGACTTTAGATGCTACAGCTACAGCGGCCAGTGGTACCGCCGCTTTTGTAGCAGCTACTACAACTCCTTTAACTCCGGCTACTTCAGAAACTGTCACAGTTGATATGACAGCAACAGCACCCTCATTTGCTGCTGGTGCTTATAATTATGAAGTTACCGTAACTGCTACAGCAAACTAATCAACAATCAACGCTGTTTTAGGCAAGCGCTTTTTAGATTAGGGCAATGAAAAACTTGCTGATGAAATAGATTCCTCCAAATCTCTTGTCGCTAGTGCATTAAGTTATTAGCGGCAAGAAATTGTTCTAATAACCTGGTGTGAAAGATTATCTAGCTCTGTAGCGTGTGTTAGTGCTTAAAGTTTGCCGCCTATCAAACCCTACAGGGCAAGTGATTCCTAGGCTTCAAATCTATTGAACATTAATGTTAAATTAGACCCGAAGCAAAAGAGTATTCAATAGTGGTGAAATAGAAAATAGAATCTGCTTACTCAAGAAAATTATATCCTCAACTTTCGGAAGAAGTTTGGGATTTTCCCTCAAGAAACCTGGTTTCTCCAATTTCCTGATGCTCGATGCAACGAAAGATTATTCGAGTTGGTAAGTTGAAGGAGAAAACCGGTTTATTATTTTGTCGCCATATTCTATTTTCCAATCAAATATTTTATTAATGATAAACCCGTTTTCTGGTGAACATCTTGCTCACTAATTTCTAGGAAGCGGGCTAGAAGTCCGCACTACAAAAAAACAATTTACACATTTGGGATGCTCCCTTTTTCTGGGATGTTACGAATCCTATAAATAATCTCCTATCAGAAAAAAATACAGTATTTGTCTTTAGTTAATTTTACCGATCTCATTTCATCAAGGTATTGTTAATAATTGATTGGTTGATATGTATCTTATTAACAAGATACCTCCCTATAAATACATAAATATAAATAATCATTCAGCATTTTGCACCTGCGGATGCTATGGATAAAGGCTTATGTACAAATATATTTGAAATCTATCCTATGAGACTTGGTAATTAATTATTAAAGTTCAAATTATTATTTATTAACTATCCAATGCGTAGATTATTATTACTACTTTTACTGTTAGTTCCCGTCTCTGTCATGTCAGTGATTCCCAAAGCTGTAGCCCAGTCAACGAGTAAATCACCGTCTGATGCGGATTCTCAAACTACTTTGGAGAACTCGCGAATCATTCCTGGCAGTAGTGGTAATAATCATGCTTTGCAATTGGAAGTTAATAAAAATCGGCGCAAGAATTTAATTAACAGGATTAAGAACCCCTCTCCAAACCTCTCCCCCACAGGGAGAGAGGCTTTGATTTCTAATAGCACCACTCAGGAAGCTGTGAATATTGCCGCAGCGAAGAATTTTACGACTATTCCCGTAGGTTTGATGGTGGGGAAACGTAATGTTAACTTTAGCGTGTTGGTGCGGGGCAAGGAAGATGGTTCCCAAGCAATTGATTTTGATAACTGGTTAATACCTTACGATGCTGTCATTGAAGCTTTAAGGTTCAGCGTCACCAGTTTACCCGATGGTCAATTAGAATTACGTAATAGTGGTATTGTCACCCGTATTGACCCACGAAAGCTAGCAAATGATGGGGAAATTGGTTTAGCTTTCTCAATCCAAGATATTAAAAAGCTATTTGGAGTCGGAGCAACATTTGAAATTAATGAATATGCGATCGCATTTGATGTTCCCTGGTTAAATCAAGGTAGGCAACGGGGTAGACGTAAGGAACCACCAATTATTTTGGAGGGTTTACCACGTTTGCAATCGACAGGTTTGAGTTTAGCGGCGGTGGAACAAAGGCTGAATTTTACTGGTGGGGAAAATAATTCCACTAATTCCCAAGGTGATTTTCAAGCTGTGGGTTCGGCTTTTGGTGGTTCTTGGTATCTACGCACCCAACAACCAGAGTTTCAAAATTCTTCCACTTGGAAGATATCGGAAGCCCAGTTTCTCCGACAAACCAATCAACAAGATTATTTTGTTGGTTCTCACCCGACATTTTGGCGCAATCAAGCTACAAACGGCGATTTTTGGGGTTTCACCTACATCCAAAGACAAGGATTTACACCTCCTGAATACTTCCTTGGTGCTGGTTCCACCGACCCCCGCCAAAGGTTACAATCAGGTCAAATTGGACGTACTATATCGGGAAGAGCAGAGCCAGGAACCTTAGTCAGATTGGTAGAGCGGTTTGGTGATGTCGTAATTGCTGAAGTTTTAGTTGATTCCTCTGGAGTTTACCGCTTCGATAACGTCCAAAATGAAGACAGATATCTCAACAGTAACTACCGCATATTTCTGTATCCCGAAGGTAGACTCACCGCCCAACCAGAAATCCGTGACGCGAGCTACACTGCAACCCCAGGGCAAATCCCCGCAGGAGCATCAGCTTTCGTTGCTTCCGGTGGTTTCGGCAGAGAATTTCGTAGTAATCGCAGCTTACTGGGAGACTTCTCCGATTTTCGTGGGGGAGTCGCCCAACGCTGGGGTGTATCCCAAGACTTAACCCTGGGAGTCGGCGGAGTTTATGACGATTCCTTCAAAGGATTAACCGAATTATTCTATCGTCCCGCCAATATCCCCCTGCAAGTATCCCTCTCCACCCTAGTTGGCAAAAACCTCGATACCATCGCTGATATTCGCTTCGAGCCATCACAAAAATTTAACCTCTCCTTTTTTAGCGATCGCTTTTCCAGTAGACTATATGCCAATTGGAATATTCTCCGGGGAGTTTCCCTATTCGCCAATACCGACAGTCGCTTTGGTACAGGTGGAGGACTACAATTTAACTTCAGTGGTAGAAATGCCTACACCTTTGCCCGTTTAGGTATAGACACCGAAAACCGCTTCCGTTGGAATTTACTCCAACGTTTGGGAAAACTAGAACTGCGGCAACTCGGCAACGAAGTCGGCACCCTTTCCGAACTCACCTACGGCTTATCCTCCAGAAGCTTCGCTGGTTTGGGACATTCACTACTCCTCAACTACGAAACCCGCAGCCAAAACTTCAATAGCAACCTCCTCACCATGGGTTGGCGATATCGCTCCCAAGAACGAGCTATCGATGGTAATTATAAATGGGAAACTCAACTCGGCTATGGTATCGGTTCTCAAGGCACAGGAGCGATCGCCTCAGTAACAACCACAGTATTGCCAGGTATATTATTACGTGCTAGATATCAGGGTGTATCAGTAGTTTCAGATGCATCCAGCTTCAACATTGACCTAGTTTCCAGCCTCGGCTTACAAGGTGGAATTAGCCCCGGAGATAGACGTACCAGCTATTACCGCACCCAGGGAGGAATGTTAATTCAGCCCTTCTTAGATGCCAATAATAACGGCAAACGCGACTCAGGCGAAGAAATTTATACCGAAGATGCCAATGCACTGGTAATCATTAACAACCGACCATTGAAAATATTACAACCAAATATGCAACGCGATCGCATTCTGGTAAGATTAAATCCAGGAAGCTATCGCCTCGACTTAGACCCCGCAGGTTTTCCCCTCGATTGGCAAGCGGCAACTGATGCCTATGCAGTCGATATCACCGCAGGTTCGTACACCCCCGTATTACTACCATTAACCCGCGCCTACGCAGTTTCCGGTGTCATCACCAACATCAAGGGGGAACCCATCAATGGAGCCAGGGTAGAAGCAGTCACAAGTGATGGCAAGAAGCGGTTATTTTCAGTGACAAATGGAGCCGGGGTATATTATTTAGAACGTTTGCAACAGGGAGAATATAACCTGTTGATTAACGGCAAATCTGTAAATGGTATGAAGTTAGAACTGGATAGTTCATCAGCAGGATTGAAGGAATTAAACTTACAGCAAACTGAAAACGAGGAATTTCGGGCATTGAAATCCGGTGTGAATCAGAGTGTTTTGCCCAAGGAATAAAGTAGAGAAAGTAGAGAAAGTAGAGAAAGTAGATAAACTTTGATTTTGGGAATACTAAAGTTAGGCACAAAAACTGTGCATTCATCTAACATTTACAAACCATTATGAAAAGAACTGCAATCTCCTTGGCTATTTTTAGCAGTATTACCCTATTCACAAATATTCCCGCCGTCACAGCGCAAAATAAAAAACCAGAATTACCCCAAGCCGCAGTCAGTCAAAATAATGCGATTCAGCTTTTAAACCAAGCAACAAAAAAAGCTGATGAAGGCAACTTAAAGGGCGCTCTTGCTGACTACAGTCAAGCCATCAAAATCAACTCTCGGTATTCACTAGCATACTACAACAGAGCAATCACCTACGAAGACTTGGGAAATAAAAAAGCCGCCCTGAACGACTATAACCAAGCAATTCAAATCAACCAATACTGGGGACAAGGGGCAATTACTAGCGCATATATCAATCGAGGTAAACTCCGCTATGAAATGGGAGATTCTCAGGGTGCGATCGCAGACTTTAACCAAGTGGTAAAATTCAAGAAGGACGAATCTGATGTTTTTTACAACAGAGCTTTAGCACACCACAAACTAGGTAATAAAAAAGCTGCACTCAACGACTACAGCAAAGCAATTCAAATTAACAAATGGCAAGATAAAGGTTCACATGCAGCTTACCTCAATCGGGGAGTAGTTCGACTCGATATGGGAGATAATAAAGGAGCTTTAGCAGATTATACTCAGGCAATCCGTCTCAAATCAGACTATGCACTGGCTTATAAAAATCGCGGACTTTTATATTTAGATACCGGAAACCAACCTCTAGCAATTAAGGATTTCCAGAAAGCCAGCCAACTTTATACAAAACAAGGAAATCCAGACAAACATCAGGAAATTGCCAAATTGCTAAGTGAAGTCAAGAAACGATAAGTTGTTCTCTATACTTATTTTTCTGTAGGGGATGACAAATTTCCCCTTTCCCAACTCCTATGGCAAAATCAACACGTTATTCATCACCTCTGGCGGTAAAACACACATTGGCTTAGTTGCTCTTGCGGTTGATGTTGTAGATGCAGATGTACTACTACTTTGATACACCTCTGTTCGCATATTGACGTTACCATTTGAGATTCGACGCTGAGTAACTTTTACGTTTCGAGAATTTGGTTTAACAACCACTGGTGTTGTTACACAGCTAGATGCATTATTAACAGGGTTTGTCTCTACCACTACATTATTATTCATGTCCGCTAAAGCAGCTGCGGGCAACAGGAAAGTCGTAGCTAAAAAACCAAAAATACAGCTTTTCTTGAACATTACTGGAAACCTCATTAGTTGTGTTGGATTTGGTAAATTCGCACCCTAATAGATAAATCGGATTATGGCTTACTTTTATACTAACAATAATTACACCAAATATCTTTAACCTAAAAATTTAAGTTTTGTAATTCAAAAATTAAACAAATGTCACAGTAAGGGAGACACGGTGATTATTGTTTATGCAGATTCCCAAATTATCCCGCAATGATGCAACGCCCGACTCTGCTTTGTTGACAAGATTAGGAGTCGTGTAAAAATAAGTTGAACAATTTATGTTTTGTAGTGTGGGCATCTTGCCCACGCAAGCAAGATGCCCACACTACTTATTTCTAAGCTGCGACGCATCTAATTTGTATATAAGGGACGGGCAAGATGCCCCGGAGTTTTCCGTGAAGAACATCTCCCCGGAAACTCCTCTCCGCACTACAATTATTTTGGGTTTTTGACTTATATAATTTAGCTGCACATCAGCTTACCTGATGCCTTATAGCGAGTGTGTCGGACAAACTATACAGACTATGCTAAATATACCAGCCTTCCAGAAGTGCGATCGCACCTATAAAATATCATCATGGCGAAGAGGGTGCGAAGAGTATTGTGCCTGCGTCTCTACTTCTCCCTATCTAGTAGTCTGTCAGGAATGAAGAACTGTAGTGTGAGCGTCTCCCTCACGCGGGCAAGATGCCCGCACTCAATCGTCGCCTGAGCAAGAAGCAACTTATCTACGTGTGAGCGTCTCCCTCACGCGGGCAAGATGCCCGCACTACCTCAAAACAAAATTGACAGACTACTAGCGCAATGCTTCTATTTTGATGGTTATTTACTGACTATTAGCTGTGATTCCACTAAACCCGCAGCCATTGCATAGCAACTTTTACGTACATCATTGGGAACTTGATAGATTGCCACATTGTGCGGGTGAGTAAATCCTTCTTTAAACTCAATGCAACTTTTGACGATATTCCAGGCATCCTGCGTTGCCACTTCTACATGCTTATCAAATCCGTGGTTGGTATAGCCTTCATATTGCTTTGCTAATTTGCTAATTGCACCGATAAATCTTGCTTTTTCTTTTGCATGTGCTTTTCTGGCATTACAAATTGCTGTTGCGGCTGAATTCATTTGTTGTTGTTCCCAACCACCAGTCACCTCTTGAACATCTGCCATGCATTCGCTGAATTTCACGCGATTCGGTTGCGAGTCTCCATCCAAGTTTGGCGCAAGAGAGCTAAAAGATTTACTTACAGGAAGTATAAGAAGAATAATACTTACTTTTAGAACCAATAATGCTGGTGAAAATATTTGCTGGCAAGAAACTTTTTTCATAGAAAAAATTGTTAATAATCATTGATGCGGTTGATACTTCATCAGACTATAGCAGTTGCTTCAGATAGGAAACCTAAATAATTCACAAAATTAATACTTGACTTTTCTTAAAATCACAAGTTTTTTACCAATAGTATCTATAAGTAATTCAGCAGGTAACTTTAATTCAATATCAAACCCGAAGACAGTGTAATGCTCTCCCTGATTGATTTTGCGTGCAAACACCTAATTACTTGAGTCATAGACATTAATCAGCTAAATCAAATGATTGCTATTGATTTAATGTAATGCATTGATAGCATCACCGTACTTTCCCAGCAATACATAAAGATTTACTTATAGGACTAATCTAATATTTGTTTAATAATTGCTGTTTGAGAATGGAACAAATGAGCAACAAATAATGTAAGCTTATCTAAACACAGTTAATAAGTGTTTCTCAAAAAAATAGAATATTAACGTGGTCTAAATCGAAGATATTAGTAAGTATTTGCCAACCTATCTAGCTGAGATATAAGTTGGACAAATCTGAAAATTAAAAAAACAAATATCACATTTACTATGCAATAAACAATAAGTTTTAATTGCTTAGTTTTGCTATACCCAAAAAACAAATTACAACGAAAGGAGATACCTATGTCAGACTTATTCAATCAAATTTCTCGTCGTAAATTCATCATTACAGCAGGTGCTTCTGCCAGTGCAATTTTACTCAAAGGTTGTTTAGGCAACCCTCCTGAGCCAGGCGGTAGCACATCATCTGGTGCAAATTCAGGTACAAAAGCAGTACCAGTTGCTAATATTAATCCTGAACAAAAACCAGAAACAACAAAGGTAAAATTAGGATATATTCCCATTGTTGAATCTGCACCATTAATTATTGCCAAAGAAAAAGGCTTTTTTGCTGAGTATGGAATGACTGATGTTGAACTAGCAAAGCAAGCTTCTTGGGGTGCAGCGCGAGACAATGTAGAAATTGGTTCTGCGGGTGGTGGCATTGATGGTGGGCAATGGCAGATGCCCATGCCACATTTGATTACCGAAGGTTTGATTACCAAAGGCAATCAAAAGATTCCCATGTATGTGTTGTGTCAATTGATTACAAATGGAAATGGAATTGCGATCGCTAGTAAATGGGCTGGTAAAGGTGTTGGTTTAAAACTCGATCAAGCGAAGTCTGCAATTACTGCTCTTAAATCATCAACTCCATTTACCGCAGCACAAACATTCCCCGCAGTCAATCAAGATTTTTGGATTCGTTACTGGTTCGCTGCTGGCGGCATCAATCCAGATAGTGATGTGAAGTTGTTAACGGTACCAGCAGCGCAGACTGTCGCCAATATGAAGACTGGAACGATGGATGCCTTCAGCACTGGCGACCCCTGGCCTTACCGTATCGTCAAAGATAAAATTGGTTTCCTGGCTGCATTGACAGCAGAAATCTGGAAAGATCACCCTGAAGAATACCTAGCAATGCGAGGCGACTGGGTAGATAAACATCCCAAAGCTACAAAAGCAATCATCAAAGGGATAATCAAAGCACAGCAGTGGTTGGATAACTTTGATAACCGCAAAGAAGCATCGGAAATTTTAAGTGGACGTAATTATTTCAATCTTCCCGCAGAGATACTGGCAGAACCATTTCAGGGTAATTATGACATGGGTGAGCGCAAAATTAATGATAAATCATTTGCAGCTTATTACTGGAAAGATGCAAAAGGTAGTGTCTCGTACCCATATAAAAGCCATGATTTATGGTTTATTACTGAGAGTGTTCGCTGGGGATTCTTACCAAAAGATTACATTGACAATGGTGCCGCAAAAGCAAAGGCATTGATCGATAAAGTCAATAAGGAAAATATTTGGAAAGAAGCTGCACAAGAAATGGGAATTGCGGCGGCAGATATTCCCACTGCTACATCCCGTGGTGTGGAAGAGTTTTTTGATGGTGTGAAATTTGACCCAGAAAAACCCGAAGAATATTTGAAGAGTCTCAAAATCAAAAAAGTAGCGATTTAGTTAGTAGTCATTGGTTAATAGTTAATTGAAGTCAACAATTAACTACTAGAAAAATATTCCAAAATTAGAGACAATCTCCAGGAGAAAATAGATGACCACTGTTCAAAGAAGACCGAAGACTGCAAATTTAGATAATAGTTTTTTTGCGTCTTTACAAAAACAATTTCCTAACTTAATACCCCCTGCGATCGCACTTGGAGTTTTTCTAGCTGTCTGGCAACTGTTCTCATGGATACCTGGAGCAACATTACCGGGACCTATACAAGTAATTAGTGATACTTGGATTTTAATTTTATACCCCTTTTATGATAAGGGTGGTACTGACAAAGGTCTATTCTGGCAGATTTTAGCGAGTTTGCAACGGGTAGCAATTAGCTATACTTTAGCTGCAATTGTTGGTATTGGGTTGGGCATTTTAATTGGTGTGAATAAAACTATCAATAAAGCCTTAGACCCCCTCTTCCAATTATTAAGAACAGTTCCACCTTTGGCTTGGGTTCCTATTTCCTTAGCTGCACTACGTCAAAATGAGCCTGCTGCATTATTTGTAATTTTCATTACCGCAATTTGGCCGATTTTAATTAATACAGCAGTAGGTGTCAAAGAAATTCCCAGCGATTACAACAATGTTGCCAAGGTTCTGCAACTCAATCAGAAAGAGTATTTCCTCAATATCCTAATTCCTGCGGCATTACCCTACATTTTTACTGGTTTAAGAATTGCGATCGGTTTGGCTTGGTTGGCAATTATCGCGGCAGAAATTGTCATGTCCGGTATTGTTGGTATTGGTTTCTTCATCTGGGATGCTTATCAGAATAATAACGTTAGTGAAGTAATTCTGGCGCTAGTTTATATTGGTGTCGTCGGTTTAATTCTGGATAAATTTATGATATTTATTCAAAACAAAATTTTGCCAGAACAGAAGTAATTAATAGTTAGGAATTAGGAATTAGGAATTAGGAATTAGAAATTTATCTTCCTCTCCTTCTCATTTCTGCTTCAATTTCTCTACTTACCTTGATTAACGCAAATAATTATGAGCTACTTTGTTGGTGTTGACCAAATTGAAAAGGTTTTTGATTTAACAGGTGGTGGACAATACATCGCTTTAAAAGGAATTGATTTACAAATTAAAAAGGGTGAATTTGTCTCTTTAATTGGTCACTCCGGTTGCGGAAAATCCACCCTGTTAAATATGATTGCTGGTTTGGATTTGCCCACCGAAGGATTAGTAACTTTAGAAGGGCAAAGAATTACTAAACCTGGTCCCGATCGCATGGTGGTATTCCAAAACTATTCTTTACTACCTTGGCGAACTGTACGCGAAAATATTGCTCTGGCAGTCAATTCTGTGATGAATGGATTGTCAGATGGAGAACGTCGAGCAATTGTTGAAAAACATATTAAGATGGTGGGCTTAGGTCCCCACGCTGATAAACAACCAGGAATGCTATCTGGAGGACAAAAACAACGGGTGGCGATCGCTCGTGCTTTGGCAATCAAACCTAAATTACTCTTGCTCGATGAACCGTTTGGGGCATTAGATGCCTTAACTCGTGGAAACTTGCAGGAACAGTTGATGCAAATCTGCGAGGAAAATGAAGTCACTGCGGTGATGGTGACACATGACGTTGATGAAGCAGTATTACTTTCCGACAGAATTGTGATGCTCACCAATGGTCCCGAATCAAAAATTGGTGACATCCTCGAAGTTGATATTCCCCGTCCTCGCAAACGTATGGAAGTTGTGGAACACCCCAGTTATTACAGCTTGCGGAGTGAAATGATTTACTTCCTCAACCAGCAAAAACGTATCAAAAAATTGCGAGCGCGAAAAACAGCCGCAGTATCTCGTCATGGTTTAGAAAAAGTCAATTTAGAAATTGGTTTTGTACCCCTAACAGCTTGCGCTCCCCTCGCGATCGCTAAGGAAAAAGGTTTCTTCGCTAAACATGGTCTGGACGATGTACATCTTGTCCGTGAAACTAGCTGGCGTGGTATCGTTGATGGGATTGCAGGTGGCTACCTGGATGCCGCGCAAATGCCTTCGGGAATGCCAATGTGGATGACTTTAGGAGGACATCGTAATCAACCGCTACCTGTTGTGAGTGCATTGACGATGACTCGTAATGGTAATGCCATCACCCTGAACAAAAACTTTTTACAACAAGGGGTACAAGATTTACCCACCTTCCATGACTTCTTACTACGTACCCGCGATAAACGCCACACAATGGGCGTAGTTCATCCAGCTTCAATGCATAACTTATTACTGCGGTATTGGTTAGCAGCAGGTGGTATCGACCCCGATGAAGATGTTCATATTCAGACGATTCCACCTGCCCAGATGGTAGTAGATTTGCAAAATGGGAGTATCGATGGCTACTGCGTTGGCGAACCTTGGAACATTCGCGCAGCTGAAGAAGGTGCAGGTTTCACCATTGCGACTGATGTCGAAGTTTGGTTAGGACATCCCGGTAAAGTCCTGGGTGTGCGCGAAGATTGGGCGGAAATGTACCCCAATACCCATATTGCCCTCACCAAAGCCTTGCTGGAAGCTTGTTATTATTGTTCATTACCAGAAAACTCCGAAGAAATTCGTCAGATTTTGGCTCGACCTGAATACGTTAGCACTAGCATCGATTACATTCAATTAGGCGACCCTTACCAAAATACCTGCGATTTAGAAAACCCAGTTGAGTACGCTCACCATCAATTTTACGCGGAGTCGGCAATCAACCGTCCCAGTCGTACTGAACAAATTTGGATTATGACACAGTTGGCGCGCTGGGGTGATGTACCTTTTCCGCGTAACTGGGTGGAAGTTGTAGAACGGGTATGTCGAGTCCGGGTATTTAGTACCGCAGCCCGTGAACTTGGGTTGGATATTAGTTACACTCGCCAACCGATCAAATTATTTGATGGAACCCCCTTTGATGCTGATAACCCTTTTGACTATCTCAACCAGCAGAAGATTAAACGGGATTTCTCAGTTGCTGAGGTTGTTCTCGACTCACCGAGAAGAAAAGTTGCTTAGGAATGTGAATTAAATAAAGTGCAAAGTAACGCACCATTTCATATTTATTCAGAATAGCAAGTTATTAAATTCTCGTTGCTTAGTCAAAGAGACTAAAGAGCAAGAAAGCTATTTCTGGTAAGTCTGCAATCAATCGACACCCAAACCATTAACCACTCATTGAAATTATGCAAAACCGCACTTTCAAAAACTCCGACGTTGCGAGAGAAAGATTAGGCAAACCCCTGGCGACAGCTAGCCGAACCGGTCAAAATCCATATTTGGAAATTAAAGATGTTTCTAAAATTTATCCGACTAAAAATGGACCCTTCACCGTACTGGATGGCGTAAATCTGAATGTTTATCAAGGTGAATTTATTTGCGTAATTGGTCACTCAGGTTGCGGGAAATCGACTTTGTTAAATATGGTATCAGGTTTTAATTTTCCTAGCAGTGGACAAGTCTTGCTCGAAGGAAAACCCATCACCAAACCAGGTCCCGATCGCATGGTAGTATTTCAGAACTACGCTCTGTTACCCTGGAGAACAGCGTTTGAAAATATTTACTTGGCTGTAAATGCCGTATACCCAAATAAACCTGAAGCAGAGAAAAGAGCGATCGTTCGCGATAACCTAGCTATGGTGGGACTGGGTGATGCAATGGATAAAAAACCGACCCAAATGTCGGGTGGTATGCGTCAGCGTGTCTCTATTGCTCGCGCTTTGTCAATTCGTCCCAAAGTGCTGATTTTGGATGAACCTTTCGGTGCTTTGGATGCGATTACTAAGGAAGAATTGCAAGAGGAGTTATTGAAGATTTGGGGTGATAACCGTTGTACCGTGTTAATGATTACCCACGATATCGACGAAGCTCTCTTCTTAGCCGACAAGTTGGTAATGATGACCAATGGACCACATGCGAAAATTGGCGAAGTTATGGAAATTCCCTTTGATAGACCTAGAGATAGAGTGCGGATTATGGAAGACCCAGAGTATTACAAGTTACGCAACTATGCTTTAGATTTTCTGTTTAATCGTTTTGCCCATGATGATGTCGGCTAACTCCAGGCTGTTTCAAAATACTTGGTGTGGATGTTTGAGAATAAACCCAACTTATTTGTCTTTGCCGACTCATAAAATTGGGTTTATTGTACGATATCGAAACCTGAGGGTATGACTCCCTTCTAAAAAGCAAAAGTGCTTCGCAAAACACCCATAGTAACTGAATCACTATCAGGCGTATGTCCTGGCTCAATGATATGAATAATACCAGGTGTAATGCTAATATTATTTGTTACTTGAAAGCGGTAAAAGGCTTCAATTTGAGTAGTTGTTCCCGGTTGACCACCAGATTGTCCTAAGCCACCATTAATAATATCAGGAACGTTATTTCCTAATGGTAAGGTACTATTAGTAATTTTTGGAGGTTGTCCAATATAAAGACCTCCTAGATTACCTTTGCGGAATAAATCGGGGAAATTAAAATAGACCATCCAGTTAGTTGTTTCCACTTTACCTGATTTACCAGGAATATTAGAATTTGTATAACCACCCCAAGCACCTATAGTAAATTTTGGTGACAGTTGCCAGTTCAGTGTCGCACCAAATGCATTAGTTTGTAATGGTTCTGTTTTATTAGTTAAAGGATTACTAGCTGTTAAACAATCATCACCAACAAATGTGAGTAAACAACCGTTACTAGAATAATTATTTAAATAATATAAGCTAACATCAATTGCATCTGTTGGTGTAACTAATAATTGTACTGCGGCGGTTGTATTACCATCAAATAAACCATTACGTTTATTGGGATTTCCAGCATTCAAACTAGCATAAACAGCCTGTAAACTAGCACGTTTAGCAAACTGCCAATCAAAAGCTATCCCAGCTTGACCTGTGAATCCAATATCTAAGATAGGGTTACGTTGAGCAAAAAATGATAGTGGTCCCGTGGCTGCACTTTCAATTCGATTTGGTCCTCGAAATGCATTCGTCATGTTGACATTTGTGCTACCAACCATAATGGCAAAATTTTTGCTTAATAGTCGATGATAGCGTAGGTCACTTAATATCAAATCATTGTCTGTTGGAAATTCATAACCTAAAATTAAATCGTTACCTAATCTTGGGGCAGTTCCCCCCTTACTTGCTAGTAAACCTGTAACTAGATAACTTTGAGGGTCAAATTGAGTATTTAAATAAATTTGATTGAGGTTAACAATACTGGTATTTGTACCTCTATCTGGGCTATCTTTAATGCCATCACGAGGAGCAATATCTGCACGGTTATTAGTGCGTCCTTGAATCCCAATAATCGCAACACCAAACATCTGTGTCGTTGTCGAAAATTGGTTAGCTGCAATTTCAGCTGAACGTGCTTCTAAATTATCAACTCTACCGCGCAAAGTTGCTAATTCTGCGGAAAACTCCTCCTGTAATTTCTGCAATTGTGCCAAATCCTCACGATTGGCATTGCTTTCTGTTGCAGTTCCAATTAACTCATTTACACGATTTAAACAAGCATTTAACCCAGCCGCAAACTCATATCGAGTTAAAGCCCGATTTCCTTTAAATGTCCCATCCGGATAACCAGCAATACATCCGTATCTTTCGACTAAGGATTGTAATGCTTGAAACGCCCAATCTGTCGGTTGTACATCTTTGAGTTGTGAGACAGATGTAACTTGTGACATCGATTCGCCACCATTTCCAGGATTATCAATGGGATTATTAATGATATTCTCATCACCATTAATCTCATCATTGACAGGAGTTGATGCCAGGAAGAGGGGAGATGTGGAAGTGAAGGATAAGTCTTTAACACCAAGACTATTATCGTTATTGTTATTGCTAACTTCTTTTTGCCTTACCCCCATTTCTGGTACTTTTGTGAGGATATTGCTTTCATCTAGCTCAGGTAACTTACTTGACAATGCCTTTTCAGGTAATCCGTAAATTCCCGCAATCAACATCCAAGTAACGATACAGATTTTATTCTCTCCGAGAATCCATTTATTCACCTGTTTACACTCTACTCACATTGACACTCAACGGACGAGTCTATTCAATAAGTTTTAAATTTGACATGGGGGAATTTACGGAAATTTGGGAATTGGGTTGGGAATTGGGTTGGGTATAGATAGCTGCAATCGGTTAATTTTCGGGAATCACAAGATACCAAACTGTGAATAGTCAGGAGACAGCAATGCTTAATTCCCAATCCCTGCATTTGGCGAGTATAAATAAAAGGATGCTGTACTGAGTTCGCTGATAACTAACATGGCTAGCCCTTCGCGAAAGACTAATCGCCAATCTTCGCAAAATCCAAATGTACCTATTGTGAAGCGGGTAGTAAAAAAGAATGGTAAAAAGCCCAAAAAGTCAAGTAGATTAACTTCTTTGCTAGCTGTGGTGTTTTTACTGGGAATTGGTAGTTTGGTTGTGGCTTTTGCTTGGATTAGTTTTCTATTTATTTTTAACCCCCAGCAAGTTACCTGGCTAAATAAATTACTACCAGGATGGGCACAAATTCATGGGAGTACAAGCGATCGCCCTTTAACTTTGCCACAAATTCAAGCTGCTATCAGCAAACAAGGAAATATTCCTGGGGAACAGATGCTTTTGGCTGGGGATATTAATGATTCGTTTTTGCTACCAATTTACAAACAGCGTCAACTTTGTCAGTCGGATTGTCAAGAAATTATTGAATTGCGGGTCTACCAACATGCAAATGATGGAGAATTTTCATCCAATTCCCCAAGATATTACCAAATTGTCGCCCAAATTGCGATCGCCGGACCCGAAGAATCCTTTGTTATTTCCCCAATTGTAAATGCGACTGATGCAAATCCAGGTTCGAGTATTTCTTTACCTGTGACGGAAATCAAGCGACTGGAAGGTGCAACGTCAACATCGGGTATTTGGTATTATCTGCGTGGACAACGCCAAGAGAGCGCCCATAACCTCGCCTATGGACATATTCTCTACTACAACCCCCAGCGCTTCCATTTGCAACAAATGCAGTCTTGGACGAGTTCTCAGGGACAAATTCCGCAATGGCAACAGGTGACGGGTAATAATACCAAGGAGTTAGTCATTAATCAAACTGTTGGTTTAGAACCACAGCTGCGGGTTTATCAGGTGAAGTCGGTAAACACTTTTCTTAATCCTGTTGAACTCGAAGAAATTGACCTCAAACCCAAAAATTTCAGTAATTATACTTATAAAAAAGCATTAGCAGTTGCCAGTAATGGCTTATGGACTCCGGCATTTGAGTCACTACAATCCCTGAAAAAACAACAGAAAAATATTCCCGCAACGGTACAGGCTCAAATTGATTTGATTCGCTTGCATTCGCAGCTGACACAAACCCAAGCTAATACAACCTGGGCAAGTCCTGGACAGCAAGTATTGGTAAATTTGATTGATGGACGCTGGGATAAGGCTTTACAGGTTTTTAAAGCTTCTCCTCCCGAAAATGCGAAGGAAATTAGTGCTTTACTTAAGGCTGATAACGGTAAGCTGTGGAGTCGGGTGAATGCGGCATTGCAATTAAACCCTAATCGTGGGGAAGTCCAAGCTTGGGGGGCTTTAATTCTGGCAGCACAACAGGGGGAAGCACAGGCTTATTCCTGGCTGAAGGAAGAATTTAAAGGTAAACAGGTTAATCTTGCTGAAATTGCCACTTTACTCAGGCAACTCAAAGGAGAAGTCACTGCTAAACCTGAATTCTTCGGAAATCACACTAGTAGAATAATTGGTTCAGCAGCAAAGATTAAGCAGATAAATCCTCGCGAATGGCTAACTCAAACTCCTTCTCCTTTCCAAGCAGAGGAGTCTGGGGCTGTTCAAAATTGGTATTTAGTAAATGTATCAGCATTTCATAACGGCAAAAACTGGCTTTTCTCACCATTTACCAGTCTAAATTTACCCAAAACCACACCAGAAAAATTTTTACGATCGCAGTTAGGATTGGATACAGATTCACTGCTGCAAATTGCTGTGTTGTCATCCGATGGGGAACAGCAAACCACCTCAGCTAGCATCAAAGCCATGCAATTAAAAAATGGAAAACTGCAATTACTTGCTACCGCAGTTGACTCAATTAATTCTAATAATTCTAATAATTCTAATTCTCAAGCTCTGGCTCTAACTGCCTCCGCCCTAGAATGGGTAGAACCTTCGCCAGTGACTCTGGCACAATTACAACAACAAAATCCCCAGCGAGGCAATAAAATCTTACCTGCAATTTGGCGATCGCTACAAGCTAGCAATCAATTACGCAGTGCCAACATCCCCAATGTCACCCAACTTCTCCAAAAAATTGGACATTATCCCATACAAGAAATTGACTTGACTGGTAATGGGAAACCGGAAATAGTTCTCACTGTCTCGGCGGAGGCGATTACATCTCTCCAATCTGGACAATCTTTAAATAATTCTGCCCAAAAGCAATTTCACCCCCGCACGGTGATTTTAGCGGAAAACGGCAGTATAATTTATACAGATTTTAGCAAATCTTCCGAACAAACATTGATAGCGATCGCAAACTTGTGGCAAACAAGTTCACCAACTTTGCTGGTTGAAAACATCAATGCAAGCGGTAAAAATTACACTTTAAAGCGTTGGTCTTCAAAGAATCAGCACTTTGAGTAAAGGCTGGAAAGTATTAAACTGCTGATGTGGAAGATTGACGTTGCATTTTCAAATTTTGCAACTCCTGTAAAAGACAATCAACCTCAGCTTGCAGATGCAGCAATTTTACCTCTTGGTCTGCCTGATAACAGGATTTATTAACACTTCGTGCCGGAATTTCTTGGCTAATACGTTCGGTAACTGCGGAAGTAGACATAGTTCGTTCGCTCCTCAAATCAAATCACACCATTAGAAATCTTATTATAGTGTTATTTTAAGAATCATTAAAATATTGTATAGTTACTATAAGCAATCATAATCAATGACACCTTAGATACCTGAAAAGACTACAAGATTAGCAACTTGGTTCCAAAAAATGGTATTAAATTTCTTAAGGTTTTTACCTTAGAATCTTTAAGTATTCGCTATTCAGCTTGCCATAAAAAAAGGTGACTAAAAATCTTCCCCAGGAAGAATATTATTTTTTTCCATCAAGAGGTATTTAGTAACAGTTGTTTAGCCTGTATTAAGACTGTATTGAAAGAGTCGTTATATACCGTGACCTTAAGCCCTTTTGCCGCCAAATCTCATCGCCAACCTTGGCTTGGACTAATCGAAATGTACCGTCAGTATTTACCTGTAAGCGATCGCACTCCTGTGGTGACGCTGCACGAAGGTAATACACCCCTAATTCCCGTACCCCATATTGCCCAAATCATTGGCAAGCAAGTACAGGTATTTGTCAAATATGATGGTCTTAACCCCACTGGTAGCTTCAAAGACCGGGGAATGACAATGGCAATTTCCAAGGCTAAGGAAGCGGGTGCAGAAGCGGTAATTTGTGCTAGTACCGGAAATACCTCCGCCGCCGCCGCCGCCTATGCCAGACGTGGGGGGATGAAAGCTTTTGTATTGATTCCCGATGGTTACGTAGCAATTGGCAAATTAGCCCAAGCATTGCTGTACGGTGCAGAGGTTTTAGCAATTCAAGGTAATTTTGACCGTGCGTTGGAAATTGTTCGGGAAATGTCGGAGAATTACCCAGTCACATTAGTTAACTCAGTAAATCCGTATAGGATAGAAGGGCAAAAGACCGGAGCCTTTGAAATAGTTGACGTTTTGGGTGATGCCCCCGATTGGCTATGTATTCCCGTAGGTAATGCCGGAAACATTACAGCCTACTGGATGGGCTTTTGCGAATATCACCAAGCCGGAAAATGCGATCGCCTACCTCGGATGATGGGATTCCAAGCAGCAGGTGCAGCACCCCTAGTCACCGGAAATCCTGTGGCACACCCTGAAACCATCGCTACAGCTATTCGCATCGGCAATCCCGCAAGTTGGGACAAAGCCATTGCCGCCAAATCAGCAAGCGCGGGTGAGTTTAACTCCGTCACCGATGCGGAAATTTTAGAAGCATATCGACTACTGGCATCTGAAGAAGGAATTTTTTGCGAACCAGCCAGTGCCGCATCAGTTGCGGGAATGTTAAAAGTCAAAGACCAAATTCCCCCAGGTGCAACTGTAGTTTGTGTTTTAACTGGGAATGGATTAAAAGACCCCGATACAGCAATTAAACACAGTAATGCCCACTTTAAACAAGGGATTGCACCGGATATTCAAGCGGTAGCGTCGGCGATGGGATTTTAGAGGGGGAGAAAAGAGGACGCAAAGATGTGCTGACGCGGTGACGCGGGGAGGCGGGGAAAAGAGAACAAGAGAAAATATTTCTCCTGGCAACGAAGGTTTATTGCTATCATGCCAAGCTGCTCTTCAACTTGGCAACAAATCTA
>NZ_JAYGHN010000041.1:0-40036 GCF_034931845.1 Calothrix sp. UHCC 0171
TTTTCAAGTCAGAGGGCAGAAGGCAGGAGGGAAGAGGTTTTCAATTCAGTTTACTTTTCGTTACATACTACTCTGCGAGAAGCCGCTCCGCGTCTACGGTTTACTTGCACCGTTCTACTTAGATTGGCTATTGATTATGATGATTGAAGTTAGTTTATTTGCCTAATTCTTTTGATTTTACAAAAATAAATATTAGCGAAGTGAATGTAGTTTTATATATTAAAAAATAAGATAATAGTTAAACTAATATTTCAGCAAGTTGAAATATATTGCAAAAATAAGCAAGAGAAAATATCAGATTTAAATTATTAGATATCACCATGCAAGTGGTAGGACAAGAATAATAAGGGGTATGATGTTATGTCAGTTTCCAAGATTTTAGCTACAATTACCCAGTTTCTTACAGAAGCTGCGATGGAAATTTTCGCTCCTGACCATGATTCGTATCCAAATATTGGCGTACAACCATTTACAGGAGAACCTTATAAGGGAAATGCAGATAATTGGTAAATGATAGGTACATAATTATAAATATTCCCGGTAAATATCTCATTTCTTTATCGTGTGTGAAAGATGATATCCTCAGCTTCCAAAATAAATCGGGGATATCATTTTTTTGCTTTTTGCAAACTACAAATGATCCCATTCAAATTCTGCCAGGAGCAATAAGCAAGACACCATTAATGCACCTGTAGCTAGAAATTGCCATCCACTAAAATAGGGTAATAGGAAAATAGCGATCGCATGTAAAATCCCTGTGCCAATAATAGTACGCGATCGCACTCCGAAACCAGTGCATAAATAGCCGAATGCACTCAAACCTAACCATAATGGACAAAGGTTTAACAGGACTTCTCCCCAACTAAAGAGAATGCCTAAGTTAGTGACAATTACTCCTATCAGCATTAAGAAAGCCCAACAGTAAAGCACCCATTCAACTTGCCGCCGCTTTACCCAATAGCTAGTCCAACTCATCATTATCCCAGTTCCCAGACAACTTAAAACAGACCATAATGCCGCTTGTAAACTCCAACTAATAGGCAAGAATTGCGCTGTCACAAACATGGGAATTAATAACAAACTCCACAAAATAAATGCTTGGTCAATACGAGTATAAAAAGTTGAATAAAGCTTGATTTGTCCAATTTGCCAGTTAACTTGCCAAAGCCCCTCCAAATCATGAATATCTAAAGTTGACCGTTTACGTCGTAACGGAGGTACAGAATCGTTAAAAAAACTCATATTATTTAGTTTATGGCTGTATTTTTAATTAAAATTTAACTTTGCTGGCTTACAAGGCTTAAAAGTAAGTAGATTCTCTTATATATCTTGTTTTAGTAATGTCTCACAATTAATCTATCTATAGCAGCGAACATAGTTATTTTATATTCTGTCTATGGTGGTAGATTCTGTGACTCCTTTTACAAAATATGCTCCGAATAAATTCACCTAATTTTCCAGTCTTTAGTTCAAAGAGTAGATAGAATCGGCTATGGGTTGCTCTGTTATTTAATATTTCGCTTCATATTTATCAAAATTTTTTGTCGAAGTTTGTTAAACAATCCGTACAATTCCGGATGTGAGATTTTGCGGAGTATTTATTTTGGAATCATTACAAAGAAAACGTTTCTATTCATCACAACAATTAAAAATTGTTGTTGAAAATTCATACTTATTCGAGTTTCTTTTTTGAAGAAGAACTCGTTTGTCAGAATTAAGAATCATCCCACTAGTCGAAAAGTAGGCTGATTTGATACTAGTGTAAGCTATTTTGAAGCTTATGTTAATTTTTGTAAAAATAAATAAAAAATAAAATTCTGGATGAATTGAGAGATGCGATCGCGAGTAACTATATTCAAAGTCAGGTTTATGATAATCATATTGTATAGATTCCAGCTTCTCTGCAAGCAAAAGCGAGAATCTAGTACAAAGTAAAGGGTTTGAAAAATTGCAGAAGTTATAGAAGTTCAGAATAGTCAAACAGCAAACAAATCTGAGCTTCAAGTAGAAACTTCTTGTGGAGAATGATTCTTTGAAATTCGCTGGTGGTGGCAAATCATCAGTGAAAATTTGCATCACCTTCCCAGCCAAGAATTAAATTAGGAGTAAAATAATGTTTTGGAAATTAGCAGTTAGTGCCTTAGTATTACCAGTATACTTGGGATTTGGTGCAGTCGAAGCACAAGGTGCGATCGTATCTCAAAAACTAGAAGCATCAGAAAAAGTGGAAGTATTAGAAAACACTAATGCAGTCCAAGAAGCTCAATACATCACCAGAAACTATAACAATTGCAACTATCGTAATAGAAATAATTCTGGTGGCTATTATCGCCGCAGCAATAACTACTATCGCCCTAGCAACAACTACCGTCCTCAATACCGTAACAACTCCTACAACCGTGGACACAATAACGGGTATTACGGTAACAGCTATAACCGTAGCAATGGATATAACAACAATCGCAACAACCATCACAACAACGGCTACCAGGGAGGTGGTGGATATAACTACTAATGTTGGAGAAAGTTAAGGAGAGAGCAGGAGAAGGGGAAGACGCATAGAGAAAGGAATCATCATCTTCTTTTCGCTGCTTCCTATTCCTTTATTTCCCCAAAACTTGATTCAACAAAAAAGCTAGAGCCGCACTTCCTAGAGGAACCGTCAGATTATCAACTCCTAAGAAAGAGAATATCTCCAAACCAGTAGCAGCAACTGCTATCACCATTGACACAACCCAGGTTTGCCAGATATTTCCTTGGACGCTACATAAAATTGAACTACTAATAACATAGCTGACGAGGGTCATCGCAAGTGAACCCTCCCAGCTTTTTTGTCCACCAAAAATTTTATATTTATGTTTACCAAAACGTTGTCCAATTAGGGCAGCGAGTCCATCACCCCAAGCCATAATTAAAATACCTAATGCGGCATAATATGGTTGGTTTAAGTACCAAAAAAAACCGACTAAAATGCCAATACTGAGTGAATAGAAAAACGTTCCCAAGCTTTTGCGTCCAACACTATTAATACCGGGCAAAATCGGAAAACGGTAAGATAGCAAAGTCACAGCACTTGCTAAAATTGAAGCTACAATCCCCAGAATTGCCGGGATATCGAGTAGCCATGCCAGTAAAATCACATTACCCGTGCCTATGTGAACAATCTTCCGCACAATTTCTGATTTTTTGACAGAATCGTGATTGACTGAACGGTTTGCTATCCAAGCGGCAGAAATAACTAAACCAAGCCAAACTGCAACACTGCTGATTTGCAGCCACAGGGGATAATCGGAATCAAGACTAGTAAATATACTTATCAAAGAAGTAGTTATATCTCTAAATTTCCTAACAATTACTAATTTATAAGATTGGGTGACAAGAATGAAGCAACCACTGATTTTGTTAATTAAGGGATACCGAATATTTATTTCCCCATTATTTCCGCCAACATGTCGTTTTCAACCCACCTGTTCGATGTATGCTATCCAAGCCATAGAAAGATTTGGCGCAATCAAAGGCAGTTGGTTGGCTGTGTTACGTATTCTTCGCTGTCATCCCTTCCATCCTGGAGGTTATGATCCCATACCGGAAGTTACGGGGACAAAGTCTTGTTCCTGTTGTCAGGAAAAGGAAGATTAGAGAGGAAAAAAATGTCAAAAAGACCTTATCATCATGTCCCCATCATTGAATCACAAGAAGCACTTATAGAAATTCCCCTCGAAAAATTTGCAGTTGAAACACCTCATCCTTATGAGAAACTCGGCGCACCTTATGGGAAGCATTCACCTTATTTTTTACGTGAAGGGGTTGTGAATAGATTAATTACAGCACAGGATTATTTACAACAAAAGTATGCTGACTGGTATATTCAAATATTTGATGCTTATCGTCCTGTGGAAGTGCAGCAATTCATGGTGGATTACAGCTTTCAGCAAGCGCTAGCAGCAAGAGGGCTGATGGAATCAGAATTATCGGAAATACAATCCAAATATATTTGGGAAGAAGTCTATAAAATTTGGGCTGCACCAAGTTTAAATATTGCCACTCCACCCCCCCATAGTACGGGTGCGGCAATCGATGTCACTTTGGTGGATAGTAATAATCAGATTGTGGATATGGGTTCACCGATTGATGAAATGTCCGATCGCTCAATGCCCAATTATTACATCAACAATTCTCATCCACAAGCATCTGTTTACCATAGGAATAGAAAATTACTGGCTGATGTCATGGAAAAAGCTGGCTTTCATCGTAATCCCCGCGAATGGTGGCATTTTTCATTTGGGGATCAAATGTGGGCTTGGCAACATAATCAATTGAATCCAGATAATTTGATGACTGCAAGATATGGAAGGTTATACTAATTCTCCGAAAGCAGGAAACTAGATGATACCAATTCGCAATTTGCAATACTCGCTGTTGTGATAAGCAAGCTATGTAATTGAAAAATCCTTACTGGAGATGTTTCATGATTGTTAGTCAAATGGTGTGACATCATGTTCGCCTAATCACTTCTAATTAAAATCTCTCCGCGTCTCTAAGTCTCCGTCTCAGTTTCCAACTCTATTTCCCAAACTTTAATTGTTTTGTCCTGACTACCACTAATAATAAGTTGATGAGGTGATAAATCGCTGTAGAAATTATAGGCGATCGCAGTTACTGAATCTTCATGACTGCAAAGATTCGTAATTTCTTCTTGATTACTAACGCGCCAAATTTTAATAGTTTTATCTTTACTACTACTAATTAAAAATTTCCCACTTTTATCAAATGTTAATCCAGTTACAGACCAAGAATGTCCTGATAGTGTGGCAATTTCTCTACCGGTTTTAATTTCCCACAATTTAATTGTATTATCATCACTACCAGTTGCCAAAATCTCTCCATTTGGACTAAATGCAACTGTTAGAACTGCCCATGTATGTCCTGATAAAATACATTCAGGATAATTCTGATTTTGTGGTTTGGTTGGGTATGGGGGTAATTTCCAAATGCAAGCTGTCCTATCGAAACTTCCACTGGCTATATATAATCCATCGGGACTAAAAGCAACGGAACTAACTTGTTGTTTATGTCCAGTTAAAGTGCAAATTTCTGTGGCTGTTTCAGCATCTTTAACATCCCAAATTTTAATTGTTTTATCCCAACTTCCACTAGCCAGATATTTATGATTGGGACTAAAAACAACTGATTTAACAGCCTTGATATGTCCAACAAGTGTAATTATTTCCTGATAATTTTGAGTTTTCCACAATTTAATTGTTTTGTCGGCGCTAGCTGATGCTAATATTTTTCCATCTGGGCTAAAGGCGAGAGATTCAATAGCTTGAGAATGCCCAGAAATAGATTGTAAAAATTTTTGGCTCTGAAAATTCCAGATATAAATATTTTTATTTTGATGACCACTAACAAGGTTATGATTATTGGGGTGAATTGCCACTGTATTTACTTCTGATATCAGGCTTGTGCTTGATGTGAGAGTATACAAATTGGCTAATTTGGGAAATTCTTGATTTGTGACTTGAGATTTTAAAGTTAATTTAGGGCTGATGGAAGCTATGCCCATGACTTCCATAACATCTTTTGCAGAATGAAAGCGCTGATTTATATCTTTATTAATTAATTTATCGAGAAGATTGGCTAATCTTTCGCTGATTTCAGTTTGTAAATAATCACGCCAAACCCATTGGTTATTTGCAGAATCAAATAAATAAAATGGGGATACATCAGTTAGCGCATAAATACAAGTTACACCTAAGCTATACAAATCACTACTAAATACCGGATAACTATCTAACTGTTCGGGAGCCAGATATTCTGGGCTACCGGAAATAATATTATTTGCATAATCATGAATGTTATCAAAAATTTGAATATTAGCAAAATCAACTAAAATAAATTTTTGCTGTAACGAATTGCGACAATCAATAATATTAGTAGGTTTAATATTGCAATGAATTAAATTCCAATTATGTAATAATTCAAGTTCAGGTAAAATATCTGTTAAAAGTTGCCAAATTTGTACTTCATTTAATTTACCATTGACTGATAAAGATTGATTTAAATTCTTACCTTCAACATATTCAAAAATTAAGTAAATATAATCATCTTTGTAATGATAACTAAACAACTTAGGAGATAATGAATATGTCTCTAGTCGCTGCAATAAATTGATTTTTTCATCTATATTTTGATTTTGACAAAACTGCGATCGCCTGAATATTTTTTGAACCACACAAGCTGAAAAAGGATAATCTCGTTCATCAACAGCAATAAATGTTTGGGTAAATTCACTATTTCCGATTAACTTAATTAAGCGATAAGCAGGCTCCAAAAACATGGGAAAAACTACTTTAGAATTGATTATTTGCATATTTAATAATTGAGATTGTTCTTGGATTTTCAGGGAATTTATCAAAAGCAGAACTCAGAAGCGAGAATAATCTACCCATAGCAAAATACAGAATACTCAAGCCTGATTCTGATTCCTAAATTCTATTGAGGGTAAATCGCACTTGATACTCTAATATTCTCCTGCAAAATAAAAATTAATTGTAAAATCTTAGAAAAAATTGACATCGAAAAGTAGAGTTTTGTTAAATTTAAGTACAAAATTACAAATTGGCAAATGCTAAAAAAAATAGAGACGCGACACCTCGCGTCTCCACAGAATAGCAAAAAATTATTTCTCTATTGGCAACTCAATATTTAAAGATGTATTACCGTTTTGTTTTGGTGCAGTGACAGGAACCCTTGGATATATGGGTTTTGTCATCTCATTTTGCTTGGTACTGGTTTGATTCCATAAAATCATCGATAGCAACCCGTCAACCAAACCATTAGCATTGCCACCACTAGCACCACCGACTAAGATATCAGGTATCAGACGTACATTGCGATCGCCGACAATTTGCATCATCTGCATTGCAGTGTAACCGTTTTCTCCCAAAGCTTGTACACCTGCACGGTAGGTTTCTGCTTTCGCATTACCCATGGCGCGGATACCCTCAGCTTCCCCAATCGCTTTTAACTTAATTGCCTCCGCTTCACCCGTCGCTTCTTGAATGCGAGAATTGGACTTCAACTCAGCAATTTTGACACCTTGTTCTGAATGTACCAACTCCTGTTGAATTTCAGCCAAAGCAGTTTCCCGCACCAATTGCTGACGCTGGGTTTGTGCCATTTGCTGTACTTCGTAGGTTTTTTTCTGTTCTTCCGCAATTTTCCGTTCAGTCAAGGTATACATTAACTCCGGTGGGGGAGTAATTAAACCAATCAACGAATCTACAGCCTGTACATCATAGGCACGCAATGCAGATTTAACATATTCCGACGCTTCCACTTGGCGATCGCTTCTAGCACTCAAAAAGTCTAAAATAGTATATTCCTGTGCTGAGTTGCGGAAATAGTTACCGACAATAGGACGCAAAACTTGATCTATCACATTTTGCATCGAACCTAAACGGGAAATCACCTTGGGCGCATCCAACGCACCAATATGGATAATTTGAAATATTTCTAAATCAAAGGTAAAACCATCAAATGATAGTAACCTCAAAGCCTCAAGCTTGCTATCATAACCATGTTGACCATTAATGCGGTTAGTAAAATTTAAGACAATATTTGTCGTCGGGACTAATTCAACCTTCATCACCTCCGTATTGAGCGGGTGCTTACCTGGGAACAACGGCTCCACCCACACACCCTTATGCCCCTGATTCACCAAACTACCATGGGTAAAAGATGCCCCACTGACATCTTCCTGCTCTTTACCCACAAAGGAAATTACCACACCTACATAACCAATGGGGATTTCCGTCATTGGCACTTGTTTAACCTTTACCAACCAAGGGTTTAGGTTCCAAGAACCAGATAACAACACTTGTTCTTGTAAACCCCGTTGTCCCCCAGCATCGAGAAATTTTTGACCATTTTGGAAATTGTCATGTCCCCCAGTTTTACGTCCTGCAATTTCACCAGGGGCTATGGGAGAACCATCCAAAGTCGTAATAATGCCAACCTTATCCGCCGCAATTTGATGTACCTGCAACTGTTCATGAGTCATCCCGTGCTGACTCGCATTAGCTGCTGTAATTACCTTAAACAAAGCTGTGTTGATACGGTAAGTACCTGCGGTGAGAAAACCAATTTGTCGTCCCTTCTCTCCACCGTGCGTCAAAAATTTCCGTGCATCTTGGAAATTATCGCAATCAACAATCTTACCCAAAATCCGCTCTGGAGGAATTGAAGCACCATCCGCAGCGACAATTAAGGCAATTTCACCTTGAGGAACCATCACCACAGATTCTTTTTTGACAGCAAACTGCCAAGGAAAATAACCCCAGTGCCAACCAGGAGCAAGGGTATCTGCTTGGAGTCCAGCTTCTCCGTTGAGAGCAATTAACCTACTGGCGGGTAAACCCTTACCAGACAAAGCAAACTTTTTAACAACAATTCCAACTTCCCGTTCACCAATTACCACCAACCCACCAAAAAATAGGGGAACGAAAATAACCAAACCACCGACTATAACAATGGGAATAATCCCCCAAGGTTGCATTTGTGCGGCGATATGGCTAGGTAATTGGGCAACAAGGGGTTTCGCAACATTTGAGTGTGTTTGCAAAACTTGAGCGGAACTTGTTAGCTGAGTATAGTTAGTTTTGATGGGACTAGCATTCGCCGACTGCACATTACCAGCTACTGCCAAACTCGCTAAAACCGATGCTGCTAAAGTTAAAATTTTATTTGATAAGTTAGACGACTTCTGAGACTTGCGACGATTTAAAGGAACCTTGAAAGCTTCCATAGATTTTGCCTCTCCAGGCAATGATTTTTTAAGCCTAATCTAACCCATGACTTCATCCCCTCCCGGAAGGATTTCTGAAAATTCCGGGAATTTAATTTTTTCTACAGATTTCTAGATGTTTCTATTTCCTTTACCACAATGCCGCAATACGCTTCGGTTAAGGCTCGAATAGCTGTAAAGTTGGCATTGTTTCTAAAAATGGAAAAATGAAATAGTCCCGTCATTTCGACGAGACTGTTAATCAAAACATCAAGAAATTCATAATTGAATACAATTCAGCAGAAGTAATTAATTGCTTCTAACTCTTAGCCAACTTCAAAATTTGTGCCGTCAAAGCCAGGCTTTCTTCCAAGAGTGCCTCATGTCCCCAGCGCTGTACTTGCTGACTCAACAAAGCTTCTGCTCGTTGTTCCGAAAGGGAGCTCACTTGCTGGAACAAACCAGTAGATTGTGCCCCACCTTGGGTTTCCATCCGCATACAACCACCAGTTTCCGAACAAATGAGTGTGCCACAGTTAGCTTGGGGATTAGTTGAACTCAAGCGCAAAGCAACTAAATCGCCGGGAATTTCGCCCACATCACCAATGGGAACCCCTACAATCTCAGCCTCAATTTGACGTTGATCTTGGGCAACTAATCTAATTTTGGTAATTTCATAATCACCTTTTTCATGTTGGTAGGCAACAGGCTTCCATTGCAAACGACTTGCTAGCCAACCGAAAAATAATAGACCTTGGACTGGATTACCTTTTTCGTAATCAATATTAACGCGATCGATTTCGCCCAAAGCAGCCCGTCGTTGTGGTGCATCGTAAGCCTCAGCAGCTAACTCCTGCCATCCCGCCAACCTCCGCCAGTTCAAATCCGCCAGAGGAATGCCATTTTCGACTAATTCCTGCAAGCAGAGCAAATCTTTTTCCGGCTCGTTAAAGTTACAAGAATCTACAATTACATTGTTGCAAACAGCCGCCAAACGCTTGAATAATCCATTGTTGGGATCGGGTGTTGCTTTCCACCATAAAAATTTCGGTAAACCACCAATCAACAACGCTGGGATCATTCCCGCAATCCGTTCCAGCGCCTCGGCAGTGCCAGTAAGGGTAATGTATTCGCAGCAAACCAATGCACTAGCAGATTGTTTTTGGATGGGACAATATGCCGCAACCTGGGCTTTGACACCTTCATCATCCCCGGCGACTGGTGACAGTGTCACAATGCGGCAAGGGTTGCGTAGCGCAATTTCGTCAGCAATCCGAGGGTTTTTGGAATCATAGGTAGAAGATGTCGCATCAGAAATTTTGCCTGAAGCCCTACCTTTGGCAATTTCTCCCCGTAACACAGCAATAGTATCGGGGTTTGGAGTGCCTGTTTCGGGTATACCATAAGCTTTTTGTGCCTCACGCAAAGCCGCCTCCATTTGTGGTCCCAAAATCCCATCAATCGGACCGTGATAAAACCCTAATGCTGCCAAAAGTTGCTGTGTTTGTTCGGGTTCGTAAACAACCAAAGTAAAAGTAGCAGCACGGGTAGCTGCGGGCAAAGTACCATCATCACCGGTGATACCGTAACTTTGCCAAATTTGACCAAGTTCTGCTTCGATTTCCGTCATCGAAACATCTTTGGGAGCTTGAAGTGAATAAACTGTAGGTGCTTGGGAAACCATAACTTTATTTGAATATTAAAACAGTACTGTAGGTGTTAGAAGATTTGCGAAAAAGAAATTACCAATATTGTTGTTAGCGTATCGGACAAGATGTCCCGGAGTTTTCCGTGAAGAATATCTCCCCGGAAACTCCTCTCCGCACTACAAAAATTTTCGGTACATTATTTCCTAGAAATCTCCTTAGCCTTCTCGCAGAATGCATTGAGTCTTGAGTGCTGAGTTTTGAATTTTGAGTATAACTAGCCCTATTTTTATAGTTAGCACTCATTCCTTTTTCCTCAGCACTTTCTCCTCAGTACCTTTAAAGTCTGCGCCAACGACGACCATCGCGATTGAGTAATAACTCTGCTTCTATTGGTTCCCACGTGCCAGCTTCATAGGTGGGAACTAAGGCTGGGTCAGAAGGAGCATCCCATACACTCAAAGCGGGTGTAACCACCTGCCATGCAGCTTCTACTTCGTCCCCACGTGTAAATAGAGTTTGGTCGCCCATCATGCAATCTAAGAACAGGCGATCGTATGCTTCGGAGGTAGCTTCAATACCAAACGAACCGTAACTAAAATCCATATCTACGGAACGAGTGCGGAAATCAGCACCAGGCATTTTCACTTCAAACCGGAGCGAAATCCCTTCATTGGGTTGAATCCGCATTGCCAAAACATTGGCATTTACCTGTTGTGCAGCAGATTGGAAAATGCGTGAAGGCACTTCGCGGAAATGAATCGATATCTCGCTGACTTTTTTCGGCATCCGCTTACCTGTCCGTAGATAAAAAGGAACACCTTGCCAACGCCAGTTATCGATGACAAATTTCATCGCCACAAAAGTAGGGGTTGTCGAGTCTGGTTTAACTCCAGGTTCTTCTCTATACCCAGGTACTTGCTTGCCTTTCATCCAACCAGCACTGTATTGACCACGAATAGCAGATAACTCCAAGTTATTTACATCCGCCAGTCGAGTTGCTTGTAGCACTTTCACTTTTTCGGTACGGATACTCTCTGCGTCCATTGCATTGGGTGCTTCCATTGCGGTCATGCAGTAAAGTTGCATGAGGTGGTTTTGCAGCATATCTCGCAGTGCGCCGGAAGATTCGTAGTAACCTGCACGGTCTTCAACACCAACGGTTTCAGCTACAGTTATTTGTACGTGGTCTACAAAACGACGGTTCCAGAGAGGTTCAAAAATGGCATTAGCAAAACGAAATACCAAGAGGTTCTGGACAGTATCTTTACCTAAGTAGTGGTCGATACGATAGACTTGGTTTTCTTTGCAGTATTTCTGGACGACAAGGTTAAGGCTTTTTGCCGACGCTAAGTCTCGACCAAAGGGTTTTTCAATGACTAGACGATGCTTGTAGGGGTCTTCAAGCATTTTCGCTGTCCCCAGTTGTTTAATAGCTTCGGGGAAAAGATTTGGTGACAGCGAGAGGTAGAACATGCGGTTGCCCCGTGTTCCCCGTTTTTTGTCGAGTTCGGTTAAAAGTTTGTTAAGTTTTTGGTAATCTTCGGGGTTATCGGTATTACCAGAACAGTAGAACAAACCTTGAGAAAAGTCTTGCCAGAGTTCCTCTGGGTGTACGCCTCCGTGAGCTTCTTCCATTCCTTTCCGCATTTGTTCACGGAAATATTCGTGCGTCCATTCGCGACGAGCAACACCGACTATAGTTGTTTCGGGTGGAATGCGCCGTTCTTTGCGAAGTTTATACAGCGATGGCACGAGTTTGCGCCAAGTCAAGTCTCCGGAGGCTCCGAAGATAATGATGATTTGGGGTTCGGGCATCCCTTGTTGTTGCAGACCAACCCGCAAAGGATTTTCTAGCAGACTGACCATAACTTTCAGATTGGAGATTTTAGATTTTAGATTTGTTGAATGGTTAACGATTGTTAATGAGTGGTTATTAGTTATTGGTCAAAACTTGCTACTACTAACAATTACCCATTAACTATTACCTCATTCCCATTAACCACTTCTACACAGGCGACAATAGCTTAACTTTGTTTTCTAAAGAGTTCATCAGTGACTCAAAGGGCTTGATGAACTTAATCAATGCCGTCGGACAGGAGTTCGTCTACAACGGTGTTGATGTTAATCTTTTTATCCAGGTCTTTAAGGTTTTCGATTAGTTGGTAGGTTTCGTGAATACAGCCTAAGCACAATTAACGTAAACTTTATGCTGTTAACAATAATCCCTTTCGATATTAGCTGCTTAACTGCGGGCAGCCTAGATTCTGTACCAGGAATCTTAATCATTAGGTTTTCAATTGCGAATACACATGTTGTAGCTATCTGAAGTCAGGAGGATGTTAATTTTTCAGGATTTGTTATGGAGACGCAATATATTGCGCCTCTAGATTGTTTAATGTCCGTTTTGAATAAACGACTCTACTTTTGCCACATCCTGCGTGCTACCAATAATCAAAGGAGTACGCTGGTGTAATTTTTTTGCCACCACGTCTAGGATTTCTATATTTCCCGTAGTTGCACGACCACCAGCTTGTTCGATTACAAAGGCTAAAGGAGCAGTTTCATAAAGCAAACGCAATTTTCCTTCAGGGTTCTGTAGGGTGCCAGGATAAAGGAACACGCCACCTTGTAGTAATACTCGATGAATATCGCTTACCATTGCACCACTATAGCGGGCAATATATCCTTCTGTCCGATGGACATAGCGAATGTACTCGCGTATCGATTCGTCCCACTGCCAGAAATTACCTTCGTTGACACTGTAAACCGAACCGTGGTTAGGAATTTTGATATTTTCTTCCGTGAGGATAAATTCTCCCAAACTGGGGTCGAGTGTAAACGAATGAACTCCTCTACCGATAGTGTAGACAAGCATGGTGCTGGGTCCGTAGAGGATGTATCCAGCCGCAATTTGGTTGCGTCCGGGTGCAAATAGGTCGCTGGCGGTGCCATCGACATCATCCCCTTCCTGTTTACGAATCGAAAAAATTGACCCCAGACTCAAGTTTGTATCTGTATTTGACGAACCGTCTATAGGGTCATAAAGCAAAGTATATCGACCAATTGGACAATTTTCGGGAATGTAGTAGGGTTTTTCCATCTCCTCAGAAGCCAGGCGACATACCAAGCCGCTTTGCTTAAATACCGAGATAAACACGTCGTTGGCATAGACATCCATTTTTTTGACGGATTCGCCTTGGACGTTAACTTCCCCCGTAAATCCCAACACACCTTCCATCAACCCTGCACGGCTGAGACGACGGGCAACTAATTTACCAGCAAGCCCGATCCGATTCATCAAGGCGCTTAAATCTTGGGCTTCTGGGGAAAAACTTTGTAACTGTTGGAGGACGTGTCTTGATAATGTGGTGCAATCACGGTCTAAGGCGTGGTCTGTAACATTATCATTAATTGACAAATCCAATGATTCTGAAGCTTGAGCCATGTTTCAAGTCCTCGCGGTTCTACTGGTAGTTTTTTTGAGTTGATTTTGGCAATACTTAGGGAAATGGGAAAGGATTCAAAATAAACTACTGCTTCTATCTTAGAAACCTATTCTCAAAACTGAAGTGTGATTTTAGAGAAAATAAAGAAATTAATCTGTAATAATGGATAGTCGCAATTAATGATTTATACCCCATTAGCAAATACCCTAAAAGCAACTAGCCGCGACATTCAAGAATATCACGACTGTTGTCTGGTGTATATATGATTACATCTAATCCTTTTGTTCCTGTTCACCAGTGTGACCAATGGCTTGCATAACAGGAAAACAATTTGCTATCATGATGTTCCGTTATTCATAGGCTTCTTGTTTATTGTAAACACCTCGTCGGTTATTATTTTCTCGTGGTTTTGCTTTGTTGACTCTTAATTGTCGCCCCATCCATTCAGCTCCATCTAGTTCGGTAATAGCTGCATCTTCTTGAGCATCTTCATCCATATCAACGAAGGCAAAGCCACGCATCCGACCTGTTTCTCGGTCAGTAGGTAGTACGACTCGTTTAACCTCGCCGTAGTCTGCAAATACTGCTCTTAAGTCTGCTTCAGTAGCGCGGTAAGAGAGATTTCCAACGTAAATAGTCATGTGGATCGCATTAAGTTTGAACGAAAAGCATTGAGTTCAACTGCAATGATTGAAAATAACAGATAGCTGGTTAAATTGAGCCATGTGTTACTTAAAAATCACCAGTTAGCTGATGTTGTTTACGAGGGTAACAAATAAGTATTTACAAATCAATATCTGTAACATCGTTAACAGCACAACCAATAGTTGAGATGAACATTTACATACGCTCATAATAATAGCCGATCGCGCCGTTTTTCAAAGTATGAGATTTTACAAAGGTTGAAAAGTCCCGCTATCAAAGATTCCCTGTTTTCGAGGTGACTGGAATGGGGATGAAATTTTTGAACAAGATAAAATCATCCTCCAGGTCGAGGTTAATTTGGCGATCGCTTGCTAAGGATGAGATGAGAACATCCAAGACATAATATTTGGGGATAGAACCATCTCGGTTGTCGCTCATTTGACTTAACGGAAGCAAAACCTGGAAATATCAAATATTGAAACCTGTAGTTTTTTCGATGTACTCTACAACTTTTTGATAGGATTCTGGATTACTTGTAGGGTTAATAATTATTGGTATGGTGCTGTCGGGTAGCCAAAAAGTGATTCTGCCATTAGGTTCACGACAAAATGAACTAATACAGGTAAGGTTAATAATATATTCGTTTCGTTCATAAAAAATTTTTACCCAGTAAGTATTATCACGCAAATTTGTCACTTTTGCGGTGTACTCGATAATTTTTTGATAGTCTTTTGGGTTACTTTGGGGATTAATCACAATCGGGATGGCATTATCCGGCAACCAAAATGTTACTCTACTATTCGGCTCGCGGCAAAAAGATGAAACACGCTCAAAATTAACGATGTATTCTTTCCTGTCATAAATGATTTTCTCCCAGTAAGCCACAGTTTCTCCTTCCAACCCCAATTTAGTCATAACTCAGTAACAAGTTTGTAGCAAACCGCGCGATTTTGAGGATAATAATAGCCTTGATTTTACGTAAATCGCAAAAATAAATAACCTCAGTTATGTATTACGCCTTTTGGTAGAGTGATATTATTCCAAGACTCGTTAAATGGGTGGATATCAGCCTTGGATTTCATCACTCCCAGGGGGCGTAAATGTATAGAGTTAATGCGGGTTAGTTATCTAGTGGTTCTTTAAGCTAAATTTGACAGGCGGAAGTGGAGAATTTTACAGGGGTAAAATTACTGCAAGCTAGTACAGTACAGCGTAAATAAGGCAACTATTAATTTGAAGGAAAAAGCTTATATCTCAAGATTTTGAGCCTTCTGCCTCCTGCCTTCTTACTTCTGCCTTCTTATACTAGGGGGCTTTGCCATTACCTGCGGGAAGCAAGCTACGTCATTGCCGCACCTTATATCCCTAAGTTAATTAGCATTTTCACCTTTTCTCCTGGAACCGAGCAGTATGACTATTTATCCTACTTCGGCTGGAGTTTGGAAATTGGTTGTAGGATGGGAACGTCCAATAGCGGCTTCGAGGAATCCTGTAAACAAAGGATGGGGTTTGCTGGGACTGGATTGAAATTCGGGATGGAATTGACAAGCCACAAAGAAGGGATGGTGAGGATATTCAATTATTTCTACTAAGCGCCCATCGGGGGAAGTACCACTAATTACATACCCAGACTCTAACAAGAGATTGCGGTAAGCATTGTTAAATTCGTAGCGATGACGGTGACGTTCGTAGACAACTTCCTCTTGATAATGCTTAAAGGCGATTGTGTTTGGTAACATTTTACATGCGTACAATCCCAGGCGCATTGTCCCACCTAAGTCCACGACATCATGTTGTTCTGGCAATAAGTGAATCACGGGATTGAGGGAATGGCTGTCAAATTCAGAACTATTTGCGTCCGGTAATCCCGCCACATTCCGTGCCCATTCGATCGCAGCACACTGCATTCCCAAGCATAATCCTAAAAAGGGTATTTGATGTTCGCGGGCATATTTAATCGCCGCTATTTTACCATCGACACCTCGTGTGCCAAAACCACCGGGTACGACAATACCATCAACCCCTTCGAGATAATTTGCGACTGATTCGGTTTCGAGTTTCTCAGAATTTACCCAGCGCAGGCGCAATTCTCCATAGGTAGTTATAGCGGCATGGCGAACTGCTTCCACAACGGATAAATAAGCATCGCTAAGGCGAACATACTTACCAACGATCGCAATTTCAACCTGATATTTGGGGCTGTACAACCTTTCCACTAAGGTTTGCCATTGCCGCAAGTCGGGTTGACGTTGTTCCATTTGTAAGTGTTCTAATGTTTGCTGTGCTAATCCTTCCCGCTCTAAAACTAAGGGGACTTCATAAATACTATTAGCATCCTGTGATGTAATTACGCATTCAACAGGCACATCGCAAAATTCCGAAAGCTTCTCTTTAATTCCTGGAGGTAGTGGGCGATCGCATCGACAAACTAAAATATCAGGTTGAATGCCAATAGAACGCAATTCCTTAACCGAATGCTGAGTTGGCTTAGTTTTCATTTCACCAGCCGAAGCAATCCAGGGTGCTAACGTTACATGCATGTAGAGGACATTTTGCCGCCCAACTTCCTTGCGAAACTGACGAATAGCTTCTAAAAATGGTAGCGATTCAATATCTCCTACTGTGCCGCCAATCTCAGTAATTACGACATCAGGATTAGTATCTTGAGCAACTCTCTTAATCCTTTCTTTGATTTCATTAGTAATATGGGGAATCACCTGTACAGTACCCCCATTGTAGTCACCGCGACGCTCGCGATTGATCACAGATTGGTAAACTGCACCAGTTGTGACGCTATTTAGTCGAGACATGGGGGTATCAGTAAAGCGTTCGTAGTGTCCCAAATCTAAATCAGTTTCGGCACCATCTTTGGTAACAAATACTTCACCATGTTGAAAGGGACTCATTGTACCCGGATCAACGTTAATATATGGATCGAGCTTGAGAATCGAAACTGAATAATCACGGGATTTGAGCAACCGCCCCAAACTTGCTGCTACGATTCCTTTACCGATGCTAGATACGACCCCACCAGTCACAAATACAAACTTAGTCATACGAATCTTTAAGTTGTAACAATTTCTAACTGAAGACACCCCGACATTGTGCCACAGTAAATGTTGTGCTTATTCATTTTCAGTGGCATGAAACCCTTATTAGGATTAATACTGTTAGGCTCGATATTGACTCCTTCCGTTGTTTTAGCTCAAAAACAAACTCTTAAAGTTGTTTATCCTTCCAGCAAACATACAACAAGTGCCGATAGGATATTTTTCATTGGAACTGCACCACCAACCGGACAAGTTTCGATTAATGGTAAACCAATTATTCGTAGTCAGTCTGGTCATTTTGCCCCAAGTATGCCTTTGCAGCTAGGGACTAATAACTTTACTATTCGTTACGAAAATCAAGAATTGTTAATTCAAGTGACGCGAAACTCCTTACAACCAGAAAATCCTCCGGGATTGGCTTTTGTCAAGGATTCCCTCATCCCCTCGGTAGATATGGCTCGAATGCCAGGTGAGCCAATTTGTTTTAGCGCGATCGCAGCTGCCAATGCTAGTGTTGCTGTAAAACTGGGTAAAGATGCGATCGCTCTTGCTCCGCAACCAATTTCTGCCTTGCTGCCAGACAATAAAGCTGCACTAACAGGACTAAATCAACCGTTATCCCAAAATCAAGTTACCCGAAATAAAATTAGCAATTACGCAGGTTGTACAACTGTACAAACTCCTGGTGACTTAGGGCAACCCCAATTTCAACTAACACTGAATGGCAAAACCGTCACGCAAGCAGGTACGGGTAAGGTACAAATACTTGCTCCCTCGCAATTAGAAGTTGTCGAAGTGAATGTTGATGCTGGAGTCGCCCGTACAGGTTCAAGTACAGACCATTCTCGACTTACGCCACTACCAAAAGGTACCAGGACAGCAATTACAGGAAGGGATGGCGACTGGTTACGCTTAGATTACGGCGGTTGGATCAATAGTAAGGAGACTCGCACCATACCAGGTGCAATAGCTCCCCGTTCAATCATTCGTAGCATTGGCTATCGCCAATCCCAAGACAAAGTAGAGGTCATTTTCCCCTTACAAGTACCCGTACCCGTCACTGTTCAACAAGGAAATCAAAGTTTGCTCCTGACGCTGCATAATACCACCGCTCAAACCGACACTTTCCGCACCGACAACAACCCAATAATTTCTCGTCTGGATTGGCAGCAGCTTAACCCTAACCAAGTGCAGTACATCTTCAATTTGAAACACAACCAGCAGTGGGGGTATAAACTCCGCTATGAAGGCACAAGTTTGGTTTTGACGTTACGCTATCCACCGGAACTTCCTCGCCAAAAACAAAAGCCATTGTCTGGTATAAAAATTTTACTTGACCCAGGACATGGGGGTAAAGAATCCGGCGCTTCGGGACCAAATGGAACCTTAGAAAAGGACGTTAACCTTACCGTTTCCAAATTATTACGGGAGGAACTAAGCAAGCGCGGTGCCACTGTGGTGATGTCGCGGGAAGAGGACAAAGATTTATCCCTAGCAGATCGACAAAAACTAATTGATAACGAAGAACCTGCAATTGCTCTGTCAGTACATTATAATGCTCTCCCTGACGATGGTGATGCTGAAAATACCCAAGGGATAGGCATGTTTTGGTACAATCCCCAAGCACACAATCTCGCTACACATTTACATAACTACATAGTTGCAAAACTTAAGCGCCCATCCTATGGCATATTTTGGAATAACCTCGCATTAACCCGTCCCACAAGTGCGCCATCGGTATTAATGGAACTGGGTTTTATGAGCAACCCCAATGAGTTTGAATGGGTGACAAACCCCAAAGAACAGAAAAAACTAGCAAATGCGATCGCGGATGGAATTGTGGCGTGGTTCCAGCAAAATCAGCGATCGCATGGAAAGTAATCAAAAATCACACAAGCATTTATTAGTAATTTTAAATCCTCAGTAGAATAACTTTGCATAAGTAAATATGCTTGTAAATTATGCTTTGAGCTATGTATCAGCGCGATGTACTAGCCGGGATTAGCCTGACACATTTCACTTTGTTTTTTAATGGCAAATATGCAATAATCCCCTGTTTAGCGATTATTTTGCTCAAATATCCTGATTTTTGTAACTTTTTGGCATACTTTAACTGTAACTTTCGCGACATTTTTTCAGCCATAATTGCTACACTGTGTTGAGATTGTGATTAAATGTAATAGTTGTCATTTTTTTGGGCACAATAAGTAACTATTTGACGACTTGAAAGCTTTTAGTACATAATCGGCTGTAGTAAATTATACTGGCTTGACGTGACAGAGTATTTTTAACGTGTCTTGCAAAAGCCGTGTCTGAAAAGTATTTGATTTTAGTGAATTTCAGGGGCTTCTATGACGTTTTTTAGCTGGATGTGGGTTCTGCAAGACAAGCCCCAATATTGACACTGGCTAAAAACAAAAGTATTTAAATCAATTGTGAGGATTCAACTGTGCTGGATAGTAGAACCGAGAGAGCCGAGAGACAGCTAGAGATAAGAAATAGCCAAACATTAGGATTGGAAACAAATAACACTGTCAATATATTTGACGCACCGTTCTCAGCTTCTGCTTCATCAGCCCCTTTAGCTGCGGCTGTTGGTGGCGACCAAACACTACTGGCGATCGCTAATAGTAAAAATTACTCAAGTGCGCCTATCGTTGTCGATTCCAATATAACTCTTGGTGGTACTGGCAATTTAGATGGAGCCAGAGTATTAGTTGGTGGGTTTGTTTCGGCTAAGGATGATTTAGGGATTTCTGGACAAACAGGAAATTCTGGTGCGATCACAGGAACCAGTATCAACTGGAATTACAACGACACCACCGGAGTTCTATCTTTAGATGGAAGCGATACTGTTGCTAATTACCAAGCAGCACTACGTTCTGTCACATATACCAATGTTAATAGTAGCGACCCTGGAGATGCCCGGACAATTACCTTCTCCTTAGGGAAGTTGCTGTCGAACCCTGCCAACGGTAACTTTTACGAGTTTAAAGAATCAGTAGGAATTTCTTGGACTGATGCTAATACAGCAGCAAGCGATACCAACAATAAATACTTTGGCAGACGAGGCTACTTAACAACCATCACCAGTCAAGCAGAACAGGACTTCATCCAACAGCGAGTAGTTGGCAATGGTTGGATTGGTGCTAGCGATTTAGAAACTGAGGGTGTATGGAAATGGGTGACAGGTCCAGAAAATGGAACTACATTCTGGAACGGAGCAGAGAATGGCAGTGTTGCCCCTGGTCAATATGCTAACTGGAATTCAGGTGAACCAAATGATGGTGCTGGTGTTGAAGATTACGCCCATATTATTGCTAACGCAAATGCAGGCACTATTGGAAAATGGAATGATCTTCCTGACAGTGGGACAACTGGTAATTTTCAACCCCAGGGTTACATTGTTGAGTACGGTGGTTTAGCAGGAGACATCGCCCTACCAATTTCAGGTAACGTTACCATTAACTTTGGCGGTACTAGCCTGAATAACCCAAATACCACCCCCGACTTCAACAATGATGGTAATCCTGAACTCCTCTGGCGTAACTACAGAACATCAGGTGGTGACTCTGGCAAAAATGCTGTGTGGTTCCTCGATTACAACGCTAGTGGTGGTGCTAACCTATTCACACTCGACGCTACCAAAACAAAATTCATCACCGCAGTTGCTGCTGACTGGAAAGTTGAGGGGCTATTTGATGTCAATCAAGATGGTATTACCGATATCTTCTGGCGCAATAAGACGACTGGGGAAAACGCAGTTTGGGTAATGAAGAATGACGGTAGCGGTATTGATGTTGATACAACTAAGAGCGGTTTCTTGACAACTGTCCCCGATACTGATTGGGAATTGGAAGGTGTTGCTGACTTAGATAAAGATGGCAATGCGAATCTTCTCTGGCGCAACTACCGTACTGGTGAAAATGCGATTTGGGAAGTTGTTTATAATGACAATTCTACTATTCCCGCAGCCAGCACTCCCACAGAACGCTTTACTCTCAATAGTGCAGAAACCAAGTCCATTACACCAGTGGCGGATACCAATTGGACTATTGAAGGTTGGTATGACATGAATGGAGATGGGACACAAGATATTATTTGGCGCAACTATCAAACTGGTGAAAATGCGATTTGGAAGTTGAATACTGCGACGGCAACTGCTGCTACCAATCCCTACTTTGATCCAGCAACAGATGGTTACTCCATTACTACAGTTGCGGATACCAATTGGGAAATTGAAGATGTCATCGACTTTAATAACGATGGTGTTGGCGATATTCTCTGGCGCAACTACCGTACTGGTGAAAACGCGATTTGGGGAATGACTTCTGGAGGCAACTTAGATGCTGCCAAGACTGATTTCATTACTTCAGTCCCCGATACATTCTGGGAAATGGAAGGTGTTGCTGACTATACCCAAGATGGGATACCAGATATCGTTTGGCGCTATTACGGCACTGGTGCAGATCAAGGTAAAAATGCAATTTGGGGTATGCAGCTTACAGGTGGTAAAGTTGCGATCGACACAGCCAAAACAGCATTTATTACTTCTGTCACCGATTTAGCCTGGGAAGTTGAAGGTCCTAGCCCAAATAATGACTTTGTCGATGAGTAATTCCTCAGCAAGATAATTATTCGTTGAATTGATACTGAATGTATAGATACAGGCATGGTCAAAATTGTACTTGATCATGCTTGTATTGTTTGCACATTGAACATAATTGAACAGTACCTAACTGTTTTCAGGCGATTTGCTGCAATTCAACACCCACAAGTAATTTCTGGCGGAAATCAGCGAATCTTATTACTTAATCAATTTAAAATTTCCATCAAGTAGTAATTTACATTACTTCATTCACACATTTGAAAATAACAAAAATTATTCTCATTTTTTCTCTCTTATGTACTTATTGCTACTATATTCAACCGGACAATAACGCAAACTTTATAAAATCTTTATGAAAAATTATCTTTTCTACATGTTAACTTTACAGTATCTATTTGAAATTACTTAAAATCAAAGATATATTAAGGTTGCTGGTAATCACCTGTACTTAGTGGATATTGTCAGGGGAAGTACGGTATTGATGGCGACATTTCGCGAGTTTGGCTGCTCGCCGTAGGCTTTGAATATCATGCCCCTAACTCTAACCATTTCTGTACTCTTTAGATTCTCAGGTACTGATGCAAGTACAGTAGATTAATACTGTTTGGCTAGATGCTAAATACATTTTTGTGTAACGTAATCATGCGATCGCACAAACATCTTTAGTATCCTACTCAAACTATGCTTACTAACTTGCGTCACTATCCACTATACATTGTCAAGCTCTGCTGACACTATATAAAGGGAGTCATTACCTATCCTTCGTTAGCCATTCATAATAGTTGTGGATATTTAGTTTTACGTGGTTTTTACCTCTATAATTTTGCAGTCTCAAAGGGTATAAGCCCTTGCGAATCCAGAGGTGAACATCAAGGATAAAGATTTTGAAGTGGCGATAGCGTGAAAGTTGTAGTGATTTATCTATCCATAACTAAAATTTTAGCGTGCTAAATTTTAGCTTGCTTATTATCTTGAACTATCGAAAAATCAAAGGATTGACTGATACCAATTTAGATGATATGTATATTGTCGATTTTCTCAGATAACTGAGTGGTATTTAGTTGGTTTAGGTTTTGCTGCTAATTTTCCAGCTTAAGTATTTTCCTAATTGTAAATTGGCTAATCACAGTTACATCCTTCTTGTTAAATATCGCTGGTTTTCATAGTGGTAATGAGGCAAATAAACTTACTAAATGTGGCTATCCATAGCATCACAATGTTGGAACTTCTAGAAAGTCTGCGGAGTGGTGGAGTTGTGTTTACTCCAAATGTGGATCATGTCATGAAGTTACAACGCGATCGCAAATTTTATAGTGTTTATCAAGAGGCAGACTATCGAGTTTGTGATAGTAAAATTTTGATGTATGTCTCAAATTTATTAGGAACACCAATAAAAGAGAAAATATCTGGTTCGGATTTATTTCCTGCTTTTTACCATTATTATCAGTATGACCAAAATATCAAAATATTTTTGCTCGGCTCAGAAACCCAAGTTGTCAAGCAAGCGCAAAAGAATGTGAACGCAAAAGTTGGCAGAAATATAGTTGTTGCGGCTCATTCTCCTTCCTTTGGCTTTGAAAAAAACGAACAAGAATGTCAGAAAATAGTTGAATTAATTAATCGTTCTCAAGCAACTGTTTTGGCAATTGGAGTTGGCGCACCCAAACAGGAAATCTGGATTGCTAAGTATCGCCAACAACTAAAGCATATTAAAGTATTTTTAGCTATTGGAGCCACTATAGATTTTGAGGCTGGTAATATCCAACGTTCGCCAAAATGGATGAGTGAAATTGGTTTGGAGTGGTTGTATCGGCTTGTTAATGAACCTAAACGTTTGTGGAGGCGTTACATACTGAGTGCTGTACCTTTTTTGTGGTTGATTTTACAACAGCGATTGCAATTATATCGAAATCCTTGGTCGGCAATTGAATTAAAAAATAGCGAGAAATTTGGTATTAATGATCAAAAAAAGGATAGCAGCAGTATCAATTTAGCGACTAATCACAAAAGCGTCTCAATTATCAAAAATATCAGGTAGTGGGAGTCTCTTTTTGTTTCCTTGATGATAATAGAGGTGGCATCTTGCCCCTCTACAAAATTAAGAATTTTGAGACATACCCACTCATCTTGCAATTATCTCGCCGAAATCACACAATTATTTTGTGAACAAATAAAAAGTATGGAAACTCACAGTCATCCCGACGATTTAGATTTGCAAAACTATTGGTTAGTCCTCAAACGACGTTGGCCGATCGCGTTAGGAATTTTCTTGACATCAGTTGCCCTATCTGCTTTTGCCATCTCATTACAACGAGCCACCTATGAGGCGGAAGGAAAAATACTGTTTCAAGCAAATCGAACTAATTCCCTCACAGGTGTTGATGGCAAATTTCGGGATTTGGAGAGTATTAGGCGGGAAGCAAATCCACTTTCGACTCAGGCGGTAATTTTGCAATCGCGTCCAATTTTGCAAGCTGTCATTGAAAAACTCAACTTGCGGGATGATACAGGAAAGTTGGTAGACCCGAAATCCCTGATTATTAAAGTAGAACCTGTCGCTGGCACTGACGTACTTAATGTTTCGTTCATTTCCGACAAACCCAAAGAAGCCGCAGCCATTGTCAATCAGTTGATGCGATCGTATGTCGATAACAATATCAAAAATAATCGTTCTGAAGCATTAGCGGCGCGTAAATTTATTGAAGCCCAATTACCACGTGCCAAAGGTGAATTGGATAAAACGACTGAAGATTTGAGACGTTTTAAAGAACAAAACCAGGTAATTAATTTACAGGAAGAATCGAACGAAACAGTTAAGACAATTGCTGAACTCGACAAACAATTAAACGAAGCCCAAGCACAGCTTGCGGAAGTGACTTCCCAACACCAAGAATTGCGTTCTCAAGTAAAAATTCCCAGCGAAAAAGCAGTTGATGTCGCCTCATTGAGCTTGATTCCGGGAGTACAGGAAGTTTTAGGCGAATTACAAAAGGTACAAACAAAATTAGCCACTGAAAAAAGTCGCTATAACAGCACTCACCCCTCAGTTATCAACCTCGAAGAACAGGAAAAAGCACTTGCTTCCCTACTCCAACAGCGAGTCAGTGAATCAGCTGGTGCAAATGTGGAAATTTCCCCCAATAGTCTGCAACTAGGGGGACTCAAGGAACAACTAGTAGGCGAATCCGTTCGCCTCCAAGCACAGCGCTTGGGCTTGGCAAACAAAGTCCAAACCTTGGCAAATCTGCACCAACTATACAAAAGACGTGCCAATGTTTTGCCCAATTTAGAGAAAAAGCAAGGTGACTTAGAACGACGACTAGGAGTAGCTCAAGAAAGCTACAAAAACCTGCTTACCCGTCTTCAAGAGGTTCGTGTTGCCGAAAATCAAAACGTTGGGAGTGCCCGTATTGTTCAAGAGGCTGTTGTTCCCAACCAGCCAGTTAGCTCCAAACTCACCCTGTATTTAGCCGCAGGAGGCATATTTGTTGGCTTGATGCTGGGTATTGCCGCAGCATTCCTAATTGATATTATCGATCGCTCAATCAAAACCACCAAAGAAGCCCAAAATATATTTGGTTACACCCTCCTGGGTTTAATCCCCAAATTTAGCACCAACAATGCAGCCATCGAGCAAATGTCCATCGAAGGAGCATCCCCAAGAGTGATTGTTGGTACTTTACCGCGATCGGTTATCCATGAAGCTTATCAAATGCTGGAGGCAAACCTCAACTTTATTAGTCACAAGCGAGTGCGTACACTTGTTGTCACCAGTTCGGTTGCAGGAGAAGGCAAATCTGAAGTATCGGCAAATTTAGCGGCTGTCATTGCCCAGACTGGCAAAAGGGTATTAATTATCGATGCAGATATGCGTAATCCTTCGCAACATCATCTGTGGGGAGTAATGAATTTGACAGGCTTGAGTAATGCGATCGTTGGTCAAAATCAGATTCGCCGTTGTATTCAATCGGTGACACGAAATCTATCAGTATTGACAGCCGGAGTTATTCCTCCGAATCCATTAGTTCTAATTGGTTCTGAAAGTATGAATGCCTTGATTCACAGCTTATCGGAAAGCTATGACTATATCATCTTTGATACTCCTCCCCTAGCGGGAACTGCTGATGCGGCAGTTTTAGGAAAGATGGTGGATGGTGTTTTAGTTGTAGTCCGTCCTGGTGTCGGAGATACAGCTAGTGCTTTAGCTGCTAAGTCTTTATTACTACGTTCTGAAGCAAATGTGTTGGGAATCATTGCCAATGGTGTAAATGTCAAGTATGAACCAGATAATTACTTCTATTACAACAGTAATCGAACTGAAGTTACCAGTGAGCAACTAGTAGCCCAAAATACTACAGCGAGTCGCAAGTAGTTCTGAGTTGAGATTGTCAGAGTAGAGGTAACAAAGGTAATAGAATGTATGGATGTTCCGGCAGAATCGCTTACGAATCCGAATGATACAGCAGAAGCCACTCAATTAACTCTTTGGCAGCAAATCAAAGAAGATTGGATTGCTCATGGATGTGATTGGACAAAACCAGGATTCCGAGCCGTTGCAGTGTATCGCTTTGGAGTTTGGCGAATGCAGGTACAACCGAAACTCTTACGCTCTCCTCTGAGTATTTTATATCGAATGTTGTATCGCAAAATTCGGAATGGCTATGGAATTGAACTACCGTTCACAGTGAAATTGGGGCGACGTGTAGTTATCGAGCATCAAGGAGCGATAGTTATTCATGGCTACAGTACAATTGGCGATGAATGTATTATTCGTCAGGGTGTTACTTTAGGAAATCGCTATTTGGAGAAACCTCTAGAAGCCCCCAAACTTGGCAAACGTGTCAATGTGGGTGCGGGGGCAAAAATTTTTGGAGATGTGACAATCGGTGATAATGCCAACATTGGTGCAAATGCCGTTGTTTTGAATCATGTTCCCCCAGGAGCAACGGCAGTGGGAATTCCTGCCAAAATTATTGAAAAATCACAGTAAATCTATTTGAGAAAGCTCCGTTGTCGGAACTCAGCATAGAAAACATCGGCTTGGTGATTTATCGAGAATCCTACTTAATATCGATTTCATACCAAGTCAAAAAATGGGATTGCATACATGTCTATTATTCAGTTAGTGCATCTATCTATTGAGATATTTCTTTCAATCGGGGCATCTGGGCTATTTATCTTGGGTTTGCTATTGCTGGTTGAGTGTATTGCGGCAATTTTTCCTGTTGTCAAACAAACAGGTAATCATCAGAGCAGTTTACCCAATCTAAAAGTTGCGATTCTAGTTCCCGCCCACAATGAAGAGACTGTCATTACTAATACCTTATCTAACCTGAAAATTACGTTAAAACCACAGGATGAGCTTGTGGTGATTGCCGATAATTGTCGCGATCGCACTGCAACAATTGCTCGGAATACTGGAGCTATAGTGCTTGAAAGAAAAGATTCTCTGCATTTGGGGAAAGGATATGCACTCGATTACGGATTGCAATATCTGGCAAATTCAGCACCCGATGTAGTTGTATTTATTGATGCCGATTGCCAAGTAGACAAAGATGCGATCGCAATCCTCAGTGAAATGGCGATGACTACTGGAAAACCAGTCCAAGCAAACTACTTGATGACAAAACCCAGCCAACATAGTCCCAAAGACTCTATTTCTGCATTTGCTTTCAAAGTCAAAAACCTCGTTCGTTCCCAAGGAATGACACGTTTGGGTTTACCTTGTCTGTTGGCTGGCACTGGGATGGCATTCCCTTGGTCGGTAATAAGTTCGATTAATACTGCTAGTGCGGATATTGTTGAAGATATGAAACTGGGATTAGATTTGAGTATTGTCGGTTATCCGCCGATTTTTTGTCCTCATGCGCGTGTTATTGGCAATCTACCCCAAAATACCGAAGCAGCTAAAAGTCAACGCACGCGATGGGAACATGGTCATCTGCAAACTATACTTACCTACGTCCCGAAATTATTCCTGGCAGGGTTAAAGCAAAGGCGTTCTGAACTATTTCTCAGTGCCTTGGATTTGTGTATTCCACCACTATCGCTCTTGGTTGTCATGTGGATGTCAATGATGTTCATTACACTACTCTTTTTCGCTGCTTCATCTATGTGGATACCCTTAGGAGTTACAGGTGTTACTGGCTTCCTCATTTTGACTGCTATTCTTATCTCTTGGACAAAATTTGCCAGTTCCGACTTACCACTGCGAGAACTCTTAGCTGTGCCAATTTATATTCTCTGGAAGATTCCCTTATACTGCAAATTCCTAATTCAACCTCAGAAAGCTTGGATTCGTACTGAACGTGATTAATGAGGAATTCTAGTTTAATTGTTGGAGTTGACAAAGAGTAAGTTGAGCAAAAGTGTAAAAGTAAAATGCCTAAACCACTTCGGATTTTGTACGCTGTTGGACCAGAAAATGTAATTGAGTCTTATAAGTGCTGGCTAGCAGGTGAGAATAATTCTATACAGGTATCAATTACCTACTCTAGTCAATTCTACGAAGCTTGTAAAACAGTAAATGCAACAGCTTATGTAATCGCTCAAGCTCAAGAACAGCAAATTGTTAGGGATGAACAATTTATAATTGAACACCGTCCAATTCTGTTCCCCAATGCACAAGGTATTTTTTATCACTTACAGCAAATTTTGTTTGGACTAAATCTATTAGTCTCAGCTTATCGCTTTCAAGCCAATGTCGTCATTGTAGATAGTGGTACAACCTACTGGTTTTTGTTGTCGCTGTTTCACTGGTTGGGAATGAAAGTTATTCCGTCGTTGCATTGTACGCTGTGGCGAAAGTATGGGAAACAGACTTTTGGTGAAAAAATCATCTTAAAGCTAAGTCAAAATTTATTTTCGAGCCATTCTCAAGCTATTACTGTTGTTTCTCATGAAATTAGCGAGCAGATATCGGAGTTGACAAAAGGTCGTCATGTAAAAATTTTCGAGTTTTTGCCGAGTTTTAATCGTGCCGATTTTGCCGATATTACAACCAAGCCCAATGCATCTATCCCATTTAGGGTTTTGTATGCTGGTAGGATTGAGTATAGCAAGGGTGTATTTGATTTGCTAGAAATTGCCAAGCGTTTTGCGGCGGAAGGCAGAAAAGATATCGTTTTTGATATTTGCGGTGATGGTTCGGCTTTAGAGGCGTTACGTTTGGCAGTTCAAGAGTCAGGAGTAGAGGACATTTTTCTTTGTCATGGCTACTGTAAAAAGGGGGAAATGAAAACAATGTTTAGCAATTCACATGTTGTGATCGTTCCAACTAGAAGTGATTTTGTTGAAGGTTTCAATCGAGTTGTTGCCGAAAGTATTTTGTCTGGTCGTCCGGTGATTACTTCTGCTGTTTGTCCGGCGGTATTTTACTTGCAAGAGGGGATTGTTGAAGTTCCTCCTGATGATGTGATGGCATATGGCAATGCTTTACTTAATTTATACAAGAACTATCAATTTTATGAACAAAAAAGACAGGCTTGTTTTACGTTACAAGAGCAATTATATGATATTAATCATAGTTGGTATTTTGCACTCAAGTCAATATTTTTGGAAATAGAATAAGTTGATGAATTGCCTCTAAACAATTTAACTGTTTGTTTATTTATTTAACTCACATTTATAACCGTGATTGTTATATTTGAAAAACTATTTTCCCTAATTGGATTACTCTTTTTTACAGGTGCATTTTCTCAAATTATGGAAGGAGCGCCTATTTCCTTACTGAGATATTTTGTTTGGGGAATTGCGACGGTTTTGTTGCTTCTACGCTGGAAAAAAACAATTAAGACGGCACTGACAGACAAATATCTGTTACTACTGACAATTCTAATTCTCAGTTCTTTTATTTGGTCTGATGTGTCAATTCTTACTTTGAAAGATAGTCGCGAAATTATTCAAATGACAGTATTTGGATTGTATTTTGCTTCGCGATTTGAGATTAAAGAACAGGTGCAAATAATTGCCGCAGCATTTTTTATTGGTGCTGTGATGAGTTTGATTGTTGTTTTGGTGGTTCCAGTAATTGGTATTCACTTAAAAGACCATCCGGGAGCCTGGAAGGGGGTTTTTGGCTATAAAAATAACCTTGGCAGTATGATGATAATTAGTGCATTTACATTTTTGTTTTTGCCAAAAAATGAAAATAGGAATTACAGCATATTTTATCAATGCTATAAATGGTTTGGATTGGCTTTGTCTACATTATTAATTGTGCAGTCAACATCCAAAACTTCCCTAGTCATTTCGATTGTATTGTTACTAATTTTGTTTTTCTACAGTAAATATCGTTGGCAAGGAAAAGTCACTGTTGTTTATGTTGATATTTTGATTCTGATTTTTGGTGCTGCTGCCACTATTTTTATTGGTAGTTGGTCAGAAATATTGACAGCGATAGGGCGAGATCCAACTTTAACTGGACGAACACCAATGTGGGGTGCAGCATTAACGAAATTAATGGAAAGACCATTATTTGGTTTTGGGCGTAGTGCTTTTTGGGCACCAGGAAGTCAGTATGCAAAAGACGTTGGTTTGGCTCTTACCGAAGGTTTTGTTCCTCCTCATGGACATAATGGTTTTATTGATATGGCGCTGGATGTGGGTTTAGTTGGTATTTCACTGTTTGCCATTAGTTTTTTAATCTCCTATTTTCGCGCTCTCAAACTCGCTTATGGGACAAAAGAACCGGAGAATTTATGGTATTTAGCTTTTTTAATTTTTTTGGTGATGAATAATCTTACTGAGAGTTTTTTGCTGTACAAAACTAATATTTATTGGACTTTATATCTGGTGAGTGCTTGGACTTTGGCAAGAAGAGAAAAATATATAGAATACAAAATTTAATAGTCAGAAGTAACGATTAAGAGAGGTAATTTGCAGATGATTGAAGCAAAACAATATGCTTTTGTATGTTGTGTCGAGTCAGGATGGCTGGAATCACAAACATTACGTATGATTGAGAGTTTGCGACGTTGGGGAGGAAAATTTGCCTCTGCGCCTATATTAGCTGTGACTCCACGGATGGGTCCGCCATTAGCATCGAAAACACTAAATGCTTTTGAGGCTTTACAGGTTGATTATATACATTTAAAGACTCGCGATCGCTATGGTTGGGCTAAGTTTTTGAATAAACCCTATGCGATTTGTGCGGCTGAGGATTATTTCTCCAGCGAATATATTGTTTGGGTTGATAGTGATTTGTTATTTGTGGGCGAACCGGAACAGTTGATATTGGGTGATGGGGAGGATTTTGTTGCTTGTGCTTCTGACCGAAATATTGGTACAACTGGAGTCGATGATATTAATGAACCCTATTGGCAAAATATTTGTCAAGTTGTGGGTTTAGAAATTGAATCTTTACCTTGGATTGTAACAGAACGCGATCGCGATCGAATTCGCTTGTATTGGAATAGTGGTATTTTTGCATACCGCCGTAGCACTAATTTTGCACGGCAATATTTGGATACTTGTTTGTGTTTGTTTGATTCGCAGGTAATTTCTCGTGTGTCGGGAATGTTTTTTAATGACCAAGTATCGCTAGGATTAGCAATGGTAAGTGGAGGATTACGGTGGCGTGGTTTGGATGAGTCCCATAATTACAGCTTTGGTAGCAAAACATTTGCTCAGTGGTATTGCGGGGAAAATTTGCGGGCGGCGAAGGTTATTCATTACCATGATGCAATGTGGGCTTGGTTTTGGGATGTATTTATTGATTGTTTGAACAAAACTCATCCGGATGTTGCTGATTGGCTAAAACCTCTGGGTGCAATGAAAAATGATGCTCCACTCCAATGGCGGGTAGTGAAAAAATTACTTGATCAAGTTTATAAACAACAGGAAAACATTTATATAAAATCCTGTCGGGTTGTGTAAGGAATCATATAAAAATAAGTAGTGCAAGCGTCTCGCTTGCTATTTCCCAAAGGTGGGCTTTCCGGCTCCGGAGTTTTCCGTGAAGAATATCTCCCCGGAAACTCCTCGGAGTTTTCCATGAAGAATATCTCCCCGGAAACTCCTCTCCACACTACTTGTTCAATTTATTTTTACACGAATACTGAAGTTGAAGTTTGAGTTTGAGAGTAAGGAAAAAACCGATTTGTACTTCCAGAGAAAGTCATGTCGAAATTAGAAATGGTTGGTGTGGTTGCCATTGGGCGGAATGAAGGAAATCGCCTCCGTCAGTGTCTTTTATCATTGCAGTCAGAAGGTGTAATTATTGTTTATGTTGATTCTGGCTCGACGGATGACAGTGTGGCTTTTGCCCGTTCTTTGGGTGTACATGTCATTGAACTCGATTTAACCATCCCATTTACTGCTGCTCGTGCCAGAAATGCGGGTTTTGACTATTTACTTACTATTGCGCCCAATCTTGAATGGGTTCAATTTATTGATGGTGATTGTCGTCTGGCAACAGGATGGCTACAAAGTGCAGTGAGTGAGTTGATTGCAAATCCAGATGTTGTAGTTGTTTGCGGGCGCAGAAGAGAAGAATTTGCTAGCGATTCGATTTATAACCGCTTGTGCGATATCGAATGGAACACACCAGTGGGGGAAGCTAAAGCTTGCGGAGGTGATTCCATGATGCGCGTGAGTGCCTTGAAAAAAGTTGGTGGCTTTAATCCAGCTTTGATAGCAGGGGAAGAGCCGGAATTATGCGTGCGTTTGCGCCAAATCGGCGGCAAAGTTATGCGTATTGATGGGGATATGACATGGCATGATGCAAGAATGACCCGTTTATCGCAGTGGTGGAAGCGATCGCAGCGTGCTGGACATGCTTATGCTGAGGGTGCTTGGCTACATGGTAACACTCCTGAACGTCACTGGGTGAAGGAATCTTTGAGTATTTGGTTTTGGAGTTTGGGCTTACTTCTGCTGACTGTTGCTACGTTGCGGCTCACTTCTGGTTTCAGCTTGCTGTTAATACCAATGGCTTACAGTTGGTTGGGCTATAAAATCTATACATATTCTTTGGGAAGTGGTTTGACATTCGCAGATGCAACGCTGTTTTCATGTCACTGCGTATTTTGTAAGTTTCCCCAATTACAAGGACAAATCCAATTTTTACTCACACGTTTACTCAAACGTCAGCCAAAATTAGTTGAATATAAGGGACTATGACTTCGAGGAGAAGGGTTAATACTAAATTTTGAGCGATCGCATCTGTAAAAAATCAACTAACATCTATTACTATTGCAGCTAAACAAAAAAGTATGTCAAGAATTATTCTCCATCTCAAGTATAAAATCCAACATAAATATCGCTGGTTTTTGGCAATAGGAATACTCAGTTGCTATTTCATCGTCACTTTAGCGCAACCAGCCTATGCAATGCATATTATGGAAGGTTTTCTACCTCCACAATGGGCTATTTTCTGGTGGATAGTTGCTTTGCCGTTTTTTGCTTTGGGATTGCGGCGTTTACATTATATTACGACGGAAAATCCAGAACTCAAGCTACTTTTGGGGCTGGCGGGCGCATTTACATTTGTCTTGTCGGCGTTGAAAATTCCATCGGTGACAGGGAGTTGTTCCCATCCTACGGGTACGGGCTTAGGTGCAGTCTTATTTGGACCTTTGGCAATGTCAGTATTGGGAACTTTAGTTTTACTATTTCAAGCTTTGTTGCTGGCGCACGGTGGTTTAACTACCCTGGGTGCAAATGCATTTTCAATGGCAATCGTAGGACCAATTGTAGCATATTGGTTATACCGTTTAATTATACAAACTGGTAAACAAAGATTAGCGATATTTTTAGCTGCCAGTATTGCCGATTTAACGACTTATGTAGTGACTTCGGTGCAATTAGCTTTAGCTTTTCCAGCAGCAACGGGCGGTGTGATGGCTTCTTTCGGGAAATTTGCCAGTATTTTTGCCCTGACTCAAGTACCATTAGCAATTAGTGAAGGTTTATTGACGGTACTGGTGTGGAATTGGCTATCTAATTACGGTAGTCAGGAACTAGAAGCTTTGCAGTTAATTAAACAGGAAAGATAGGAGATGGGGGGATGGGATGGGGAGACGCGGGGATTGGGAGACGCGGAGATGGGGAGACGGGGAGATGGGGAGATTGGGAGATGGGGGAAAAATATAAATAAACTGGGTTTATCTGGCAACATGTTTTGGGTAATTTTGTTAACTTAAAACAAAAGTCAAAAATACTATTTCGGCAATTACTATATGTCAATTCACCATCACCATACACCTACTTATAACCGGGCTTTTTTACTTGGGATTGGGATGAATGTGGGGTTTGTTTGTGTAGAAGCGATATTTGGGTTTTTGACAAATTCCGTAGCTTTGCTGGCGGATGCTAGTCATAATCTGAGTGATGTATTTGGACTAGTTTTGGCATGGGGTGCGACTTGGTTAGCACGTCGTCGTCCGGGAAAACGATATACTTATGGTTTACGACGCTCGTCGATCTTGGCAGTATTACTCAATGCTTGTATTCTATTTCTAGTATTAGGTGCGATCGCATTAGAAGCTGTTGAACGTATCCACACACCTGTATCTGTACCAGGGACGACAATTATTGTTGTTGCTTTAATCGGAATTGTTGTTAATGGCTTGACTGCTTGGTTATTTGCGTCGGGAAGTCAGCACGATTTAAATATTAAAGGCGCATTTTTGCACATGCTGGCTGATGCTTTAGTATCAGCAGGTGTGGTTCTCGCTGGTATTGCGATTTCCCTGACTGGGTGGCTGTGGTTTGACCCAGTAATTAGTCTAATCATAATCTGTGTTATTGGTCTTGGCACTTGGAATCTATTGCGCGAGTCTATCGATTTAGTTCTGGATGCTGTGCCCAGAGGGATAGATTTACCCGCAGTGCGTATTTATTTGACAGAGTTACCAGGTGTGGTTGCGTTGCATGATTTGCATGTTTGGGCAATGAGTACAACTGAAACAGCTTTAACGGCACATTTAGTCATGCTGGCGGGAAATCCAGGTGATGCCTTTTTAGCGCGTATTAGTATGGAATTACACGATAAGTTTGGCATCGAACACACCACTATTCAGGTGGAAACTGGTAATTTTTTACTGCCTTGTAATCAAAAGTTTTGTTGTGAATCAGAATAAGGACATCCACATGAATCAAGCGAAAAATAAATCCAATAATTGGTTATTAGTGCTTGCTGTAGTTGCATTAGCTGTAGCTCCATTGATTCTCTTAAAAAATGCAGAATTTGGTGGCGCTGATGGCAAAGCCCAAGAGGCAATTCAAGAAATCCATCCCCAATATAAGCCGTGGTTCAATCCCATTATTGAAATCGAAAGTTCAGAAGTTCAAAGTTTATTATTTGCAGTACAAGCAGCGATGGGTGCAGGTGTGATTGGCTATGTCATTGGACTTTATAAAGGGCGTAACGAAAGTAAAATCAAACAGGATTTAGAAGTTAGGAGTCAGGAATTAGAATAAATCAATCGTAATGAAAGTACAAATTGACTCATTAGCCTATACAAATCGTTTGCGATCGCTACCACCAGGACAAAAGCTTTCTTTTGCTAGTATACTATTTATTCTCTCTGCTATTGCTCATCCTTTGGTACAAATTTTAATTGCCATTTGGATGAGTATCTGGACTGTGATTTACGCAGGAATTCCAGTCAGAACATATTTTAAATTAGTTTACGCCGCTATTTTTTTCTGGTTAACTAGTTTACCAGCTTTGGTGATTAATATCACAGAATTAATTAGCTATAATTTAATCCAAAAAGATGCGATCGCAGGTTTGAATATTGGCTCATACTATCTATATCTCAGTCATCATGGCATCTTCCAAGCTGCTAGCATTTTTACAAGGGCTTTAGCATCGCTGTCATGTTTATATTTCCTCATGCTGACAGTCCCATTTAGCGAAATTTTACAAACCCTCAGACGCATTGGTTGTCCGTTATTAATCACAGAAATTTTATTATTAATGTATCGCTTTACCTTTGTGTTACTAAATACGGCAAATGAAATCTGGATTGCTCAAACAGTGCGGGGTGGATACAGTAATTTTAGGACAAGTATGAACAGTTTAGCGCTATTAATTGGACAACTACTCAAACGCACTTTTGATAATTATCATCAAGTATTATTGAGTTTGCGATCGCGAGGTTTTACTGGAGAACTACAGGTTTGGCATTCTTATTCCTATCGCCAATCTTATCGTTATTTAATTGAAGCAACTATCGGTTGTATTTTCCTAATTATATTAGACTTGTTTGAGAATGGAAGAATATTTACTAGAATTTGAAGATGTTTATTATACTTATGTTGGCGCTAAGAAAGCAGCGTTAAATGGTCTAAATTTAAGAATTCCTAAGCACAAAAAATCAGCTTTAATTGGTCAAAATGGTTGTGGAAAAACAACATTCTTTTTGTTATCAAATGCCCTCTATAAACCGCAACAAGGTGACATATTATGGCGGGGCAAGTCTGTAAAATATGACTCTCCTTCTCTGCAAAGATTGCGCCAACAAGTAGGGCTAGTTTTTCAAGACCCTGAACAGCAACTTGTTGCTGCTACAGTTGAAGAAGATATATCCTATGGTTTATGTAATTTAGGATTACCTCATCTGGAAATTGCCCAGCGAGTCACAGATATTTTGGTAGAATTTGGGTTGACTGAACTTGCCCAAAAACCCATTCATCATTTGAGTTTAGGTCAAAAAAAGCGAGTTTCCATTGCTGATGTAATGGTGTTAGAACCAGAATTAATTTTATTAGATGAACCCACTGCTTATTTAGATCGCTTACATACCCGTAATTTAATCAAAACCCTCATTAATATTCACAGTTCTGGGAAAACAATCTTAATGGCTACCCACGATTTCGATTTAGTATATCGTTGGGCTGATTGGGTTTTTGTCATGGATGAAGGTAAATTAATCATTGAAGGGACTCCAGAGGATATATTTAATCAGCGTGAGTTATTAGCGGAATTACAACTCGATGTCCCCTTAATTCATGAAATATATGCGACTGAAGTCAGTCAAGAAGAACAAATTTTTTTAGAGCGTTTGCAGAAGCGTATCTTCAATTTAAGAAAATTTTAAGATAGTACCCAACGAAAGTTTACACTTATAAAATAAAAGATATAAATCTGCTAATAATCTTATTGTCAATTCACCTGGAGAAATATTAAAAATACCCCATACGGGGATTGCAAATAATCGATAATTTTTGTTTTTCTTAATTGGAGATACCAATAACTTCGTGATATTGAGTATAAAGTAAAATGATAAGTGGATAAAAATTATGCATATCCCTGATGGCTTTGTATCACCATCGGTAGCTGCGATCGCTGGAGTAACGAGTGTAGCTGCATTGGGCATAGCGCTGGGACGCTCTCAAGAAGCTTTTGGCATTCGTCGCGCTCCAATTTTAGGATTAACAACCGCGTTCATTTTTGCCGCCCAAATGGTTAATTTCCCCGTCGCTGGTGGAACGAGTGGACATTTATTAGGAGGAACTCTAGCTGCAATTATTTTAGGAAGCCCTTGGGCGGGAATGTTGTGTATTGCAACTGTGTTAATTATTCAAGCCGTGCTATTTGCAGATGGAGGAATTACAGCCTTAGGGGCAAATATTTTGAATATGGGATTAGTTGGGGTTTGGGTTGGTTGGATACTGACTCAGACATTGCAGAGGCTATTTGGTGGTGCAAAAAATCGTTTACCTTTAGCGGCTGGGATTGCTGCGGGTATCAGCGTTGTCGTTGCAGCGATTTTTGCCGCCATAGAATTAGCACTATCTGGAACTTCACCACTGAATATCGTCTTACCAGCAATGGCAGGGATTCATATTTTGATTGGAGTTGGTGAAGGATTAATCACAGGTGGAGTCCTCACTTATCTTGCCAATGCCAGACCCGATTTACTACCAGGAGAGCAGGGCGAATTTAAAGGCTGGTTAGTGCCTGTAGTCAGTGTATTACTGGTATCAGGAGTGTTTTCGCTATTTGCATCCTCATTCCCCGATGGCTTGGATTGGGTGGCACAGGAAACCGGATTTGAGCAACTAGCAGACAATGTCAGGGTTTCCATACCGACACCATTCGCAGACTATCAAGTATCGGGATTAGGCAAAATCGGCACAAGTATTGCCGGACTTTTGGGTTCCTTAATTTGTTTTGGAATTGCATTTGGACTAGCCAACATCATGAAAGTAAAAAGAGAAGTTCATAATTCCTAACTGACTCCAACATTTAGCACCCAACACTCAGCACTTCCTCATGCCTAACTTAAATTTGCGCTTACATATTTCTCTAGTAATAGTTATTGGATGTGCGTTTCTCAAGCAAAATTCTTGGCATATTCTGAGTGTATATGGCGCGATCGCAATTTTTTGGGCAATTTTTTTGCATGTCAAAATTTCCAAGTTGGCAGCTTTAATTGGTACAGAATTGCTATTTTTATCCTTTGTGGCACTACCTCTAGGCTGGGAACGCGCCAGCTTTTTGTTGGTACGTTCTTTAGTTTGCTTGTTAACAATGAATAGTTTTTTGTTAACTTTGCCACCCCATAGTTTTGGTATCGCCCTCAAATCTTTGCCTCTCCCCAATGCATTTAAACAAAACCTATTGTTAGCCGGACAATATCTAGAAATTTTGCTCGACGAAGTCCAAAGAATGCAACGCAGTGCCCAATTACGAGGACTCAACGGCACTGTTAACTGGTTTCGCTATGTCAGCGCATCAATGATTGGAGCATTGTACATTCGTAGTTTAGAACGCGCCGAACGAGTATATGCTGCCATGATTGTACGCGGTTACACTGGAGAAATGCCCGTAGATATGGAACTACGACCTCAAGAAATGTTCCTAACTGCTGCAATCATCGGGTTAGCAGTGAGTTTAACAGTTGCTTCTTGGATTTAAAAATTGCTGAATTAGGAGTTACTAACATTACCTTTTCCTTTTCCCCAATCACAATGTCACAATCAGTCTTATTAGTTCAAGACTTAGTATATGCATACACCAAAAATCAGTCAGTATTACGTGAAATTACGTTTGATTTAATCGCCGGCGATCGCGTGGCTCTCATGGGTGCAACGGGTTCTGGGAAAAGTACGTTGCTCGAAAATATTATTGGCATAAAAGAACCACAAGCTGGGAAAATAGTGATAAATAATATACATGTGAAGCCGCAAAATTTAGCCCAAATTCGGCGTTTTATTGGCTTTGGCTTTCAAGATGTCAACGACCAATTATTTATGCCCACTATTTTAGAGGATATTACCTTTGGACCTCGAAATTATGGAGTACCCAAAGCAGTCGCAATAGACAAAGCACGGGAATTATTAGCTGAATTTGGTTTAGAAGCTTTTGCCCATCGTTCCGCACATGAATTATCGGGTGGGCAGCGCCGACTCGCAGCCCTCGCTACAATCCTTGCCCTTGAACCCGATATACTCATCCTCGACGAACCCACAACAGGACTAGACCCTGGTTGGCGACGGAAACTTGCACAGGTATTATTAAATTGGCAAGGGAAAGTCATACTCATTGCTTCCCATGACTTACATTGGTTGGGAAAGGTGACACAAAGAGCATTAGTTTTATCAGAGGGAAAAATTGTGATTGATGGCGAAATGCAATCACTTTTAAAAGACGCAGAAACTTTAGAAAGTGTTGGTTTACCTTTTGATTGGTAAATAGGTGATTTGTTCTTAGAGGTTATGTATAAAGTAAACCTTAAGACCAAAGAAACCCGGTTTCTTGAGTTTAAGTATTGAGCATCATCTAACTTTTTGATGAGAAACCGGGTTTCCCCCTGCGTGACTATTTTTAATATTTAAGTAGAACGGTGCAAATAACGAAAAGTAAAGTTACCTAAAACCCTCTTCCCTTCTGCTTT
>NZ_JAYGHN010000042.1:0-38156 GCF_034931845.1 Calothrix sp. UHCC 0171
TTAATACCAGCATTATTCGGTACAAAATCTCTTGCACCCTGGTGATTTAAACAGATTATAGGTAGAGCCTGCGCCATTGCTTCCATTAGCTGTGAACCAAAGGTATCTCGCATACTAGTGAATAAAAGAACATCGCTATTCAAATACTTATTCCTTACTTCTTCCCAGGAAACTTGATGTATATGCTCAACCTTGTCTTCTATATTTAATTCTTTAGTCCAACTAGATACATAACAATCTTGAGGTCCACTACCCAAAATAGTCAGTTTGAAAGGTATTGATGGATTAACTTTTGAAAGAGCTTCTAGAGCAAGAAGTAAAGCTTTTCTTGGGTACAAACGACCAACCCAAAGTAAACGTAACTCTTGTGAAAATGCTCTAGTTGGAGGTTCTTCACAAAAATAGTCTTCAGATAAGTGGGTATCTAAAAAAAGTTCAATACGCTGTGCACCAAGCCTATGACCAAGATGTATTGTGTCACTATTGGCAGCTAATAGTAGATTAGTTCGCTTGATTGTTTTACGTAGAGGAAGTGCTAGAGGTAATAGTTTTTCAGTGATAAAAGTACGAATTCCTTCTAAACGCCATTCGTTAAGAAAATACTTTTTGAAGACAGGTGATGCAACTTGTCCACCACCAGCAGGACCGAATATCAGGGGTTTTTGCAGCCGCCAAAGCCATGAACCACAGGGTAAGCTAGCGATAGTTATATGGTGAATAAGATCAAAATTCTGCTCTTTATCTAGTCGTAATGCAACTTTGTAGGCATAATACTGCCATACAAGGTAGTGATAGTTGCTACTATCTCTACCAAAAACATGGTACATTAGACTGTTGAACCAAGTAGGATGTTCAACGTATATAAAGTGCAAATTATGTATTGGGTTGTCAGTTAATGTAGCTTCAATTTTGGCTTTGTTAAAAGAAGCAGTTAGTACCCAAATCTCATAACCTAACTTAGCCAGTTCACTTGAACAGTACCAGCCAAAGCCCTCATCTCTGGTTCTATTGGGCAGACATGCATAAGCAGAAATTAGTATTTTCATCAGTCTGACATTAAACAATTTCTTAGTGAATAATTTCTTGATATAGATTCAAATACTCAGAAGCTACTGTTTGGGGATGAAAATTTAGTTGGGCAAAATTTCTTGCATTTTGTGACCAATATAATAGTTGCTCTGATTGATTGTTAAGCAGTTCTGATAATTTACAAGCAGCTTCTTTGGGGTTTAGTGTAAAAAGGCACCCTAAATTATACAGAGAAAAGGTCTCAGCAATGTTGTGTGTGTTGGAAATAGCGCAAGGCAATCCTATATACATGGCTTCAGCAATAGAAACGCCAAATGCTTCCCAGCGTGATGCTTGAATATAGAGAGTTGCTTCAGATAAGACTTTTAACTTTTCGTCTCCAAAAATTGGATTATGTAAATAAACATTACCAGGAATATTTAACTTAATATTTTCAAGCCATTGTATAGTTTTGATATCTTCATTCCCATACAAATGAAATTCAAATTCTGGTAAAAAACGTGCAATCTCTATTAGAGTATCTATCCCTTTGTGCAAAACATCAAAGCGACCCATATAAACTAGTCGCTTAGCATTAATCTTTTTTTCCCAAGTATATTTATCAAGTTTACTAATTTCAATAGGGTTAGAAATACTGCGGATAATTCCTCGATAGTTGGAAATAAATTTATTAATTGTTTCTGTTTCGGAAGGTGTTACTCCTGTAATTGCAGATGAAGCCGTCAATCTGGGTTTTTCTATGAATAAGCTATAAAGACTTTTTTTAAACCAATCTCGGCGTAAGAATTGAGGTGTTATTGAATGTGGGGTAGAGACATAAGGAATTCCTCGTCTAAGTAAATTAAGAGCTAGTGTAGCTTGTTCCGGTGAAAAGATACCATGCATATGGACAATTTGTGGTGCTTGAGAAAATAGCACAGACTTTAATAACTTTGGTTCATAACTCCACTTTGTTGTTGAAATATGAATCAAATTTAGTCCGCTCTGTTCAGATAAATCTAAAGCATCTTGATTAATTTTTGTAACTATCATAGATACTTTATGTCCCATCAGAACCTGTTCTTTTGCAACTAACCAAACTGTATTATTAAGTCCGTTTACTATTTCTGGAGATGGGAACCCTCCTACATGCCAAATCTTCATTAGTGTCTTGAAATTCAAAGAAATATTTTAATCACGAACTCACGATTTTTTTCGCATTACATTATGCTTCCAGATACCTAGTTTGTACCTCATCAGCGATAGGCTTAAGTTAAATAAATTACACTTTTTGGATGAAATAGTTTCAACAGCTACGGGATTAATATCATGCCAAGAATGATTTACTTGATTAGCAAAATATCCTAAAAAATGTCGATATCTAGAAACAAAGTGAGCTGCAATTGTTTCATCTGTAATACTTTGTTTTGATTGTACAACAACAACTTGTTGGGGATTATATTGTTGGCTACCAATATGATATCCTATAGCACTCCAATAAGTTTGTCCATGCCAAAATATGTCAGATTGACATATGTTTTGGCTTACTAACCATTCAATAAAATCTAGATCATACGCTTTTTTCCGAATAAACATTAATCCTGAATTGACTCTGCTTAAAAGCTTCACACGATAATTTTCTCCATCTATAGCTCTATTTTGTGCGAGTTTAATTTTAGGTAAGGTTAATAGTTTCCACGGAAGAATTGCATAAGCCTCTCGACAATCCATTTGAAAAATAGCTGAAGTTTCTGTATTGGGGAAGTAAAACATCCTCTGAAATGGTCGCAGAAAGAGTATATCGCTGTCGCAGAAGGCAATGTCACCTTGACTAAGTAGAGGGATATCTAAGAGTTTAAGACCACCTACAACATTTGCATTTCTATATTTCAAAGCATTTGGATATAATTGCAACTGTTGCTGCATCAATTCATCCGCTTCATCACGGCGAATTATCTCTGTAGAAGAATGGTTCACATCGCAATTTTGAAATCCACTCTGTAATTTGTCTATATCTTCATCTGTCAAAGAACTATCATCATGGATTACTAAGTGTATAGTTTCTGAGGAGAACTTTAAGAGAGAACCTAAACACAGAATCGCCATATCTACATCACGATGGCATACTAAGCTACGTACGGTTAAAGATTCGTTTATTTGAGACATACATCACTTACCAAAAAGATTTAAATCGATAAATTCCAATAATTAGGAAGTTGCAATTTAGTAGATTACTCAGTTTTAGTGAAGTTATATCCCTGATTTTTTTTGTTCTCATCTAAATAGTATTTCCTTAAAAAGAGATAAATATCGAGATGCCTGAATTTCTAATGTAAATTCCTGTTTAACTTTCTCACGGGCGCGATCGCACATTTTTTGATGCCGCTCTTTATTCTCTAACACCCAGGCTATTCCTTGAGCTAAATCTTCAACTTCAAAAGGTTGAGCTAAATAACCATTTTTTTCGTGTTCAATCATATCCGGCATCCCACCAATGTTAAAGGCGACGCAGGGAGTTCCACACGACATCGCTTCCATAACTGTGTTGGGTAAATTATCTTGAATGGAAGGCGCAACGAAGACATCCACTGCGGCATAAATTTGCGCCAGGGAAATATCATCGCTCAATTTCCCTAAATAATTGGCTTTAAAACCAAAATCTGTATGGTTATCCGGTTGTGAAGCACCCATAACAACTAGCTCTATTTTGTCTTGCCATCCAGATTTACATAAGCTATGTAATGCTTCTTGGAGAAAATGAAATCCTTTGCGAGGAGCGCTAGTTGCGTTGATTGCTCCGAAAAGAATTAGTTTTTTATCTTGGGGTAAATTCAGCAATTCTCGAATTAAATGGCGATCAATAGGTTTGTATTGCTGGGTATCAATTCCATTGGGAATAATTTTAATTTGCTTATCCTTGAACAAAGAACTGGAACTAGCAGATTTTGCCATCCACTTACTTAGGCATACAACAGTCAAGTTAATATTTTTCCAAGCTTTATGTTTTCTCTGCCATATATTGCGTGATAAATCCAAGTTTTTATTGCTGCCAAGTAAAGGGCAAGCGCCACAAGAATCAATATATTTATTACAGTTTTGAGTATAATGACATCCTCCTGTAAATGCCCACATATCATGGAGAGTCCATACAAGTGGTTTATTTAATTTTGCAATTGTTTCAATTTGCAAATGGCTTTTATTAATCCAATGTAAATTAATAATATCGGGATTGAGTTGATTAATTCTTGGAAGAATTTGTTCGGGTGCCCATTGAGTAGAAAACTCTGTTTTTTGACGGTGCTTATAAAAGCGAAGTGGTATACTGTCTAATATATATCCTATGTTGGCAAGGGTTTTTTCTAGATTTGTTTGTGGAGAAATTACTGTTCTATCATCACTAAATTTAGCTTGGACTAACATCTGAGAATCAATGTTAATGTGCTGAAGACCTTGATGTAATCGGTAAGCAGCACGGGCAGCACCTCCGGCAGTATCATAGGTACTTATGTGTATTATTTTCACTAGTTCAAAAAAATAATATAAATTTTCTAAGATAAATTTTCGATAAAGTTTTACATTACGTTTTACATTACTAAGCTGTTTTCTGGCTTCCAAAGTGATTTTTGGCGAGTTATAAAAATCCGGTGAAAGTGAATAGCAGCGTAACAAGAATGTGATACATATAACACCCAAAAGATGTGACGGAAGGCGAAAAAACCTCCATAGGATTCGTAATAACTGGTAATTGCTAAAAATAATGAACTTTGCAGCATCCAAAAAAATTCATTTTGTTTTGTTACACCTAGCAATAAAGTAATTTGAGCCAAAGTGATGGTCAAAGTAATAGCAACTAGTGATAGTCCTAACCATCCTAGCTGCAAAAATATATCCATATAACTACTATGAGCATTACCGCCACCATCGCCTGCACCCCCAATCCAAGGGAATGAAACTGCTACCGCTCTACCTTCATCAAGGTCAGTCCAAAAACCTGCATAGCCATAACCCAGCCAAGGTCTTTGCATACCTCTATCTATTAAGTAATTCCATAATTGCTCACGTCCGTTAAATCCGAGGTCTTTACCTAATAAATCAACTACAATATACTCAAAATTAAGGGTAACAGTCACACCCACAACAACAGCAATAAATAAGGCAGTAATTATTAAGCAAGTCCTCAATTTATATTGTTGTTTAATTATTTGATTCAGAGGCAAAATTGTCAGTAACCCCACAAATATTCCTAAACTTCCTTTTCCTTGAGTTCGGAGTAAGATAAAGAAGGCAACAACAACACCAAGCCATGCCAACCAGCGATGCTTTTTATTACCATATAAAGCATGTGTGAAACAGAAAGTTCCAGCCAATGCCATTGCCGCAGATAACTCATTTTTATGTCGAGTAATTCCTTTCCAAACTTCTCCGTCTGTTCCATATCCAGGCATGAGCAAAGGCACTAGGAGATTTAGAAATATAGATATACCAAATAGCCAAGCGAGCTGTTTCATATACTGTTGGGAAGTATAGCGAGCCGCTAGATAAATACCAAATGCAGTGGAGCATACAAAAGCTCTCGAATAAGCTAGTGTGGCATCTGGAGTTGTTGACCAAAGTGTTGACGCAGGAATAACAATTAATGCTATCAGTATAGGCAGGTTTTTTGTAAGTACCCAAAAATAATGTTTCCAGCACCGAGAGATGAGGATTGGAACAACTACAAAACCAAATAGTGCCCAAGCTTGAGTTAATTGTCCAGAAATATCAAGTCCTAAGTAATATATAAATATGATAAAAGTAAGTGCTATTTCTAAATTGTCTACTGATTGTTTTTTGAATTTCAGGATTTGAATCATATTCCAATAGATTAAAATATTATTTTTTGAGCATTTTCCAGATTAATCTTTGAAATAAGTTAGGATTGAGAGATGAGAACAAAGTATCAAGTGTAATATTGTCTGCTTGCAAATGACGAATCATTATTTCTGGATGCTTTATAGGAAAATCTATGGCTTCCATGGGCATATTGGCAAGTATGCTTTTTTCTCCAGTTATATGGGCAGAATCTGCTCCAAATCCAATATTTGATACTAAGTTAACGTTAGAAATAATCCCCAAACTATGATTAAGCCAGCAGGCAAATTGCCATTGAAAATCCCAAGTTCCGTATTGATTGCCGTCATACATTTTTTGAAATACTTTTGTCCAAATTTTGACTGCTTTGGGATTCCCTAATATATCCATGAGAAAATCTTGCTGATTAATTTGTGACCAATACTTCATGTAAAAATCGTAATTTTTCCAAGCCCTTTTCCATGTTGCCCAACCCCAAATATGGTTGTAGCGAGAGAAGTAGTAGTCGCTATCACAGTTATTGCGTCCAAACTGAACATTTTGACCAGATATTGAGGCAATTCTTTCGTCATGTTTGTATTTTTCTAAGAGTTCTTCACAAAAACGAAAAAAAGTAGGGTGTGGTAAACAGTCATCCTCTAAAATTATTGCTTCTTCTACTTGCTCAAAAACCCAATCTAAACCACTAGAGACACGTTTAGCGCAGCCTAAATTGATATCAGAGTAGTTCTTCAATACTTCGCAGTCCCAATCTACTCGTTCAATAATTACACGAGTCGCTTCACACTTTTCTGCTTCATCAGTTCTGTCTTTACGTGGTCCATCTGCAACTACTAAAAGCTTAGGGGGTTTGACTTGGCGAATAGTTTCAAATACTTTTTCGGTCGTGTCTGGTCGTTTGAAGATTAGAAAGGCGACTGAAGTTTTCATTTTTCAAATTATTATAGTCTCAAAGCCTTGTAAATATTGGTTTGTAAGTTTTAGGACGTGTCTACTGTATCAACTAGTTTTAGCAGATGAAGTACACAAATTGTTATCCAAAACTGATATCTAAAAGCATATAGATTTTAATTTGTACCTCACTCGACTGAAAAACGATATATTATAAGTTAAAATTAATATTTAATTTCATAATTTTTCTTTAAAACTAAGGTATACAGACGATTAAAACCGAAATTCCTAAAAAAACTAAGAACCAGTATCAATTAATTGAAAAATTAGTAGACTAAGCTTGATCTGTGAATATATACAGTCAAAAGCAATGAATTATATTCTTATAAATATTTAGCGCTTACTTACAGACAAGTTTTTTATCATCTTAATTACTTTTTCAAAATTAGGCTCAAATTGATAATATTTAATGAAAGTTTTATATGCATTCAATCTATATTTATCGAAATCATTTGAAATTATTTTAATTGCATTAGGTAAGTCCTCAATTGTCTTAATTAAAACTCCACATTTAGACTGTTCTATGATTTCATATCCTGGATAATCAAAAGCAATTACTGGAAGACCACACTGAAGATATAAAGCTAACTTTTCAGAAGCAAAAACTGTCAGGATGTCATTCTCACATGAGTTAGAATATAGAACTAAGCCAATATGTGCAGAAGCAACAAGGTCCTTTATTTGTTTAGATTTGAGCTTGTCAGTAGAAAATATCACTCTTTTTTTTGTATCTATACTTTGCAGTTTTTTAATATAAGTATCGTCTCCCCACAGATTTGACAATAAGCCATCATGTATTGCAAGAGTCCATTCCTGAGGAAATTTTTGGGAAATTTGAGTTAATTCAATTCCAAATCTACTAGCTTGACCAAATTGCAGTATAATTAGCTGATTTTTGTCAATTTTAAATTTTTCTTGTAAAAATGTTAATTTTTCTGGGAAAGCATCTCCTAATAATGAGACAGGAAGATAGATAATTTTATCTTCTTCTGACTTTATACCATTATCTTTGAATAAAAAATCTGCTCTATCTTCATCTTGTATAATTGTGGCATAACTGCTTTTATGATACTTTTCTTCTGCTTTCTTTAAGCGTTTTATATGTAATGATTTATTGCAATAGGGATGATTATTAGAATGTAGTTCTAGACTATGATATACGTAAGGAACATTTATTTTATTAGCCAATTTGGCAGCCCATACTAGTCCAAGCTTTTCAATTCCTATTAAACATTCATATTGCTTACTTTTTGCAATTTTAAAAACATTTTTGTTTACATAATATGGAATAAAATTGTCATTATTTGAATGATACAAGTAAGGCTCAATAAATTTATTTAATTGCTTGAAAAGTTTTCTCCGCAAGCGATATAATAGTTGTGTCCCAGAATAATTTTCGCCATTATATGGTTCATCGAAAATATAAATATTAATATTTGAACTTTGATAAAGTGTCTCAAAATCATCTATTATATGTGTATCGTATAAAAATAAGTCAATATTAAAACCTGATTTTGCTAAAACAATTGCGGAGTTAAGTGTGTGGCATTGTAATGGCCATTCTGCTTGAAAAATACCCACCCATTTTTGTTTGTCCATTGTCTGTTTAAATATCTATATAAAGTGTGATAATAAGCATTTTTAGACTTCAAATTAACCATCTTTTTGAACAATAAAGCAAACGCCCCAAGTATCCAACCCAGCTTCACGATCTGTCATCCATTCACAGTATTTAATATTTTGCATCTGATTTGCACTTAATAAGTGGTCAATTTCAGGCTTAAACAGATAGCGCATATGGTGATTTTCTTGGATTTCCTCAACAGTATTGCTTCTTTTATCCCTAATGAAAACCTGGTAATTAACATCTACTAAATTTTTATTGGGATGTAATACTGGCTCTGCAATTCTGGTAACAATTATTTCTTCATCTTCCAGACGTTTAACTCGAACAGTGGGTTGTTCAGTCAATACTGCTGGTCCATACCAAACATCAAAGATGAAAATTCCACCAGGCTTCAGATGTTCCTTGACAGTAGCGAAAGCCGCTAACAAGTCTTTATTTGTTGTTTGATAGCTGATTACATGAAATAGGGATAGGATAATATCAAAAGTTTGATTCAGCCTGACTTGACGGATATCTCCTTGAGAAAATTGCAGTCGGGATGTCAAGTCTGGAGGGAGTTGGGAGAGGCGACTGTCAGCCTTTTGCAACATCTCCTGGCTAAAATCTACCCCGTGAATTTGGTATCCTTCCTTCGCTAGGAGAACTGCATGGTTGCCCGTACCGCAACCTAGCTCTAGGATACTATGTGCATTGGGTGCATGGGTTTTAATTAACCGATGGATAAATTGCGCTTCTCCCAAATAGTCTTTATCGCGGTAGAGCAAATCGTAGTAGCGAGCATAGTTACCAAAAACACTCATTTCAGCTTATTAGTAAAGAATTTGATTAATTAGACTTAGTTCAAAATTTTTTATGAGGATGTCACCTTAGCCCAGCCATCTACATACTTAGACCTCTTCTTATCTGCTTTGAGAAAAATAATTTTATGCAGCAAACTCGCTAATTTCTTAGTCAAAATATCATTACTTCCAAACAAGCCTCTTTTACGTAGAATCTGCAATTGACGGTATAAATCAACATTGGTTTTATTAATATCAACATTTTTAGAAAACTGACCGTAATGGATAAAGCAGGGCTGGTAATTGCTATCCAAGCCTGCTAATTCAAATCCATGAATTTCCTTCAATGCTTTTTGAAAGTAGGCTGCATCATCCCAGGCATTGCGTCTCACCCGACCGGGGAGTATTTCTTCATAGTAAGCATGAGATATATTGCACTGAAGTGCCTCGCGTTTATAAATACAAAACCAAGTATGCCAACGTTCATTAAGACAGATTACCTCATCAGAATATGAGTCGTAGTACTCTGGATTAGTTGGAGAATAGTCTGTTGACATAGCAACCAGATTGGAATTATTTTCCAGTTCTGCCAACATGACTGGTATAAATTTTGCATCTAGAATCTCAAAGTCGGCATCTACAGTTGCATGATATGGTGTTTCGATTTTTTTTAATTCTCTATCCCAAATAGTTGCGCCCAATTCAAATTGACCTTCGAGTGTGCGGTCATTAGGCTTTTTGTCGTCGGTCTGCCACTCATTTTCTACTATCTTTACAAATTCAAACTGACGCCAAGCGGGAAAATATTTTTGTTTGAGCGCAGAACTAATCCAATTAGAATACACACGTAGCTTAAATGGGATACCCTTTATTTTGGCATAGCTTCTGACTGCGTAATCAGCAATTAATATGTCGCGGTCAGTGACAATCATAAAGAAAGTAATTTTCACATCATCCATTTCACACCTCCTGCAATTGCTTAAAAGGTAAATCTTATATTACTCTCTAATACTAATGCCGATCAGATTTATATATAAGGCTTGATTGATCCAAGTATTCAGGCAAAAATTTCGTACAAAGTTTTAGAAACCTGCTCCATTTGCTCATTCGACAATGCCATTCCACTGGGGATATAAAAACCACGGCGGGCAATTCTTTCTGCTATAGGGCAAGACACCCCATTAAATAACCCCATTTTTTGAAACACAGGCTGCTCGTGCATACACCAGAAAAAGGGACGAGTACCAATTTTATATTTACCTAAACGTCGCATTGCCTCTTCTCCATCAAAGGGCACTTCATCCTTTAATACCAAGCCATATACCCAATAAATATTCTCGGCATAGTCAGTTTTTGTAACAGGTAATTGCAAACCAGGGATATTTGATAGTAGTTCAGTATATCGCTGCCCCATATAGCGTTTGCGAGTGACAAATTCATCCAGCCGTTCTAACTGGGCAACTCCAAGAGCCGCTTGCAAATTGGTCATGCGGAAGTTCCAACCCAACTCTTCATGAACAAAGCGTTTTTGTGGTTGAAAGCACAGATTACGTAAAGAACGACAACGTTCTGCCAATTTTTCATCGTCTGTAACCAGCATTCCCCCCTCGCCAGTTGTGATGTGTTTATTGGGGTAGAAGCTAAAGGTGCTGATGTCACCAAAACTACCACAGGGAAGACCTTTATAGGTTTGACCATGCATCTCTGCGGCATCTTCAATTATTTTCAACCCATATTTGTCAGCCAAGGCTAACACTGGCTCCATATTTACAGGCAACCCATAGATGTGCACAGCCATGATCGCTTTTGTTCTGGTTGTGATTTTCGCCTCAATCTGGCTGACATCCATATTCCAAGTATGGCGATCGCAATCTACAACTACTGGTACAGCACCAGCACGTACAATAGCAGCAGCACAGGAAATAATCGTGAATGTTGGAAGAATTACCTCATCCCCTTGAGCAATTTCTAGGGCTGCAACAGTTGCATCCAGAGCAACAGAACCGTTGCTAACAGCAATCCCGTATTTACGTCCTACACGGGCTGCAAACTGTTCTTCAAATTGTTTGACAAAGGGTCCTTCGGAAGAAATCCAGCCAGTTTCTATACACTCAAACAAATATTTTTTCTCATTGCCGTCTAGTATTGGCTCGTTTACAGGAATTGGGTTCATGACTGACTATACTCAACTATTTTGGCTTGCTTTGCGGTGATGCCGCTAAATCGGGTTTTGTCTTGCTCACCTACATAAGGACCTTGTTTAACTTCAATCATTTCTATTTCTTCCAAAACTTCAAAGCCATGCCCACCAGTTACTAAAAGAATGACATCACCAGTCTCTAAAGTTCGGCTTTCCAGGTATTCCTGCTGGTTGTTGTAAAAATCTACCCGCAGTTTACCTTTTCTGATGAACAGAACTTCTTGGGTGTATTGCACTTCGCGGAGTACGGGGTTATGAACATGAGGCTGAATAATTTTCCCCGTTGGATGGTGCATGTAAGCCAGTTGTTGGGAAAGTTCATTGGGTGTGAAAAAATGAATCCCTGGCTTATCAAATTTCTGGGAAACGATGAGAGCAAGTAACTGATTGTGATGGGTGATTTGTTCAATCATGATTAATTTTAGTTGAAGTTCTATAAATTATAGTCTCAGTAGTCTTTTTTGATAAGACACTCTAAGAGTTTGATTGAGTTTCAGTCTCTACAAGCCAATCATGTTTCAATACAATCTCTCTCCAAGAACTGTCAATAATTAATCTATAGTCGTATTTGATTCTATTGAGGTAATAAAATGTATATGCATGATTCATACGCCATACAATCTTGCCTTGTATTAAATTAAAAAAAGATTTAATTTCCGAAGAAAACACTCGCACAAAATTAATTAATATTCTTTTGTATAAGTGAGGTTTGGAATAAAGATGTTTTTTATAAGCTGTATAGCTATCACAATTCCCCTGATTAGCTAGCCTTTTATTAAGGTAAGATTGTGTCATCCGTTGCGGAGGAATGATATGATAAATTATACTGGCTCCATTGTATCCAAATTTATAACCAAGCTCTTTTATTTTGATATTTAAACCTGTTTCCCCATCTCCTATCCACTCACCTGCTGTATTTTCCGGATTAAATCCACCACTTTTGAAAAATACATGGCTTAATATTGCTTGATGACAACTATAAACATTGCAATCTTGAGATGAAATAATGAAATCTTCTGGCGGATTATTAAGACTGAGTAATCCGTTATAGCATAATTGCAATATCCATTCAGGTGGATTTACCTCCCATCTAGGCAGTATTCTTCCAGTCACAGATGCAATTTTTGGTTCAAACTGAAAGACTTTGACGATTTCGGTTAAAAGATTTCTGTCTGCAATCATATCGTCATCAGTGAAGTATAGTATCTCTCCATCAGCTATTTTAGCTGCGGAGTTTCTTGCAAAATGCACTCCCTGACGGGATTCCCTAATATATTTAATCCTGTTGGGATATTCTTTAATATAATTACTTACTAATTCTTCAGTTGAGTCTGTGGAGTTATTGTTAGAAATAATAATTTCATACAAACTTTTATCGTAAGACTGGCGCAGAAAACTGTCGATAGTAAGACGCAGTGTTTGCACTCGATTGTAGGTGGGAATTATGATAGATATTTTCATTTTGGGGACAATTTAAATATAAGTTGCTTTCAAGAAAGAAGAAATCCTTCGCTTCAGAAATCGCATAGAATATTTAATATTTTTTGTTAAAAAGTATTGTAAATGTGCCCTCTTTTCCACTGTGTTTATTCGTATCTGCTGAGACAAAGGTAATTGTTTACGGTATTGCTTTAATATCTGAAAAAACCTATACCCACATTGACCACTTTGTAAATCATTAAAAGTCTTTGTACCTTTGATTAAGCGAAAATTACCCCAAATTTCGTCTACATAGTTAACTGTCGCTACTTGAACAGCGCGCAAGATAAAATCTATATCCATTGCATAGTGTTCATCCACTTTATAAAGTCCTATTGTTTGATGCAATGAAGTATGGTAGAAATATGCAGATGGATTATAGGGGAAAGTACTTATATGCTCAATTCCTGTAAGTAGAGCTAAAAAATTTAAATTATTTGGTTTGTTAATTTGAACAATATTATCCTGATCATTCAAAACATTACAGTTCCCAACTAGCAAGGTTGGTTCTGGAAGAGAGGGAAATATTTTTAATATCCTATTAAGTACATTTGGTTGATAAAAATCATCCACATTGAGAATTCCTAGAATTTCTCCCTTAGCCATTGCAATTCCCTTATTCATGGCATCTGACTGACCTTTGTCTTTTTCAGATATCCATCGAATATGGGAATACTTTTCTGCATACTGTTTGACGATTTCCACAGTTCGGTCTGTTGAACCACCATCTATGATTATGTGTTCAATATTGAGACAGTTTTGGTCAATGACAACTTGGATGCAAGATCCAATAAACCGTTCAGCGTTATAAACTGGAGTAATAATACTAATCATTAGCTTTATTTACCACATTCCAGGAGTATTTCATTAAGGTGTATTTTTCATAATATATTTTTACAGCAATGTAGATGTATATTATAAATATAAAAAATCTTGTTATTGAGACTCTAAAATCTTTTGTCTAGCTAAAGCTTCTCCTCTTATAATGGCTTGATAAAATCGGCGTTCTATCGGATTCATCTTACAAAGTCGGTAATATCTAAATAATTGATCTTTCCATCTAATAGTGACTATAGTCGGTAATAGTCCTCGAAATGAATCTAATATTTTATGGGAATAAATGATTCCTTCAACTAGTTTAACTAAATATTCTTCTTCTAAACGGCTAGCTGGTATTAGATGGGTCATCTTCAAATCTTTAAACTGTCCAGTACCTAAACCAACATCGCACGCGGTAAATGCTAAATCTGTATCCTCACAGGAGAATAATATCTGAGCTTGAGTATCAAGACCCTGGCGACCTAAGTGCAAGCGCCTAGAATCATTTTTTACCAAATTAGAATACTTGTCTGCCACCATTTTTCTCACGCACATTCCAGCACCACAGGGAGTTGTGTCATGCTGATGCAATAGACTTGACCATTTATCTTGATCAAACTCACGAATACCCAAATATTCCCAATAAGGTTGTGTCCAGTCAGGAGGCGGTACTTCAAATTCACCCTTAATTTGTCCACCCCAAGCACCAATGAAAGGATAATCTTTACTAATGCGTAAAGCAACTTCAAGATAGTCTGAATCTAGAACGTTATCATCATCAACGAATACTAAAGTGTCTGCTGCCGCTTCTTTAATACCTCGTAAACGTGCAGGAGTTAAACCTAATGTTTCTTCTCTAATATGGCGAGATTGAGGATGCCAGCCTAAATCTATTTCGGAAGACAAAACTTGCTTGCTGGCGTTGTCTACCAATATAATTTCCCACTTCTCTAATAGCAATGTCTGAGCTTGCAAAGCACTTAAAACTTTATCAAGATAATTACGTCGAGGATTGTGAGTACAAATAATTACACTAATGGCTGGCTTCATAAAAACTGTGTTTATTAAGCTAGGTTGAAATCATCACAGACTAGAATAGATCAGTTACTCTATGTGCTAATAGCCGAATTTATTCACGATAAATATTTTGTTAAATAATTATTTAACATTGACAAAATTATCGACCTTCAATCAGTTCAAAAACTCGTTTATATACACTATATCCTAAGTCTATTTGTCGCTTTGCAGCATCTAATAGATGTGGCCTTAATTGTTCCGCAGATTGCCAAGCATTATGAATACTATCTATTAATTTTTCTTTTAATTGCTGCTCATCCAAAAGAAAAACTTCACAACCAAAACCAAACTGATCTGCTAATCCGAAAAATTTATCTTTATAGTATTGAGACTTAGCTAAGGCTATAACAGGTATCCCTTGAGATAAAGCAAAAACCCCACCATGATAGCTTCCTGTTACTACCACACGGCAACGTCCTACTTGTTTAATAACCTTAAATGGAGTATCAAGACTTTTACCTCCATCTGAGGAATTATCATAGCCTTTTAAAAGTTGTTGAATTGTTACACTATCTGGATCTACATGTTCCTCATAAAATGTATGATCAATGGGAATCGGTATCAATGGAGAATCTTGTTTTCTGGCAACATCCTGTAAAGCCGAGCGAACTGTTTCAACAAGAGTTGAATCAATATTTGAATATTGCGCTACTCTAAGATTCACCCCTATTGCGTTGCCAAGTTCTGGATTACGATTTTTGTAAGCTAATTCAATGGCATCATCACCTGTTGTAATGATGCTATCCTGTGAAACACCAATGGAGTTAAGTAGTGGTAATCCAAATCGTCTCTCTCGAAGAGCAATTAAATTTACTGAAGGAAGAATAGCTTTAGCCTTAGTAAATAACTCCTGGTTCTGAAGTGGTCCTAAACCTTGCCCAAGCATAACTGTTGGTTTAGCAAATATGTTTGCTAAACCTAAGGTATCCATAACTGACGTTGCATGTTCTTGAAACGTATCAGTGATGTATCCACCTCCAGTAGCAACTACTAAGTCAGCATTACAAATTGCCTCAATAAAATCCCCAAAATTCTTAGTCTGTTCATAGTTATTTCTCAATTTAAATTTAATCAGTGATCGCACGAATGATGGCGAGTTTTTACGTAAACTCCATTCTATGTTTGCCCATTGCTGAACCATCTGACGACTTGGCAGTCTATATATACGTTGAACTAAAGGGGAAACCCATATTTGACGGCCATCTGGCAACAAAGGCTGCGTTTTTGGAAAACACTCACTTAGCTTTTCTGGAGCAGTAGTAATAATTTTAATAGAAGCATGAGTCCAGATGCTTCTTAATCTTGCCACTGCTACTTGAAGCATGGCTACATCACCCATATTGCCTAAGTGATATGCGCTATTGTCAATGATAATTTTCATATTACTATTTTATTACGATATGTAATCGGAACTTTTGGATGAACTGGTAGTTTAGTTATCCTTCTTATTTGGGAAATATTCGTTAACTTCTATTAAAAGTTAATTAGCTTTTAAGTGTTTTCCAAGTTTTAGTCTGATAATAACATCCTCGGCTAATGCTTTCTTTTGCATACACTTTAAATTTAAAAAATTCAACAGAATCGAGATGAAATAAAGCATCTCTTTTAGCATAAATATCCATAGTATATGTTCCACCTCTTAAACCAAGATATGGCATTTGTATTTGTATTTCATGTTCTCCTTCTGTGAAAGACAATGATTGATTGTCACTATAACTATTCATGAGTAGAATAGTTTCTCCTCCTTCTGCCAAACCTTTGATATCTAATGTCAATCCAACATTATCAATTGTCTTGCAAGTGTTACATGCAATACAAAGAGATATTGACTCACCACTGTGAGGAAATTCAATTACTTCTCCCTGAGAATTTCTAAAGAAAATAGCAGTAATTTCAAAATCAGAATTAATCCGAGGTTTTATGAGTGAAAAATTTGAACTTAAAGCTGTTGTTTCTCCATCGAAAAATGAATCTTCCTCATACTGCATCATGACTAAAGGTGTTTCACCAAATCCGAGCACCTGACCATGTTTTAAAAATATGGCAGATTCGCAAATTGTTAAAATTACGTGTGAGTTATGGCTAACTAATATGAATGCTGTATTCTTCTGACGTAGTTCATGAAGTTTACGAAAACACTTAGCTTGGAAACGACTGTCTCCCACAGCCAGCACTTCATCAATTAATAAAATCTCTGGGTTGGTATGAATCGCACTAGCAAATCCTAACCTCGCCGCCATGCCAGAACTATAACTCTGTACTGGCGCATCAATTGCATCGCCAATTTCTGCAAACTCTACAACTTCATCAAATCGCTCATCAATTTCCTTCTTCGACAAACCCAAAATTGACATATTTGCATAAATATTCTCTCGCCCTGTCAATATGGGATTAAATCCTGCTCCCAATGCAATTAAAGGTGCTACTCGACCATTAACTTCTACAGAACCAGCATCTGGTCTAATCAAACCAGCAATAATCCGCAGCAGGGTAGATTTTCCACTACCATTTTTCCCAACTAATCCTATTGCTTCTCCTCGCCGCAATTCAAAACTGACATTATCCAGTGCCCAAAATTCTTTTTTTCGCAGCTTGTCGCTCTTTTCCCGCAGGCCTAATAACTCAGAGGAAATATCTTGAACACCATACATCAAAGACCGCTTTAAATCCCGACAAAATTTCTTAGAAACTCCACTAACTGATAGGACAATATCACTTTCGTTCTCTTGCGGCTTTGTTGCTATTTCTTGTTCATTGATAATTGTCATAATTATGAACTAATCCTCTCAATTACAAAGGGCATTGCCAGACGATAGAAAATCCAAGCTAACAACAATCCTAAAATTGCCGCTATACTAGCTATCCAAAATCCTTGTGGGTCTGATATAACACCTGTTGTTGCTAATTCTCGTGTCGTTACTAACAAAGGAGTCACAGGATTGAGCTTCACAATACTGCCAAATACGCCATTACTAGGAATGGGATAAACTACTGGTGTGAGAAACAACCAAAACCCAGTAATCAAGGTTAATCCTTTGCTGACATCTTGGTACAAAGCACCCATCGGTGCTAGCATTAAGCCAATAAATGTCCCTAGTAATACTAAATGTATTAATGCTACTGGCGCTAAAATTAGGCTCCAAGTGACTGGGATTTTAAACCAGAGAAATAAGCCCACAATTAAGATGAGCTTGATGCCAAAGTTAAAAAATACTTCCCCTAATTTGGCAACAATCAATGCTTCACGGGGGAAATTAATTCGAGCTATCATTGCCTTAGCTGATGTTACTGCTTGTATTGGCCCATTTAGAGCTTCAATAAAGGTTTGCCACAGTGACATGCTGAACATCACATAGGCTGCATAGGGCAACTCTGTATTTCCAATGTTGATAACACCGTTACTTTTAGCCAGGGTAAAACTAGCTGCTGTAATTATTGGTGGCAGAAATGCCCAGAGAATTCCTAGCAATGATTGACGGTATTGAGCGCTGATATCACGCACTAACAAGCGCCAAGCTAATTCCCGTGAGGCGAGTAAGTCCCGCCCCATTTCTCGAAATAATTGTAGCGGATGTCTAATTCGACTTTCAGGTCGGTATACAACTCTGTTTTTTTTCAACATTACTATACAAAATTATACAGATTCATCATCTAATTGACGTAATTGACGAATAACGTGTGTGCCATACAAAGTGATACAAATTACTGTTTGTGCTTGTTCGGTTAAAAAACTCAAGAAAACGGGTTTTTCCCTCACCAAAAATCATTAATTAGCATGAGAAATCCTAGAAACCTGCTTTCTCCCATCACGCAAAAGCTATACATAAGCTGACGTGCAGCTAAAATTGTACAAATGAAAAACATCAATTTATTGTAGTGCGGGCATCTTGCCCGCGTCTAATATAGAAATTAAATGCGGCACAGCTTAACTGGGTTGATTCAGGTATTTGTTAACAAGAGAAACCCGGTTTCTATTGGTAATGCCTTGAAAATACTTGTGTTGATTTAGAGAGAAACCGGGTTTCTTAAAACTCAAGAAAACGGCTTTCTCCCTCACAAAAAATCATTAATTAGCATGAGAAATCCTAGAAACCTGTTTTCTCCCACCACGCAAAAAGCATACATACCTGGGTTTGTTCAGCCCTTTGCGAAAAAGAGAAACCCCGTTTCTTAGTTCTAAGCTCAATGCTCAAAACAATTACTGAACTAGGACTGAGCGTAGTCGAAACCCGGCATTTGGTTTGCTGCAACGTGAATTCGACGAATAAAAAATGACCCCTCTCCCAACCTCTCCCCCACAGGGAGAGAGGCTTACAATACCAAATTTCCTTTATTTTCTTATCCCTCCCTTCATAGGGGAGGGACGGTTTTTGCACAGCAAAAACCAGGGAGAGGTTCCGTCGAACTCATGTTGATTTAGAGAGAAACCGGGTTTCTTGAGAATTATCGAACTTTTTCAGATACATTTGTCGTCGAAACAGAACTTCGAGATAAATTACTTGCTTCATAGGAATCCCGATTGTAGTAGAAGTAACTATCAGGTTCTCGCTTCACATTCACCCCATTAATCACCATTCCCAAAACATTTTGCCCTGACTGAACCAAGAATTCCTTGGCAGCATTGGCACTAGCGGAATCAATCACACCGGGACGTACTACCAACAAAATCCCATCTGCCAACTTACCCAAAACCGCCGCATCCGCAGTTCCCGCAAGCGCAGGCGTGTCAAATATTACGTAATCGTAGGCATTAGCAAAAATATTCACCAAAGCCGCCATCCTCTGGGAATCCAACAACGCCACCGAATTTGGAGGTATTACACCCGATGACAGCAAATGTAGATTATCCGCAACCTGTTGTACTACTAAATCAAACTCAACTTGATCGACAATTAAATTACTCAAACCCCTAGCATTATTCACACCCCAAACGTGATGCTGAATTGGCTGACGCATATTTGCATCCACAAGTAATACTCGCTGCCCAACTTGAGCAATACTTGCAGCCAAATTTGCTGCCACCTCTGATTTACCCTCATGCTTAACAGAACTGGTGACAACAATCGATTTGATTTGCTTATCAGAACTGAGAAACTTCAAATTTGCTTGCAGCATTTGGTAAGCGTCACCGAGAGGAAACTGTCCAATATCTCTACCAATCACTCTCGGAATCTCTGTTCCATCATCATCTGGTGACTTTTTCTTATCGGCAACAACCAAATTGGGAATCACACCCAACAAAGTGTACTGAAATAACTCCCTTGCTTCCCGTACAGTTTTCACCGCCCGGTCAATCATATCAAGCCCAAATGCCAAAATAATTCCGAGTAAAGTACCAACAGCTATACCCCCGGCAATTATAAGTTTTTGACGCGATTCTACAGGTGAATCAGGCGGAGTTGCATAGGAGACGACACGTATATTCCCAACATTTTGATTCTCTGCAATGCGGACTTCTTGTAAACGTGTGAGCAAATTCTCGTAAGTCGTTTGGGCTGCTTTGAGGGTGCGTTCGAGTTCGCGCTGACGTTGCTCTAGTTTTGGTAAGATATTTGCTCTTTCTTTATATACTTGACGAGCTTGTGCTAATTTCTCTATCCGTTCAGCTAATCCATTTCGTTCAGCTTGGGCACGTACAGCATCGGAAATCAAAGTTCGTCGCAATTCATCAACCTGAAGATTTTTGGGACTGATTTGCGAGTTGCCACTAATTTGCTGCACTCGCTGCTGCAAAACACTATTAAGGGCAGTTACTTTTTCCTTTAAATTAATGACACTGGGGTGTTCGGCAGAAAATCGACTTTCTTCGACAGCCAGTTTGCTTTGTGCCTCTTGAAATTCCTTTAAAACCTCTTGTACCCCAGGAGTATCACTTAGAGAAGCCGAGGTTACAGCTTGACGCGAATCAATATTGACTTCCTGTAACAAATCTTGGGAACGTCTACCCACATCAGCTAACTGCGCCTGTGCGGTGGTAATCTCTTGCTCTAATTTGGCAATGTTCCCAACTGTGGCACTGGTTTCTTCCTGAAGGAAAATAGTTTTATTGCTCTCTTTAAATCTACGCAGTTCCGATTCCGCCAGTCTGACGGCACGTTCAGAGCGGGGTAACTGTTGAGCAATAAACTTACCCGCAGCCTCTGCTTCAGCGCGGTTCGACTGCATATTTGATTTAATATAGGTATCAATCACCTTATTAACTGCTTTTGCAGCTAACTCTGGGTCTCGATCTTGATAGGATACCTGTAAAATATCTGTTCCTTTCGCCCCTTCAACCTTGAGCTTACCCAAGAAATCCTTCGCTTTAATCAGCTTACCATCCTCATCCCGCAAATTGAGCGATCGCACTGTCTCCTCAATCACTGGAGTTGATGCAACTATCCGAGCTTGGGTATCGGATGGATTACTATTTGTAGCGATCGATTCAATCCGTCCCATTGATTCACCTACTCCCGTCAGGGAAGCAGTGTGACTCATGCGAATCAGTAAACTACCTTCGGCTTTATAGCTTGGTTTTAACGTCATGGTATTCGCTGTTGCGGCTGTGACGACACCAGCAAAAACCCCTACAGCAGGAACCCAGCGACGTTGCAATACAAGCCAGTATTTATGAAAGTCTATTTCTTCAATGTGTTGTTCTTTTGATTCCATAGTCTTCTATAGCTTCCGGAGTGATTGTTTGTTGAATCGATGCACTTCAAATTTAGAGGTTCGCCAACCCGTCAATTATGGGTTGAGATTGACGCGGAGAAGGGGAGACGCGGAGATTTTTGTCCCTGCTAAGTTACTTTGGTGAACTAGTAGTTAATTAGAAATCGTGTAAAAATAAGTTGAAAAATTTAATATTTGTAGTGCGGGCATCTTGCCTGCCTGAGCAAGATGTTTGTCTTTCGGGCACGCTACTTACTTATTTTTACTTGATGCCTTATGTAAAGTCTAATCACCTAAAGTCTTTACTGGTGTGATAACCAAGCTTCTTCACCTGTCGTTGAGTAAATTCGCTGACACTAGGATTGTGATCAGGATAAATTACACCCGTAACTTGTTGCCATATTTCTGGAGGTACAGACGACACTTCATAAATATGATTGCGCTTACGAATGCGATACCATGTTTTTTGATGACATTCCTGACACCAAAATGCTTCTAGCCACTCGTCTGATAACGGTATAGCTTGTTGCTGGGCTAAAAGCATTCGGGCATTGCGCGAACTAACCCCCCTGGCTTGCAATTGTCCGGGAGTATCAGCATATAGATAAAATTTTTGACTAACACTATCGAGATAACACCCATGAATGGGACAATATATTTTGCGCCGTTGCGATCGCTTCCGATTTCGGTTACACCTTCTCTGCAATTCGTCCTCCTTGTCTTGTTGTACAGACATAATGAAGGTTACGTTGGGAGGGACTGAGATCAAAAATGACCATCAAAAGCCCTGCTCCCTAAACATCCAACTTTATTTGTGATTTATTTTTCGAGAATTTCAGTCAATCAAACAACAGACGGTGACGAAATGCAGTGGTAATAATAATTAAAAAAATTTCTAGTTAGCAGTTAGTGACTAACCTTTCACCTATTATAAAAGTTATTAATTTTTTTGGGGTAACTTTGAACCTTGGGAAGATAATATTCAGGATTTTCCCAGACCCTATTATCTAACTTCATATCGAAAATAAAAATTTCCGGAAATAAATTTAAACGCATTAGTTGCAGAATATTTGGAGCGAAACAACAGAGACAAAGTAAAAATATTGCAGTCAACATAACCTTCTCCTGGTACTATTAACTACTTTTTCTCGATATCGCGTAGATGACCCCATTTGAGTTAAAAACCTTCAATAAGCTTACGTTTACAGCTTCTTTGTCTGGATTTACTTAAGGTTTAGCTTGATTTTCCCTAGCTCACCTGTAAAGATTATCACCAATTAGTAATTTTGTCACTAAGAAAATTGTCACCACAATTTAGATTTACTGAAAGAATAATGTAACTAATGATTGAAAAAGCTAATTTTCAGATAAAAATCCTAATTTAGTCATTAAATTACTTGACAATTGGTGATAAATTCGCAGAACCCAACATTGAAAGCAAAATATCTAAGCTAGATTTATCTCCACTTTCCTCATCATACTAATTCGCTGCAAATATCACACTTGGTGAAATCAGACTAAGTCAAATAATACTTAGTAAAACTACTTTCCCAAAATAAACAATAGTAGTCTTACAAGAAAAAGTCACGAACTGTTAAGATGTCCGGCTAGCAAATATCTGATTTAACACGGGCAAGATACCCGCACTACAAAAAACCCTCAAAGTAAAATGACAGACTATTAATAGGTAAATGCATCAAATACAAAAATAGCAAAGAAAGCTATTTAGGATTACTTTCTAATGAAACAAACTTTAAAACAACTTTACAGAGATCTAAAAGCAATACTTATTACTCTTAGGACACTTTACAGTTTGGCGAGCACCGATTTCATCACAGCTAATTTGTAGAAAACTGTGACTGAAACTTTATAACCTTTATAAAGATTTATATCATGAATCTAGCAGAATTGCGTACGTACATACACTGAAATCAAGTACATCTTAACAATTCTTCATGAGTTTTATGTGATTTGTACTACTTCTGTCAATAGAAGCAACTGCCTGTAAAGCTTATATATGGGTAATTTCAAGCTGATACTTATGTATAATGAAGTTTATTTTGATGGACAAAAATACAACTAAGTATTATTGCATATAGTTTTATTTATTGCTCATCAAAGAAAATTATAGTGGATTGTGGCATTGTCAGGCGATCGCTAAGATTGATGTTGAGAGGGGCGAGATACGGAGAATCTAACTTACCCTACGCAGGGTAAAAAACAGCAAAAAAATAAGGCGAGTATTTCTCACCTTTTTAATTAGTATTAAATATAGCAGTTGCCACGAAAATTAGAAAAAATGATAGCTGAATGCAAACTACTATACCTCAACTCAAATAAATACTTAACAATTACTTTGCGTTTTTACGCCACCAATCAATCGTATTTTTCAAGCCTTCCTCAAATCCCACCTGTGCTGTAAAACCAAATTCTTTCTTTGCACGTTCAGTATCTAAACAACGACGGGGTTGTCCATTGGGTTTGTCGGTTTCCCAAACAATCTCACCTTCAAATTCCATCAACTTACAAATTGTTGTAATCAAATCTTTAATGGAGATTTCGTAGCCAGTGCCTAAATTCACAGGCTCAGAACCATCATAAAATTGAGTACCCATGACGATACCACGAGCCGCATCTTCAGAATACAAAAACTCCCGTGTCGGAGTTCCATCTCCCCATACAGGTAACTGCTTATCTCCCCGTGCTTGCGCTTCCTGAACTTTGCGAATTAACGCCGGAATTACGTGGGAACTACTGGGATCAAAATTATCTTCAGGACCATAAAGATTGACTGGAAGTAAGTAAATCCCGTTAAAGTTGTATTGTTGTCTGTATGCTTGCAATTGGACTAACAGGGCTTTTTTAGCTATACCATAGGGTGCATTCGTTTCTTCAGGATAACCATTCCAAATATCATCTTCTTTGAATGGCACAGGCGTAAATTTGGGGTAAGCGCAAATTGTGCCAACGCAGACGAACTTCTCCACACCAGCTTCGTAAGCAGCATGAATTAACTGTGTCCCCATCATCAAATTGTCATAAAACAACTCTGCGGGTTTTTCGCGATTCAAACCAATACCACCAACATGTGCCGCTAGATGGATGATAATATCTTGCTGGTCTGCTGCACGTTTACAAGCTTCCATTTGGCGCAAATCGTAATCACGCGATCGCACCACTGTAATTTTATCTTGGGTTGCACCAGCTTTACACAACTGTTCAATTACCTGCTTACCCAGGAAACCAGCACCACCAGTCACCAGAATCCGTTTGTTGCTTAACTCTAAACTAGTCATTTTTTATCCTCATAAAAAAAGTGGTTGGTTACTGACTATTTGTTCTCAGCTAACTACCAACCATTAAAACAATTCGCAATTCGCAATTCGCAATTCGCAATACTCGCAGAGCGAGAGGCAAGCTACGCAATTATGTTTTGTAACGAGGATTTGACCCCGACACAAAACACACTGCTTGCTAGTTGCAGGGGAATTAAACCCCCCCTATTTTATTAAAAACTAACTATTAACCATGAAACATTCTCTAAAAGTGCAATGCACCCAATTCTTGACGAACAGTTGCAATATCACGGGGAACTTCTCCACCTTTACCATTCACAGAAGTAATACCCAAAGCTTGCAAATCAGCTTCTACCATCAACTGTACAAGTTCTTCAAATGTCACAGAAGGTTTCCAACCTAATTTTTGCTGTGCCTTGGTTGAGTCACCAATCAATAAATCTACTTCCGCAGGACGTAGATAACGCTCATCAAATTCTACATAATCTTGCCAATTGAGGTTTACATACCCAAATGCCTTGTCTAAAAACTGACGCACGGTGTAAGTTTCACCGGTGGCAATGACATAATCATCAGCTTGCTCTTGCTGCAACATTAACCACATTGCCCGCACATAATCCTTCGCGTAGCCCCAATCTCGCTTCGAGTCAAGATTACCCATATACAAATTTTTCTGCTTACCTGCCACAATCCGGGCAACCGCCATTGTAATTTTACGAGTTACAAAAGTTTCACCACGACGCGGTGACTCATGGTTAAACAAAATACCATTACAAGCGAATAAATTGTAGGATTCGCGGTAATTTACAGTTTGCCAGTGAGCGTATACTTTCGCGCAAGCATAGGGACTACGGGGATAAAAAGGAGTTGTTTCGCTTTGGGGTACAGCCTGTACCAAACCATACATCTCTGAAGAACCTGCTTGATAAAACCGCACTTGAATACCTGTGCGGTGTTGATAATCACGAATTGCTTCCAACAAGCGCAAAGTTCCCACACCCACCGAGTCAACAGTATATTCTGGAGAATCAAAGCTAACACGGACATGGGATTGAGCGCCCAGGTTGTAAATTTCTACTGGTTTAACTTCCTCTAAAATGCGGCGCAGTGTGGTTCCATCCGTCAAGTCACCGTAGTGCAAAAATAAACGCACTCCCTTTTTGTGAGGGTCTTCATACATGTGATCGATGCGATCGGTATTGAATGTAGAGGTACGGCGAATAATACCGTGAACTTCGTAACCCTGTTCCAGCAAAAACTCGCTTAGATATGAACCATCTTGACCTGTGATACCAGTAATCAGCGCTCGCTTTTGTTGCGTCATGCTCAATAATCCCTCGTTATCTACTTGTTATTTACCTATTGAGTATAGATAGATAGACATATACAACCTGGTATAAGCTAGCAGCTGCTAACTTTTTTGCCCAATGGGAAACCTACTAGTTATCTAATGTCTATCGTGCAAACTTTACGTAAATCCACTTACGTTGTTGAGTTGTTTACTAGCCCATCTAAGCTTAACGAGGAAAACTCATATGCTTCAGCAGATTTACACTAATATTCATAAAATCTTCATATTTGCTTCATATTAATTTTGCAAGTATGACTTATGCACGTGAAGCCAGAAGCCCGCTTTCTTCGTCGATATCTGGTCGTCAAAACAACTGTTATGCATAGAAACCGGGTTTCTTTGCAGGGTTTAATATTTCAAACAAAAAAATATCTGCGAAGCATAGCCCCACAGATACCGTAATATTTATACATTGATGGTCTAAATTTTTAGCAGCTTAGTATGCACCATTATTCTTGGGAATAATAACAACACCAATTGTTTTGAGAACAATACACAAATCGAGCCAAAAAGTCCTAAATTTTACATAATGTAGGTCTATTTGTACTCGACGAGGATAAGGAATGTCATTACGCCCAGAAACTTGCCACAATCCCGTAATTCCAGGTTTGATAGTTAATATTTGGTCGATGTGACAGCCATATTTTGGCAGTTCCTCCTCAACCAATGGTCGCGGACCCACAACACTCATGTCTCCTTTGAGAACATTCCAGAATTGGGGAAATTCATCCAAGCTGGTAATTCGCAAAAAATGACCAATCGGTGTAATTCTGGGGTCGTGTTTGAGTTTAAAATTTGACTCAAACTCATCTCGCATTTGTGGTGAGGTTTCCATCATCTGTATCAGCATGTCATCAGCATTACTGACCATGGTGCGGAATTTAATACAATTGAAAGGCTTGTAATTCTTTCCCACCCGTTCTTGAATATAAAAAATTGGTCCCTCCGAACCAGCTGCAATTAGAAAAGCTAATAGCAGATAGACAGGAGAAAAGGCTATCAGTACAAATAGCGAAAACGCTATGTCGAATAATCGCTTGGCAAACTCTCCGTTGATTCCCGCAAAAGGCAAACCTTTAGATTTGGGTTTAGGTATCCTTTTTAGTTGACCGCGTTTTAAAAAGGTACGCGAAGATGCGCTAGCGGTCTGCCTTGGGCTTCGCTTTCCGGAGAGGAGTGAGCTCTGGGCAGTCATCATACTCCTTAAAAATCCACACCACACATAGTCCCAATCTTAAAGCTTGACAGGTGCTTCTGGGGCTTTATTTCCAAAAGCTTACCGAACAAGATGTTATAAACCAGGAACGATTTTGTTTTCTTTGCACATTCTTAAAAAGTCAAGATAGCGCTGTGCAAAGACTTGTGAGGAAAAATTGCCAGCATGCGTCTTCAAGTAAGCGCAATCAATTTTTCCTGAATATGTCTCAAATTCTTGGACAGCATCTACTAAGGCGGCTGCTGTTTGTTGTTTAAATAGAACACCTGTACCTGTACCTGGCGGTGAGGAGCGAATATCCCGCACAGTCTCCGATGCACCACCCATCCCGTAGGCAATTACTGGAGTGCCACATGCCTGGGCTTCGACAAGGGCAATGCCAAAGTCTTCACATGCTGCATATACGAATGCCTTGGCGGCAGACATATATTTTTTTACAACGTCGTCGGGTTGCCATCCCAGTATATTTATATTAGATTTTGATATCTTTTGGATATTTTTCATTTCTGGTCCTGTGCCAATCACTACCAGTGGTTTTTGAAGTTCATTGAAGGCTTGAACAATTAGAGATACTTGCTTGTAACTCACTAGTCGGGAAACAATGAGATAAAAATCCTCTTTTTCGGCTGAAAAAGGGAAATTATCAACGTTGACGGGTGGATAAATCACTGCGGCTTCGCGACGGTAGCAGCGCCAGATTCTCCGGGCTGTATGTTGCGAATTGGCAATAAAATAATCTACCCGGTTAGCACTTAATACATCCCACTGGCGGAGGCGATGCAACAAATAGCGAGCCATCCATCCGGCTACCCCATGCCCTAAATTGCTTTGGTGCAGGTAATCAAATGTTAAATCCCAAGCGTAACGCATGGGACTGTGGCAATAACAAATATGCAGTTGCTCTGGGGTTGCCAATACTCCTTTGGCGACTGTGTGCGATGAAGACAGAATTACGTCATAATTACGCAAGTCTAATTGTTCGATCGCCAGTGGCAGCAAAGGTAAATATTTTTGAACTCCATGGCGCGAGGCGGGAAAATGCTGGAGAATAGTTGTGCCAATTTGACGTTTATACAGGTAACTATCGGGATTTACTGATTCAAAATCGATGAGGGCATACAAATCGGCAGCAACATGATTCAGAATCTCGCGAACGACGAGTTCTGAACCACCAGTGGCTTTAGGTGTAAGCCATTCATGCACTAGAGCATATTTCAAGGGCACAGCTAACTTTGGGGATAAGTAATCAATAATACAAGCAAGTTGTGATGCAGTTTGAGTTGTGGATGGTTAACTGAAAAGTTTCCCTTTGTCATGAATGAATGGGCAAGGCTCCATACCCGCTTATCGACGAAATTCTCCCTTTACAGGTTCCGAAGGTACGCCATAAGCTGATAACCTCGTTGTTGGAATTAAATTTGACGCTCAGCGACAACAAATATAGGGGATTTATGCGAATTTTAATCATGGGTGGCACCCGATTTATTGGTGTTTATCTGACAAAAATTTTGGTAGAACAAGGGCATGACGTGATTTTGTACAATCGTGGTAATCGTCCAGTGCCCGCAAATGGGGTTAAACAAATTATCGGCGATCGCACCGATCCTTTTCAATTGCAGGAAAAATTAGCTAGCGAAAAATTCGATGCCATTTTTGACAACAACGGTAGGGAACTTACTGATACTCAACCATTAGCGGATATTTTTCAAGACCGTTTGCAACATTTTATATATATGAGTTCCGCCGGGGTATACCTAAAATCGGACGAAATGCCGCATACAGAAGGGGATGCTGTTGATCCAAAAAGTCGCCACAAGGGTAAATTTGATACAGAAGCTTACTTATCCACGAAAAATATACATTACACATCCATACGTCCTACGTATATTTACGGTCCGCAGAACTACAACGATTTAGAAGCATGGTTTTTCGATCGCATAGTTAGAAATCGTCCGATTCCGATTCCCGGCAACGGAATGCATATTACCCAGTTAGGACATGTCAAGGATTTAGCCATGGCAATGTCGAGAGTTTTGGGTAATTCCCACGCCATTGGACAAGTTTATAATGTTTCCGGCGATCGCTTTGTGACTTTTGATGGTTTAGCCCGTGCTTGTGCGATCGCGGCAGGAAAATCGCCTGATGAGATTAAAATAGTTCATTATGACCCGAAAAAGTTTGATTTTGGCAAACGCAAAGCTTTTCCCATGCGGGTACAGCATTTCTTCGCATCGGTGACAAAGGCGATGAGTGAGTTGGGATGGCAACCGGAATACGATTTGGTTTCGGGATTAAAGGATTCTTTTGAGAATGATTTTATGATTTCGGGAAGAGATAAAAAGGAAATTGATTTTTCTACGGATGAGGAAATATTAAAGGCGGTTGGCTAATAGGTTAGATGATGGGTGAAGGCGCGTAATAGAAATTTCCAGAAAAATGAAAATTATTATTTAGCGTCCTCACCCTACACCAAATTTTGACATCAATCTGAACATGTATCTGGGTTTATCTCAACATATGATTTAGTAGCTGTAGATTTCAATTTCACTTCCCTCAATAAAATTTTGTCGAAGAGTAACTGGGTTTCTTGAAAATCAATTTTTGGACTATATATTTTGGACTAGGGAAGATTATAAGTTTACTATTGCTTCATTGCTGATTGAGTTACGAAAGTCTGTCATCCACTAGGTTAAACTAGTAGCACAGAGAGAGTAGCTACTATGTCTGTCGCCCACAATTTTGACATTCCAGATCATGTAGTCAATGGTGTAATATTTCCTCCAGGGGATTTAGACAGTGACGAACCACCATTGGAAAGCGAACTACATTTAAGACAGATTATCTTACTGCTTCAGTGCTTGGAACTGTGGTGGCAAAATCGTCATGACTTTTATGCTGCGGGAAATCTCACAATTTATTACAGTTCCCGCAAGCGCACATCGGAGGAATTTCGGGGACCAGATTTTTTTGTGGTGTTGGAAACGGAACGCAAACCCCGTAAAAGTTGGGTTGTTTGGGATGAAGACGGTAAGTATCCCAATCTAATTATTGAATTACTTTCGGACTCTACAATAGCCACTGACAAAGGTTTAAAAAAACAGATTTATCAAAGTGTTTTTCGTACACCCGAATATTTCTGGTTTAATCCCCATAATCTCGAGTTTGCTGGGTTTATTTTACTCGGTGGAGAGTATCAACCGATTGAGCCTCAATCACAAGGTTGGCTATGGAGTCAACAGCTAGGGTTATATTTGGGTGTTACTCAAGACAAATTACGCTTTTTTACACCGGAAGGTGACTTAGTACCGACACCAGAAGAAGTTGCCAAACAAGAGAAAGAAAAAAGCGATCGCTTGGCTGCTAAATTAAGAGAATTAGGTGTCGATCCAGATACAATTTAGATTCAAGATATGGATTTACATTGATTGACAACACAAAAAGGGCAGGCAATAATACCCACCCCAAAATTCAAAAATTAACTCGAAACTATGAGAATTAACCCAATAATTTCTTGGCTGTTGCAATCACATTATCAACACTAAAACCAAACTTCTCCATACAGACTCCACCAGGAGCCGAAGCACCAAATCTGTCAATGCTAATTGCCTCACCTTCAGTACCAAGGTACTTGTGCCAGCCAAAGCTTGTGCCAGCTTCTACAGATACACGCTTAGTCACAGCTTTTGGTAATACTGACTCTCTGTAAGCTGCATCTTGAGCATCAAACAAATCGGTGGAAGGCATGGAAACTACACGCACTTTCTTACCTTCGGCAGTGAGTTTCTCGGCTGCGGTGACGCAAAGGCTAACTTCCGAACCAGTAGCTATCAAGATAATTTCTGGTGTCCCTTGGCTATCCAAAATTACGTATCCACCTTTGGTTACGCCTTCAATCGAAGTACCTGCCAAGTTGGGGAGGTTTTGACGGGAGAACGCTAATAAAGTGGGGTTGTTTGTTTTGGCTTTCTCAATGGCAACCTTATAAGCACCTGAAGTTTCAGTTCCATCCGCAGGACGAATCACAGTCAGGTTAGGAATCGCCCGTAAGGAAGCCAGTGTTTCTATTGGTTGGTGGGTAGGACCATCTTCACCTTGTCCAATGGAATCGTGGGTCATTACCCAAATTGTACCAGCAAGGGACAATGCCGATAAACGAATAGCCGCCCGCATGTAGTCGGTGAAAATCAAGAAGGTAGCACCATAGGGAATTAATCCCGAACCATGCAGTGCCATGCCATTACAAATCGCACCCATTGCATGTTCGCGCACACCGAAGTGGACATTGCGATTTTGGAATTGTCCTTTTTGGAAGTCGCCTTCGCCTTTGATTTCAGTAAGGTTGGAGTGGGTTAAGTCAGCCGAACCACCAATCAATTCTGGTAATACTGCCGCTAACTTGTTCAGACAGGTTTCCGAATGTTTACGGGTGGGGAGAGCTTTGTCTTCGGGGGTGTAGGTAGGTAATACCTTGTCCCAACCATTGGGAAGTTCACCGCTAATCAAGCGTTCAAATGTCGCCGCTTCTTGAGGATATTTGGCTTTGTAGTCAGCAAATGTCTTGTTCCATTCAGATTCGGCTGCTGCACCCCGTTCTACTGCCTTACGCATGTGGTTGAGGGCATCTGCGGGAACTTCAAATGGTGCGTACTCCCAATTTAAATTTTGCCGAGTAAGGGCAATTTCATCACTACCCAAAGCTGCACCATGGACACCTGCGGTATTGGCTTTGTTGGGAGAACCGTAACCAATAGTGGTTGTCACCTTAATCATTGTCGGTTTGTCGGTGACTGCCTTGGCATCTGCGATCGCTTTTTCAATTGCTGCTAAATCGTTGTTACCATCTTTAACGTGGAGAACATGCCAACCATAAGCTTCAAAGCGCTTGGAAACGTCTTCGGTAAAAGCAACATCGGTGGAACCATCAATGGAAATGTGGTTATCGTCGTAAAGGGCGATTAATTTACCCAATCCATAGTGCCCAGCCAAAGAACAAGCTTCACCAGAAACACCTTCCATGTTACAACCGTCACCCAAAATTACATAAGTATAGTGGTCAACGATTTTGGCATCGGGTTTATTATATTTAGCGGCAAGGTGTGCTTCTGCCATTGCTAAACCGACTCCATTGGCAATACCCTGTCCCAAAGGTCCGGTGGTTACTTCCACACCTGCCGTCACAAAGTTCTCAGGGTGTCCAGGGGTTTTAGATTCCCACTGACGAAATTGCTTAATGTCCTCAATTGTGACACTGTCGAATCCAGCTAGATACAGCAGGGCATACTGCAACATCGAGCCGTGACCAGCAGATAAAATAAATCTATCCCGATTAAACCACTTGGGATTTTTGGGGTTAACCCGCATGAATTTATCCCAGAGTACAAACGCCATTGGCGCAGCGCCCATAGGTAATCCGGGGTGTCCTGACTTGGCTTTTTCTACAGCATCAACTGCCAAAAAACGAATTGAATTAATACAAAGTTCTTCAAGGGATTGGGTTGCAACAGCCATAATACTTTTGTTCTTAACGACGGGTTAGCACTCTTACTAGTTTCACTGCTTAAAGAAATAATAATTTTCTCTAAGCAATTATTTTCATCATCCCATTGCTGCCTATTAGCGGACAAGCAGTAAAAACAGGGAATTGGTTAATGGGTAATCGGCGATGGGCAATACCCGTGCAGGAAGCGGCTTCTCGTGACGAGCGCCGCTCAAGCTACGCAATAAATACCCCATGCCCTAAGCGATGTACTTCTTAAAGACTAGCGCAACATTATGACCGCCAAAACCAAAGGAATTAGATAAAGCCACCTCAACTTTGAGTTTTTTGCTCGTGTTGGGGACATAATCTAAATCACAATCGGCATCAGCCTGGAAATGGTTGATTGTTGGGGGAACGATGTCATTGGCAATGGCTAGCACCGCCGCAACTCCTTCAATCCCACCAGAACCACCTAACAGGTGTCCAGTCATTGATTTGGTGGAACTAACCGCTAACTTGCGGGCATGTTCGCCAAATACAGTTTTCACCGCAGTCGTCTCCGCAGAATCGTTTGCTGGGGTACTTGTACCGTGAGCATTAATGTAGCTCACCATCTCTGGTGAAAGACCAGCATCTTTTAATGCCATCCGCATTGCTCTTGCCGCACCTTCGTGTCCTGGTGGCGGAGATGTGATGTGATAGGCATCGCAGGTCATTCCATAACCCACAATTTCCGCATAAATACGGGCACCACGAGCCAAGGCATGTTGTAATTCTTCCAACACTAATATCCCCGAACCTTCGCCCATGACAAAACCATCACGGTCTTTGTCAAATGGACGGCTAGCATGGGTGGGGTCATCATTACGAAGCGAAAGGGCTTTGCAAGCAGCAAAACCTGCGATCGATAGGGGAGTAATTGCTGCCTCTGTACCCCCGCAAATCATCGCTTGGGCATATCCATTTTGAATTAATCGGAAAGCATCGCCAATAGCATTGGAACCAGCCGCGCAAGCCGTTACAGGGCAGGAGTTTGGACCTTTAGCACCAATTTGAATTGCGGTTAAGCCAGATGCCATATTCGCGATCATCATCGGTACCATAAACGGGCTGCAACGGTCTGGTCCTCGGTTGAGGTAAACCGTTTGCTGTTCTTCCATTACTTTCAAGCCACCAATACCCGATCCAATCGTGACACCGATTTGTTCTGCGTTCAGGTCATTGATAACTAATTTTGCATCTGCCAGTGCTTGTTTTGCTGCGGAAACACCAAATTGGGAGAATCTATCCATCCGTTTGGCTTCTTTTCGATCCATATAATCTTGAGGATCAAAATTTTTGACTTCTCCAGCAATGCGGCAATCATGGCGTGACGCATCAAAATGGGTGATTTCGCCAATCCCGTTACGTCCACTCACTAATCCTTCCCAGTATTCCCATTGAGTGTTTCCGATTGGGGTAATTGCGCCAACACCAGTTACAACAACACGTTTACGTTTAAAATCTTCTGTCATGACGATAGTTTAGGTGGCTCTTTATAAAGAGTGCTGAGTAGTGAGTGCTAAGTGCTGAGTGGGGAGAGTGGGAGAGATTTGTCAAAGTTTCTAATTTATAACTCCTAACTCCTGACTCTCATTTTTGACTCAACGCACTCTACGAGAACGCAGAGTAGGTAAAGCACTCAGCACTTCTAATAAAATTATGCGGATGCGGCAACTTTGTTATTGATGTAATCCACAGCTTCTTGAACGGTGGTAATTTTTTCTGCGGCTTCGTCGGGAATTTCGATGTTAAATTCTTCTTCCAAAGCCATTACCATTTCCACGGTATCTAGGGAGTCAGCCCCTAAATCGTTGGCAAAATTGGATTGAGGGTTGATTTTCTCATCCTCTACACTAAGTTGATCGGCAACAATTTTCTTGACCTTTTCAAATATTTCTGTTTGGCTCATAGATTAAATCCTCAACCAGTTGCTATATTCCGCTCGTTAAATGGGCGATTGCTTTTTTTGCATATACATCTTATCTGAAAGCGCGATCGCCCGTACATGCTTTCTTCTTCAATTTTGCCTGCCCTATCCCAATTTTTTCATATTGGTGCGAACCTGTTAAAAATATTTGTCAAACCAGCATTTCTCAAACAAGTGAGTCAACTCGACTTGTAACTAGCCTGGGGAAAGTTACTTCGCGCTAAGTAAAAACTGACCTTTGGGCAGGTGACACTACATTGGGCTACATTTGGCTGATGCAATTATTTTACTTCTCAACTGTGATTTAATTTGACATGCTGATCCTCGCCAAGATAAATCAATACCAACAATATTGCTGCTAATACTCCTTAGCAATGGTAAAACAGTTATTGTTAAAGGCAAATGTCTGAAGTTTGTCTGAATAGAGGTTGCTTACTTGACCAATTAATCCTTGATGGTACAAGCCCCGGATTTGTCCATAGGGATTAATTACGAATTACGAATTGCGTAGCTTGCTTCTCGTGACAGCGAGTATTGCGAATTGCGAATTGCGAATTGCGAATTGCGAATTGCGAATTGCGAATTGTAAAGACCCCTGCTGGTTAGACTTCACCAAAAAACATTTTTCCCCGAATTTCTCTACTAATCCATTAATTACTATGCTATCTCACACATTAAAGTATGCTTATTTTCCAGGTTGTGTTGCTCAAGGTGCATGTGGGGAACTCCATTTGTCTACTGTCGCTTTGGCGAAAGCACTATCAATTGAACTAATTGAACTTAAAAAAGCTTCATGTTGCGGCTCTGGGACTTTTAAAGAAGATTCGCAATTACTTGAAGACACTGTTAACGCCCGCAATATTGCTCTGGCAGAAGAATTAAATTTACCTTTATTAACCCATTGCAGCACTTGCCAGGGTGTTATTGGTCATGTTGATGAAAGATTGAAGGAAAGTCAAGAAAAAAATCCTACTTATTTGCATAAAGTCAATAGTTTGTTACAAAAAGAAGGGTGTTTGCCTTATCGTGGGAGTACAGAAGTAAAGCATCTTTTATATGCTTTGGTGGCTGACTATGGTGTGGCGGAAATTCAGAATCGTGTGACTCGCAAGTTAAGTAATCTCAAATGTGCGGCTTTTTATGGGTGTTACTTACTACGCGCTCAGAAAAACACTCCCTACGATAATCCTTTCAACCCGGAAGCGATGGAAAATGTCTTTCGGGCAGTTGGGGCAACTCCCATATATTACAAAGGGCGCACCCAATGTTGTGGATGGCCCCTTTCTAGCTATGCGACTACGGAATCGTTTAAAATGGCAGGAAAGCAGATTCAAGATGCCATAGATTCTGGTGCTGATTGTATTGTTACTCCTTGTCCTCTGTGTCACCTGAATTTAGACTCTCGTCAACCGGAAGTGGAAAAGGTGATTGGGAGTCAGTTGGGTTTACCTGTGTTACATTTACCCCAGTTAGTTGCTTTGGCATTGGGAGTTAGTCCGCAGGAATTGGGTTTAGAGAGACATATTGTTTCCACTCAGCCAGTGTTGAAAAAATTAGGTTTATAGCTTTTGAGATTTTTGGCTAGTACATGAAGGCAGAAGTAAGAAGGCAGGAGGCAGAAGGAATAAAGCTTATTTTACAGGCTTTTTGTCTATTTTTAATGGTTGGCTTATTTACGCCGAACTGTACTAGTAGAATCGATCGCAGTAGCTTAAATAATCAGATTCTCAGCAACAAAGAATTTGCACGAGTCTTTCAGTATCCCCATATATCAATTCTCAAACTCCTATCTCCTGCAACATTTGCAAATGCTGCTCCACCGAGGCGAATGTATTGGCAACAATCATTCCACTAGCCGCCACAGCAGGTAAACCAATACCGGGGAAAGTCGAATCTCCACAACAAAATAATCCCGCTAATGGTGTTTTAGCACTGGGAAATAAACCCTCACTAGCACGAATTGCCGCTCCATAGGAACCATTGTGTCTTCGCAAAAAGCGTTCGTGGGTAAGGGGTGTGCCCACTAAAGTGACTTCACAACGCTTTCTAATGTCGGGAATTATTTTCTCTAATGCTTCCCACATAACTTGCGATCGCATTTCCTTTTGTTGTTTATACTCTTGACTATGGCGACTCATGCCTTTCCACAATCTATATGGCTCATTTCCCGGTGTGTAAACATGAATTACATGCTTGCCTGGGGGGGCGAGGGTGGAATCTAGTACGGAGGGAATGGAAATGACGATGAGGTTTTGCGGTGTTGTAATTCCCACTTTCCAGTCTTTGACAAAGATATAATGACATGCCAAGTCGCGACGAATTCCTTGAGCATCAATACCCAAGTGTAAATGCATGAAGCTATCACATTCGGGTGTCGCTTGTCGCTGCTGGCGATATTTTTGTGGTACAGCATTCGGGGGGATTAATTTCAGGGTATCCCACACCGATGCATTCGATATGACTGCTTTGCTGGCACGGATAGTTTTTCCATTCCACAATCGCACCCCGACTGCTTTCTTATTTTCCACAATTATTTCTTCAACATGGGCATTGAAAATTAAGTTACCGTTGTACTTTTGCAAGCCTCTCACCAAAGCATCAACTAACGCCGCACTACCACCAATCGGATAATCCAGCTTTACCCCAGGTTTGTACCAGTCAGCAAACATAAAGGCAACTTCCGCCGTATTCGTACCATCCGCAGGCAAACCTGAGAGGAGAAAACACAACATATTCAGCCAATTGCGAATAAAGCGATCGCCCACAACTTCATCCATAATCTGCGAGAATGGTCCTGTAAGCTTGCGGGCGTTTGTCGCATGACGCAACATCGATGGAGCATATCTCCCCACAGTCCTTACAGCCCCTAAATCTAGGCGCAGAGCCGACATTGGTAATCCTGTGGCAGCTTGGCTATAGGGTATCATTACCTGTTGTAATTCTCGCCATTCCTGCACCGCATTATCACCCCGTAACCTTTGCAGCACCTCACAAAATTGTTCTGCCCCCACGGAAGTATCAAAATCACCTTCCGGCAAACAGCATCCCCAAGTATCGTAGTTAACACAGGGTAATTCTTCACCAATTGCTGCAAGTACCTGTTGGAGAGGATTAGATGAGGGACTATCGGATAAGCCTGAGTATAGAGAAGGTCCCGAATCGAACTTATAACCATTGCGTTCAAATCCGTGTGCAGCACCACCAGCGATTGTATGACTTTCGCATACAGTTACATTAAAGCCATATTTTGCCAACATTGCAGCACAGCTTAAACCACCAATTCCACTACCAATGACAATAATGTCGGTATTTTGCTCGGCATTCATTTGGGTAACACACTAAAATTGCTTTAATATTTCTAAATCTTCAACTGGAGAAATTTGGGATCTAAATTTGAGGTCTT
>NZ_JAYGHN010000043.1:0-37465 GCF_034931845.1 Calothrix sp. UHCC 0171
ATCTGAATTTAAATTTTTGACTGCAATTTTTGATCTAGTCCAAAATACTAGCAAAGAAATCAATTGTATCTTTTAATGCTTTGATAAATCCGTCTATTTCTTCAGTAGTATTGTAGAAAGATAAACTCGCCCTGGCTGTGCCAGGTAAATTTAAGTAGCGGTGTAATGGTTGTGTACAATGATGTCCAGAACGAATTGCTACACCTTCTTGATCTAATAATGCTGATAAATCATTAGGATGAATTTCACCTGCATTAAAAGAAGCTAATGCCGCACGTCCAAAGCCATTAGCATTGGGCTTAGTCCCATATATGGTAATGTTGGGAATTGCTTCTAATTCTTGGAATAAGTAAGCTGTTAATTCGGCTTCGTAGGCATGAATTTGATCCATCCCCAGTTTAGTTAAATAATCTACTGCTGCCCCTAAAGCGATCGCTTCTCCAATTGCTGGTGTTCCGGCTTCAAATTTGTGGGGTAATTCGGCATAGGTGGAATGGTCTAAGTATACCTCAGAAATCATTTCACCACCACCTAAAAATGGTGGCATTGCCTGCAAAATTTCTTCTTTCCCATATAAAAAACCAATCCCAGTGGGAGCGCACATTTTATGTCCCGAAGCTACAAGCCAATCGCAATCTATAGCTTGGACATCGATAGGCATATGAGGTACACTTTGGCAAGCGTCTATCAATACTTTTGCCCCGTATTTATGGGCAAGTTGACAAATTTCTTCGACTGGATTGATGCAACCTAAGGTATTAGAAATATGAACTACAGATACTAATTTTGTTTGATTGGAAAGTAACTTTTGAAAGTGTGCAAAATCAAAGCCCTCTTCGGGAGTTAATTCCACATGTTTGAGTACCGCACCTGTTTTTGCCGCAACGAATTGCCAGGGTACTAAATTACTATGGTGTTCCATCACCGAGAGAATAACTTCATCTCCTGGCTGTAAATTATTCATTGCCCAGCTATAGGCAACTAAATTAATCGCTTCCGTAGCGTTGCGGGTATAGATGATTTCATTGCGGGAATTAGCATTAATAAATGCGGCAATTTTATCCCTCGCACCTTCGTAAGCATCGGTAGCTTTACTGCTGAGGGTGTGTGCGCCACGATGAACGTTGGAGTTATAGTTTTCGTAATAGTCACGCCAAGTATCGAGGACAAATCGGGGTTTGTGCGATGTGGCGGCGCTATCGAGGTAAATTAGCGGTTTCCCATTCACTTCCTGGTTGAGAATAGGGAAGTCCTTGCGAACTTTTTGAGCAATGCTTTGTTGGTGGGTGATATGCATAATTTCAAAGTTAGGAGTTAGGAGTTAGAAGTTAGGAGTTAGGAGTTAAGCATGAGGAATTTTTGATTCCCCGATTCCCGATTAACTATTAACCACTAACTACTAACCAATAGCAATTAAAACTGTTTGACAATCTTCAGCAAATTTTCCCGTAGAGAATTAACGGGAATATTGTTAATTATTTCGGTGGCGAAGGCATAAATTAACAAATTGCGGGAATCTTCTTGGTTGATACCGCGACTTTGCAGGTAGAAAATTTCATCATCTTCTAATTGGCTGACGGTAGCACCATGGGCGCATTTAACATTGTCTGCGGTAATTTCCAGTTGGGGTTTCGTGTCAACCCGCGCTTTAGAAGAAAGGAGTAAATTCCGATTTAATTGGGCAGCATTGGTTTCTTGGGCTGGTTTAGGTACGAATACCTTACCGTTAAAGATGGCATGTGCCTTATCGCCAACAATATTTTTTTGTAACTGGTTACTAACACCATAAGGATAATTTAACGCGATCGCACTATGCATATCCGCAGTTTGTTCGCCTTTAATCATCGCTAACCCGTTGAGGGTTGTTTCTGTTTGTTCGCCAGTTTGAAGAATTTCTAAGTTGTGGCGGGATAACTTGGCACCAAGTGCGATCGCATTACAAGTATAGCGACTATAGCGTGCTTGGGTAACGGCTGTTTTGCCGATGTGGAATGCTTCTGTGGAGTCGTTTTGCAGTCGAGTATGGTTGACGCTGGCATTTTCTGCAATCCAGATTTCCGTGACAGCATTAGCGAAATAAGTACCTGTGCTACCAGCGACAAATTCCTCCACAAAACTGACTTGTGAGCCAGTTTCCGCCACAAGTAAACAGCGAGGCTGGGAAATTACCGGATTTTCACCAGCACTGATAAATACTAAATGGATAACTGTGTCAACAATAACATTCTTAGAAACCCAAATTACTGCCGCATCTGCTGCGATCGCGGTGTTTAAGGCTGTAAATACTTCTAATGCACCCTCTGCTTGCGCGAGATACTCTTTAGTTTTCTCTGTATATTCCGCAGGCAAATTAGATAAATTAGTAACTAAAATCCCTGTTGGTAAACTTGATACTGATGATAATTTCGGTTCGTAAATGCCGTTCACAAATACCAAACGGCTATTTGCTGTTTCCGGTAGTGAAGCTACCTCTAATGTCTCTACATTCGCAGTTGCAATAGTGAAATTGATCTTTTTTAATGCCGATAAATCTGTAAAACGCCATTCTTCATCGTGGTTGTTAGGTAAAGTCGAATGACGCACCCAATTGGCTGCGGTTTTTTTCACATCCTGCAACCAACTAGGTGGCAACGTGACATTTTGCGTCTCTACAGTATTCAACAACCCCGTTAAATAGCTATCCCTATCCAAGAGAGTAGACATGAGACTCGCGACATTAGAATTGGGAATTGGGCTGGGGGAAACTTGTACCATCACAACTAAACTCCCACAGTTTCAGCAAATTGTTCCAAAATCCAGTCATAACCACGCTCTTCCAACTCTAGCGCTAATTCCTTGCCGCCAGAAATGAGGATGCGTCCACGTGCCATAACGTGAACATAGTCAGGGACAATATAATTCAGCAAGCGCTGATAGTGGGTAATCATAATTGTGGCATTTTGGGGATTCGCCAACTGATTGACACCACCCGCCACAATTTTCAGTGCGTCAATATCCAAACCCGAATCCGTCTCATCCAAAATTGCCACTTTCGGTTCTAGTAAAGCCATTTGCAGAATTTCATTCCGCTTTTTCTCGCCACCCGAAAAACCTTCATTCACACTACGGTTTAAAAAAGCCGAGTCCATTTTCACCACATCCAGCTTTTCGTAAACCAAATCCTCAAAATCAAAAGGTTCCAATTCCTCCAAACCTTGCGCTTTCCGTTTCGAGTTATAAGCAACCCGCAAAAAGTCTAAATTACTTACCCCAGGAATTTCCAAAGGATACTGAAAAGCCAAAAATACACCACTTCTGGCTCTATCCTCTGCTGCCATCTCCAATAAATTCTGTCCTTGGAAAATTACCTCACCACCAGTGACTTCATAAGCCGGATGTCCAGCCAAAACCTTGGAGAAAGTGCTTTTCCCCGAACCATTTGGTCCCATAATCGCATGAATCTCGCCGGCTTTGACTTCAAGATTCAAACCTTTTAAAATTGGTGTTCCCTCAACACTTGCTGTCAAATCACGCACCGACAGCAATACTTCGCTATTTTCAATAATCATCTTGATTTTTTCTTGCTTCTTTCTTGACTTTCTTCACTTTGCAGTTCGTTGCCCAAGATGCTGTGTCTGAGGCTAAGACACTCAGATACTCAGAAAAGCTGTGCAACTTGGCGACTTGGGGCAACTTTCTAGCCAACGCTACCTTCAAGTTTCAAACTCAATAACTTATCAGCCTCAACAGCAAACTCCATCGGTAACTGGTTGAATACATCCTTACAGAAACCGCTAATCATCATGGATACGGCATCTTCGGCGGAAATACCCCGTTGGCTAAAGAAAAATAATTGATCTTCCCCTATTTTCGATGTCGAAGCTTCGTGTTCCACTTTAGCGGTATTATTTTGTACTTGAATATAAGGAAATGTATTCGCGTGGGCATTATCCCCAATTAGCATTGAGTCGCACTGTGAATAGTTTCTAGCACCCTTCGCCGTCGGATTCACCTTCACTAAACCACGGTAGCTATTACTCGAATTACCTGCGGAAATACCCTTAGAAATAATCGTGCTGCGGGTATTCTTGCCAACGTGAATCATTTTTGTGCCGGTGTCCGCTTGCTGCATATTATTAGTTAGCGCCACCGAGTAAAATTCGCCTACGGAATTGTCACCAACTAAAACACAGCTAGGATACTTCCAAGTAATTGCCGAACCAGTTTCTACCTGCGTCCAGGAAATTTTCGAGTTGACACCCTGACACAAACCACGTTTAGTCACAAAATTGTAAATACCACCCTTGCCGTTGACATCTCCCGCGTACCAATTTTGTACCGTAGAGTATTTAATTTCAGCATTATCTAAGGCAACGAGTTCCACAACCGCAGCATGTAACTGGTTACTGTCATACATTGGTGCTGTACAACCTTCCAGGTAGGAAACATAACTACCTTCTTCAGCAATAATTAAAGTCCGCTCAAATTGTCCAGTGTCACCGTTATTAATCCGGAAATAGGTAGATAGTTCCATCGGGCACTTCACACCCTTGGGAATATACACAAATGAACCATCACTAAATACAGCCGCATTTAAAGCCGCAAAGTAGTTATCAGCAATGGGAACAACACTACCCAAATACTTCTCAATCAATTGCGGATGTTCTTGAAGGGCTTCAGAAATCGAGCAGAAAATCACACCATCTTTGGCTAGCTTTTCCTTAAATGTGGTGGCGACGGAAACGCTATCGAAAATAGCATCAACTGCAACATTGGCGAGTCGCTTCTGTTCCGTGAGCGGAATACCCAGCTTCTCAAAGGTTTCCAGTAAAGTCGGATCGACTTCGTCCAAGCTGTTTAATTTTTTCTTACTTTGCTTAGGGGCAGAGTAATAGATAATATTTTGATAGTCGATCGCCGGATAATTTAAACCAGACCAATCTGGCTCGGTCATTTTGAGCCACTGGCGATATGCCCGCAGGCGAAACTCCAGCATAAATTGCGGCTCGTTCTTTTTAGCGGAGATGAGACGAACAATATCTTCGCTTAACCCACGAGGTATAGTATCAGCCTCGATGTCGGTGACAAAGCCGTACTTGTAAGGTTGATTGACTAGGGTTTTAACTGTAGAACTCATCAGTGGTTTCTCGCGTTCTCTCTTTAGGATTCTCTTTAAGAATGGGAGACAGGCTTTTGAGGCGCTTCTCGCCAATTGTTACAGTAATTTCAAACCGTGCAAACGGCTGTTAGAATAGTTTTAGGCAATAAAACAACAGATGTGTTGTTTAAGTTATCTTTATTTTACGCTAGATTAACAACAATATTGTTGTCAAAGTCAATTTTTCCGCAGTTATTTTTGAAAATTATTTGGGGCGAAGATGCAAACGACGCAGCAGACCTCAACGAAGGAAGATATTTTAGAATATCTTTGGAAACATGGACAAGCATCGGCTCTAGAGTTAGCCGAGACGCTAGAAATTAGTCCCCAAGCGATTCGTCGCCATCTCAAGGATTTGGAGGCGGAGGAACTGATTGTCAATTCGTCATCAGTACAGAATGGGATGGGTCGTCCCCAGCTTATATATAAGTTAAGCCAATTGGGACGCGATCGCTTGCAACCAAGGCAAGGCTATGGGAATTTTGCGGTATCGCTGTTGGACACCTTAACGGAAACAGTGGGACGGGAACAGGTAGGAACAATATTGCAAAAGCAATGGGAGCGTAAAGCTCTAGAATATCGCGATCGGGTTGGCGATGGTTCCCTTGTCCAACGTTTAGCTGTACTTGTAGAATTGCGAAAAGCTGAAGGATATATGACGGAATGTCACCCAGTCGAAGTGGGTGAGGGGGATTTACGCGAGCGTCGGTTTATCATCGCCGAGCATAATTGTGCAATATCTAATGTGGCAGAGTCTTTCCCTAGTGTTTGCGGACACGAATTGGAAATGTTTGCTGCTGTTTTGCCCGATTGCACGGTAGAACGTACCCATTGGATGATTAATGGTGAACACCGTTGTGGCTATTTAGTGCGTTCCCGCTAGGGTTTGGTTGCAATGTTACGAAAACAGGAAAATTAATTATTAAGTTTCTTGACTAAATTTCAGTTTAGGTTATGGTGACAGATTAATTAGTCATAGCTGTTACGGATTGGCTATACTTGATAGTCTTGATTGGTTTGCCAATCATCTGCAAATTTTCATTTACTAAGTATTTATCTTGATTGATTATGGACTTGCCACCGCAACAACCAGGAACACAATTTTTAACAGCAGAAGAATCAGCAAAAGTTGATGCGGCGTTGCTTTCATCTCCTGAGAAATTTCTCACAAGGATAACTATTTCCTCTTTACGAGTATTAACTCATATAGCGAAAGAGTACGATGTTAAAGTTGAAGACTTAACTGCCCAACAAATTATAGCCTGGTTTGAAAAAGATAGTAAAATTCGCCGTGAATCAGGAATTGATGCGGCATTTTTGAAGTGGTAATTTGATGATGGTAGTTGTTGATTGCGAATTAGAAATTGGTATCATCTGTATTTAATTCCCTAGCTAATACATTAGCCAATCGCTCTAACTCCGTGCTAGGAACTTGATGAGATACTGGTAAAAAGAGAACATGTTTCATCAAATACTGAGCATTTTCAATTTGTAAATGGCTAGAATGATTTGCAGCAGCTTCTGGAACTGTCAAACTAGTAGTTCCTCTAGTGACATCAAAATTGTGCGATCGCAATTTTACCATCAGAGATTCTGGCTTGGCGACAAGAATGGGAAATAACCAATAAGAATGGTAATTTGCGTCAATTCCGGGAATTTTCATATTTTTAATATTTGTTTTGATGATGGCAAGAAAATTTTCAGCAGTTTTAATGCGAGCCGAAAAATTTTCACATTTACTCAATCTATATGCAAGAAACCAGATTAAATGACGGGGAGGTTGATAACGTAATTTAGTCAGTAAATTCCCTTGAGAAAAACCTCGTGTCGTTGCATTAATTGTTGAATCTAAATCTTTTTTGAATATCTGTAATATCTGAAGTAACAGGTAATAAATCCTAGGAATTGAGAGTATTTTTAGTAATATAAATTTCCCAACTCGCACAAAAAACCATAACTCACTCTTTTGTGGATAGTGCTGCTGCAAATATTCTATTTTCTCAGCTTGCTTTCTATCTTTGAATACTGCCACTCCTCCACCCAAAGCAGTAGATGATTTTATGGCACCAAAACTAAAAAAACTGACATCTGCTTGCGGATGTCCATAGTATTTCCTTCCAGCAAATGCTTGAGCGCAATCCTCAATCAGAATCAAATTATATTTTTGGCAAAATTCTACATAGGGTTGCAAATCAATAATAGTACCAAATAAGTGGGCAATCAGAAGAATTTTTGTTTTTTTAGAAACCAGTTTCTCTAATAATTCTAATGATGGTTCACAACCTTTCAGGGAAATATCAACAGGAACCGGAATTAACCCATTGAGTTTGATAATTTCCACCATATTTTGAATATTGATTGCACTCATTAAGACTTCCGAGTCAGAAGGAAATTTTAATGATTGTAATAGTAAATCAAATGCAGTTCTCACAGAAAATGTAACTACAATTCCTTTATCTCTTGGGAAAAAAGAGGTAATTCTAGTCAGACTCTCATTGATATCCAAACTCCGACAAAAAGACATAATACTAGTGATTAAGTCCTGGAAACTAATATCTAGTTGTAGTCGAGGATAAATTTGGTTTCGATTGGAGATTATGGAATTTATCATTGTTCGTAACCAATTTATTAACTGTAATTAAAACTCCTTAAAAAATAACCAATTAAATATAGTGAGCCACACAAAACTACTAAATTCTTCGGCTGACTTACATTTGCATTTTCCGAGATAAAATAATCCAAATCTGGCACAGAAAAAGCTGCATCAATTGCTGAACTTAAATTAGAATATATTTGACAAAAACTTAAATTTGGACAGATTTTTTGCGCCAAAATTGCCAATTCTTCAGGTGTAGCTGTACTGTGGTCTGGAACAGGTAATATATATAAGCGATCGCCATCTCTCAGCAATTCTGCAAATACCTTGTCATGCTCCTTTGTTGATAGCATTCCTATTACCCAACTAACTGATTTAATGTTGAGCGAATCTACATATTCTCTCAGAACTTTTGCCGCCGCCGGATTATGGGCACCATCAAGTAATAATTTATAGGTTTTTTCTTGATGAATATCTTGATGAATATCTTTATTTTTCCAATTAACCCATTGCATTCTCCCCCACCATTTAGTTTTACCCATACCTTGAATCATGGCTGTTTCTGTTATCTGACTCCAGCCTTGATGCTGTAAAACTTCTAAAGTTGCTAGGGCTAAAGCTGAATTTGCTAACTGAATTTGTCCTGCTAACGCCAAGGGATATGTAATTGTTTTTTCTGGGCTAAAAATTGATTTATATTCTGCCATTGGCACTAAATTATCAACTAAATTAGTAATTTTTGCGGCTGCTTGTGGTTGAAAAATTTGACAATCCAGTTCTGTAGCCCTGGCGAATACGACTTGTTCCGCATCCGGTGGTAATTGTCCCATCATCACAGGACATCCCGCTTTGATAATTCCAGCTTTCTCTCCAGCAATCTTAGTGACGGTAGAACCAAGCTGTTGCCAATGTTCACGACTAATTGATGTAACTACTGATACTAAAGGCTGTGGGCAAACGTTAGTGGCATCTAAACGTCCTCCCAAGCCCACTTCTATGACGGCAATATCAACCTCTTGTTGAGCAAAATATAGCCAAGCGGCGGCGGTAATTACTTCAAATTGTGTCGGTGATTCTTCATTGGGTTCAATTGCCTGTTGCACTTGCAATAATAATTGACAGAATACTTCCTCCGTAATTGGCTTCTCATTCAGGCTGATACGTTCCGTCCAATCGACTAAATGAGGTGAAGTATAACGTCCAGTACGATAGCCCGCTTCTGTAAGCACAGACGAAAGATAAGCACATACTGAACCCTTACCATTTGTACCAGCCACGTGAATTATCGGCACCTGAAGGTGGGGATTACCGAGATTTTGTAACAGTTTGTAAATGCGATCGCAGCCTAAATGTACACCGAAGCGTTGAAAGGGCTGGAGGATTGACTCGATATTCATAAGTTGGCAAGGAGGAGTGGGAATTGGGCATTTTCCTGTAAAAACAATCACAGAATAAAACCGACTGTTTACTTGTAAGGGAAACAGTCGGTTAAATTTTAATTAATAACTTAGCGTTCTAAATTTGGGTTTAAGCGTCTCTGTTTAAAAAACCTTGAGCTTGACGTAATGCCGCCGCACCAATGTTGAATACAGCCCAACCAGCAGCTACTGCAATTGGAGCTAGCACAATCGCCACGCGAAAATCAATATCCATATCAAGAACCCCTCTGTTAAGTAAAGATTTAAGTTTTGTCAATTCTTCTCATTTTATTTTTAGCTAAAGTGGTGATTTTTTCCAAGCTTTTTTGTAAAGAATGTTTACAATTTGGAAAATAAAGCCCTGGGAAAGGAGGTATGAAGAATCAAAAACTTCCCACTCCACCCTCAATTACTCAGCAAATCCCAAATCTGAGCCTTTGCCAGCATGAACTAAACCTAATTTTTGGTAACGTTTGGCATGTTCAATTAATTCTGTGGCTTCTTCCCAGGAAACTTGGCGCACTACTTTAGCGGGAATGCCAATAACTAGTGATAGGGGTGGTACATCTTTAGTCACAACGGCTCCAGCGCCAATAATACTACCGCTCCCGACTCTTACCCCATCTAAAACAATTGCACCAATACCAATCAAACAACCGCGTTCGATATGTGCTGAATGAATAACCGCACGATGCCCAATAGTAACGTAATCTTCTAAGATTGTCGGCTTACCAGGGTCGCCATGTAAAATTGCACCATCTTGGATATTGGTACATTCACCAATTTCAATTCTTTCCACATCCCCACGTACAACTGCACCATACCAAATACTGACACCTGGGGAAATCTTTACAGAACCAATTAAATCGGCGCTATCTGCCACAAAAGCAGCTTGAGAAATGTCGCAAGGCGACCAATAGGAAGATGTAGACACGATAGAATATGAGTGTAGAACCCAAAAATTATTGAATAAACCAAATAAACCAACTGTGTAGCCTAGTTGCAAAACCAGGATATCATGACGACAGCAGCCAAGCGAAAATGATGAAATGTAAACTCGATATGTCAACTGCTAAATCAGAGTTACTACAAACTACTGTTTTGCTAACATAATTTTTCTGATCATGATAAATATTTATGAGCAATAAATTTACTTTTTTGTTAGGAAACTTTAAACTAAAAATTCCCAACTAAAAATAAACAATCTGGAAGCACCACTTTACACAAATCTATCAGTTCGCAGCCAATATCAACTTTTGTACATCTTGCACATCAGCTAAATTGGATAACTTAAAAAATAATAAAATGTTTTGGTGAATACCTTAATCAGTAGTTAAGCTAATGCAATTTATCAAAAGTTTAAAATAAAAAGTGTAAAATGTAACTATTTTACTGATGTTTTATTAAAAGATATGTTTAAATGCACTTCATGATGAATTCAGCCTTGCAGTACCCAATCTTTGGTCCCGAAATTCAGTGTCCCCACTGCCGCCAAACTATCCCGGCGCTGACACTAACTGATACATATTTATGCCCTAGACATGGAGCATTTGAAGCCAATCCCAAATCAGGAGAGTTAATTCATCTTCAATCGGGACGACATTGGCGCAGATGGGATAGTGAGTGGTATCGCCAGCATACACATCCCGATGGTATTAGGTTTGAAATTCACGAAGCTCTTGATAAACTTTATACTCAAGGTTATCGCGCAACGCGAGTTATTATTGCTCGACGCTACCAGGAGTTAATGAGTGGATATTTGGAACGGAGTACCCCTTGGCGCTCCGGACAATCGGAGGGGACATCCGCGCGACTGTACGGCTTACCAGTGGAGTTTAGCCCTGAAGCGGCTGAGGATGGTTGCTGGGAAGTGATTAATTTTGATTTAGATAAAGAACCTGGAGTACCTGTAAGGTATCCCTATTTTCGGCTTTTTGAGTAGGAAATGTGGTGAAATCAGGCAGAGTGGGGGAGGGAAGAGCGTCAAAGTCTCCAAGGGGGAGAGGTAATTCATATCTCATCCCCCGTACACTGTCCCCTAGTTCCTAATATTCCCACATCACCTCTCAACGATTCTCAACTCTCCAATTTTATGCACCACGCTTCGATCCGAACAGCCAACATTCATCGTGCGATCGCATTTTACGAGCAATTGGGTTTTACAGTCATCGAACGCTTCACAACTGGCTATACCCTGGCTTGTTGGATGGAGGGATTAAACGGCAGAATTGAACTCATCCACATACCCGAACCAAAACCTGCACCCGATGGGTTTGCAGATGAACACTATGTAGGGTATTATCATTTGTCATTCGATTTAACTGAACTCGTTTCCGATTTACCTAGCTGGTTGTCTTCTTTACAGGAAAGTTTTGCAGTAGTTTCTCAAAATAATCAGAATGGCTTACTACCACTGAAGATTCTTTTAGAACCAACACAGCAACAAATCGGTAATACTATCTATGAGGTGACTTTTATTGCCGATGCAGATGGTTTGCCTTTAGAGTTTATCCGTGTTAGCGGGAAATTATCAAACTCATAAAATTTGCTTTCATCTATCACTATTCCCAGAATTACTTATCAGCAAAGTAATTCCTTCTTTGCCAAGCTCCATCCTGGGTTATTGCATAAGTTCAGTTCGCACAGCCCGATTGTGTGTCGCTAGTTAGTCAATTGTAAATCTTATTTTTGACTTTGCTCCATAGGCTATGTATAAAGTAAATCTTAAGACCAAAGAAATCAGGTTTCTTGGACTTAAGTATCGAGCATCATCTTAAATTTTTGGTGAGAAACCAGGTTTCTCCCTGCACGACTATGCTTAATATTTACTTTACAAAAGCTCTCATAAATACTCTCGAACCTGTTCTACAGCTAATAAGTGTATGAGCGAAAATAAATACATCAAAAATATATGCAAGTGTTCACCCATAATTATTGCTGTAGCCAATTTAGAGGCTTTTGCGAGGTAATACCAATCTTAGGCTTGATTTTCCTGACTTACCTGCTAATTCCCCAATTAATTTTCTCCAGCCAGATTCTTTGTTTAATTCCTCTGTAGAATAATCTTATCTGTAGTGTTGCCGAGGCAACAGATTACTGAGAGGGATTACACTATATTCAGCAAAAAATCATGTAAATAAATTTACAGATGAGATACTAAAAAGCATGTCTGTGTTTGCTAGACTATATCGATATAGATTTCCATTATTTTTTCTCAGTCTTTGGCTGGCTATTATATTGCTAGTCAATGATTATTCCGCTTATAGCCAACTCACAAATATATCTAATAAAGTAATTTTGCGTAAGGAATCAGTTACAAATAAAACGCTCGCTCAACCAATGAATGACACTGTCCGCAAAATAGTGCTGGAAAATGGTCTGACAGTAATCACCAAAGAAGTTCATACAGCACCAGTAGTGACAGTACAGGTATGGTATAAAATTGGTTCACGCAACGAAGAGGCAGGCGTAAATGGCATTGCTCATCAACTCGAACATATGATGTTCAAAGGTACTACTAGCCGTCCGATTCAGTTTGGGCGCTTGTTTAGTGCTTTGGGTAGCGACTCCAATGCTTTCACCAGTTACGATCAAACAGCTTACTATGGAACCGTCGAGCGTGAGAAATTGAACGCTTTGATCGAATTAGAAGCAGACAGAATGCAAAACTCGCTAATCGATGCAGAACAGTTGGTTAGTGAAAAGCGAGTTGTGATTTCAGAATTACAGGGTTACGAGAATGATCCTGAGTACCGCCTCAACCGTGCGGTAATGCGAGCAATTTTTCCGTATCATCCCTATGGATTACCTGTCGGTGGTACCAAAGATGATGTTGAAAAGTTTACAGTTGAGCAAGTACGTAAATACTATAATAATTTTTACAATCCCAATAATGCTGTTTTAACAATAGTTGGAGATTTTCAAACTGATGCAGTCATTCAAGAGGTAAAAGAGAAATTTGGCAAGTTAGCTAAACAGGAGCAAAAAAAGACTAATAGTCAACAATTCTCAATTACGCAGCAATCCCTCCAAAGTTTGGCACAGATTTCCCCAAACCGCAAAAGCCCAATAATTCTTCAAGAACCTGGAGCCGCAGCGATTTTGCAAACTGTTTATCCCTTACCGGATATTAAGCATCCAGATTCCCCGGCATTGGATGTCATGGATTATATTTTGTCAGAAGGGCGTAATTCGCGTCTATATCAAGCCTTAGTGGATTCTGGTATTGCCAATGATGTTAGTGGTTCGGTTGCTAGTTTAATCGATTTTGGCTGGTATGAATTATCCGTAACGGCAGCCCCGAAACAAGACTTAAAAAAAATAGATGAGATTATTGCTCAAGAAATTGCCAAACTGGCTCAGAAGGGTGTTACTACTGACGAGATCAAACGGGCAAAAGCACAATTTGAAGCTTCAGTAATTTTAGGTAATCGCGACATTACCAGCCAAGCAATGCAACTGGCTAACGATGAGATAGTTACGGGCGACCATAATTATATCAATCATTACTTAGAAAATCTCCGTCAAGTGACTTCTGAAGATGTGCAGCGTGTTGCCAAACAGTACCTGAAATTGGAATCACGTGTAGTGGGTTATTTCCAGCCAACTCAAGCACCAATTACATCAAAAGGTAGTGGCAAAAACAAGTTAAATCAAACCCACGAAAGTTTTATTTCTGGTGCAGCTTCAGATACTACTGACGCATTTAAGTATTTACCCCAGATTGAAGCAGTTTCCCAACAAGCTTCTCCACCTCAGATTTTGCCAGAATCTATGACTTTGGCGAACGGGCTGCGAATTTTACTTTTAGATGATAAAAGTACGCCAACGGTGACATTAAGTGCTTATCTCCAAGCGGGTTCAGAATTTGATAGTGATGCTAAAGCTGGGTTGGCGGAATTAGTCGCTGACAATTTATTAAGCGGTACTAAAACAAAAGATGTACTATCCCTTGCCAAAGCCTTGGAAGAAAGGGGTGCCAATTTAGAGTTTAATGCTGTGCGGGAAGGGGTAAAAATCGAAGGTGATAGTTTAGCAGCCGATTTACCTGTATTACTGCATACTTTAGCTGATGCAATTAAAAATCCAGTCTTTCCTAAAAAAGAACTAGAATTAAGTCGCAAACAGGCATTAACTGCACTTATTCAGGAATTAGATGACCCTGCGGAAGTTGCCAGAAGAGCATTCATACAGTCTATTTATCCGAAAACACACCCGTTGCATAAGTTTCCCACTAAGGAAAGTTTGCGCCGAATTTCCCGTCAAGATGTAATTGATTTTAAAGCCCAACACTACCGTCCGGATCGGATGATAATAGCAATAGTGGGGGATTTTGACCGAGCAAAGGTACGATCGCTCATTCAAGCAGAATTTGGCGACTGGAAACAAGAAGGCAAAGCTCCTTGTATAAGTTATCCTTCAGTAACCAATCCCGATAGCCTGGTGCGGGTGAATTCGGTGTTACCAGGAAAAGTACAAGCAATTATTTACATGGGAAGTAAGGCAATAAATCGTTCCGACTCCCGTTACTACTCAGCTTTGGTATTGAATCAAATTTTGGGTGGCGACACCCTATCGAGTCGCTTAGGGGCAGAAGTACGCGATCGCCAGGGCTTAACCTATGGAATTTACAGTAATTTCCTCGCTGGTAGGAATTACGGCACATTTTTGATTGAAATGCAAACTAGCCCCGGAGATGCCAATAAAGCGATCGCCAGCACTCGTAGCTTACTGGAAGAGATGAATCACAAAGGTGTCACTCAAGAAGAAGTTGAAGCTGCTAAACGCACATTAATTAGTAACTATATTGTTTCCCTGGCAAATCCTGAAGAACTCACCCACAAAATTCTCATGAACGAGGTATATGGTTTTGATTCCCGCGAATTAAGTAGCTTCACTAAAAAAATTGATGCGATTACACTCTCCCAAGTAAATCAAGTAGCTCGTGAATTACTGAATCCAGATAAAATTGTAGTAGTTACAGCTGGTCCTGCTGTTGTTGCTGGGCAAGGTACTTTAAAGTAGTCAGGGCTGATTGGGAATGGCTCAGTCCGAATTTGAGGGTAAAGGGGGAACTATCGTGTTGCTATCTGTTGCTAATATTTTCCATGTGAAACTCTTAAATAGGAAGTTATTGAATCGCCTATTACTGTATATCTGCTTGATATTTGCTTCACTAGCATGTATTTGGAGTTATGTCCCCGCCGCATACGCGACTGTACCCACAAGCTTGCTCAAACAAACAGCAATTGAAGTGAAGGTGAATTTAGGGAATTCAGCCAACGAACTTAAATTTGAGCCAAATCACCTGGATTTTGTGTCGGGAAAACGCTACAATTTACATCTTCTGAATCCCAGTCCGCAAAAGCACTACTTTACTGCAAAAGACTTCGCTGATGGGATGTGGACGCAGAAAGTTGAGGCAGGTAAAGTTGAAATCAAAGGTGCAATTCACGAACTCGAACTAAAACCTGGCGCAGAGGCGGAATGGGTATTTTTATCACTTAAACCAGGAAAATATAGCTTACGCTGTACTATACCTGGACATGCCGAAGCTGGAATGACAGGTGAAATTGCAGTGAAATAATGGAATAGTCAAACTAGATTTCTCTGGAGATAGAATTTCATTTTGTAGGAGGATGTGACTGAGAATCAAGCAGTCTAAAATTCTTGCTAAAAGCCTTTCTTCTCAAAAATTTTGGCATTCTTGTACTATTTGCTTAAACAGACTTTACCAGAATTGTCAGGCAGCAGCCGCAAAATAAGTTAACTTTAATATAGATGATATTGTTCTTCAATTAACTTTCAATTAACTAAAAGCCAGCAAACATCCTCTCTGCGACAAAAAGTCAATAATTATTAATATCCCATGAACATCTTAAGCAACCTGCTTTCTCAACCAGCTCAACCCAGTTCCAAAAGACAGCGACGAGGTATAGAAATTAAGTCGCCCCGCGAAATTGATATCATGCGACAATCTGCCAAAATTGTGGCAACCGTCCTCAAAGAAATTTCTGAACTGGTACAGCCAGGGATGACAACAGCAGACTTGGATGCTTATGCCGAAAAACGTATTCGGGAAATGGGTGCTACACCTAGTTTCAAGGGATATCACGGCTTTACTGGCTCCATTTGTTCGAGTATTAACAACGAAGTTGTACATGGTATTCCCAGTCCTAAGAAAGTTATTCGGGCTGGAGATGTATTGAAAGTTGATACTGGAGCTTTTTTTCAGGGTTTTCACGGAGATTCCTGCATTACGATCGCAGTTGGTGAAGTCACAGCCGATGCCGCAAAGTTAATCCGCGTTGCCGAGGAAGCTTTGTTCAAAGGTATTGAACAAGTGAAAGCAGGCGCTTATCTGCTTGATATTGCGGGGGCAATTGAAGACCATGTCAAAGGTAACGGCTTCAGTATTGTCGAAGACTTCACCGGACATGGAGTTGGTCGTAATTTACACGAAGAACCATCCGTATTTAACTTCCGTACTCGCGAAATGCCCAATGTCAAATTGCGATCGGGCATGACACTGGCGATCGAGCCAATTTTAAATGCGGGGTCTAAATTTACACGTACTCTATCAGACCGATGGACTGCGGTAACAGTTGATAATTCCCTTTCTGCACAGTTTGAGCATACTGTATTGGTGACAGAAAGTGGGTATGAAATTTTGACAGACCGTACGAAATTGTAAGTTTGAATTTTAATATCTTGGATTGCTCGGTAAAATCAGTACAATTCCAAATTTCAATTCAACTTTTCTGATATTTTTTACTAGAGACGCAATAAACAGCGTCTCTTTGATTATTTGGCGTTGCATAATTGCAAGATGACTTGGGAATTAGTATAAAAAATAATCACCATGTCGCCGCGTCTCCCAGTTTCAAAGTCATATCATTCCTGTCAAATCACTCACGATTAACAGTTCTCTGCGTCCCCCGCATCAGTCTTAATCAGCTTTGAATTATGTGGTAAATAGCTGTGATGTAGAAAAATAAAATTATGCTTATGTTTGGAAGCTCATCCAATATTCATCAATTATTGTCACTAATGGAATGGTGTTGTGAATTTCATTTTATTGTTGAGTTGATTGTTAAGTAAAGTAGTTTATGACAGATTTACCGCCTTTGAATACTGATACGCTTTGGGCAATTTTAAATGAAACAATTGATGATGCGACAGTTAACCAGTTGGTATGGCATTATCTTGGATATCGCTACAATGAAACCCAAAAACAGTGGGATACATCGGCAGTTATCAGCGAATGGCGCGATGAATATCCAGAACCACCAGATTTTTTTGATAGTCGTCCCGCAGCCATGAAATTAACTCGTTCGATTCCTGAAGAAAATAAACAATCACTCAAGCAAAAACTAGGTTTTAAAGGCTACAAAATTGGCGAATTTGGACCTCGACAAACCCGGAGAGCAACTGCTGCTAATTGGTTATTGAGTTACATGCAAATTCATGGGATTGCATATAATTCATAACATTGAACTACATTATTTTAGCCATCCCCAACTCTTTCTCGGAAATCGGGGATGTTTATTTAGTAATTAACGTGAACAAAATTACATAATCGTATTGATTTTCTTTAAATAAACCCTTGTAAATGGTTCATTTTCTCCTAAGGAATACTCTTCAAGCAAACCTTGACGGTGGATTGTAATGTTGTGTGATTTTCTCACAATTAATGTTGCATTTTCCAAAATATCCCGCGCTAACATCATTTCAGTATCAGTGGGATTATCTAAAACTACCATGTTACTACCGTAGTAAAACATGCCATCTTTTTCCAAAATATCTTCGTTATACTCGGTAATTAATAAATCAAGATTGGGATTTCTCAATAAATTTTGGACATTATTGTTGTAATCTGGACTCAAAACTTTTTCTGACCGATTGATAAAAACTCCCTTGCGACATACTGCTCCAATAGTCCAATCAGGGTTTTGCGAAAGAATATGATCTATAGTTTCTTGCAATTCCTGGACGGATATTTGATTAAATGTAATTATCGGAATTCTCGCAGCATCCCCGGACTCAAAAAAAGTATTTAAAATATGTGAAGGTACATCAACGCTGTCGCCCATAGCAGGATTCAAATGCATTAAAATTCCGGGTGCGGCATTGATTTCTAAAATGGCAAAATTACCTTCTTTCCAAGACTTCTCCAGACTTTCTGTGATGACATCAATCCCTAAGCAAGTCAAGCGAAAATATTGATCAATATCCTGTGCCAAAATAATATTATCGGGGTGTATGGTACTAGTTGCGTCAATGCTGACACCTCCGGCGGAAAGATTCGCGACTTTGCGAAGATAAATTTTTTCGTCTTTTTCAATAACGCTATCCAATGATAAACCTTGCTCTTCCAAGTAAAGTTTCATTGCTTCATCACATTGAATTTTACTCATTGCTGAGGTGGGAGTGTCGCGACGTGCGGGTTGGCGATTTTCCTCACGGATAAGTTCATTAATAGTCGAGTAACCATCGCCGATAACTGAGGCAGGGCGACGTTCGGTAGCAGCAACAAATTGCCCATTCACGCAGAGTAAACGGAAGTCACTACCTTTGATACTTTTTTCAACAATTATTCTAATTGGTTGGTTCTCTGGAATTGCTGCAACTGCACGACTATAAGCTAATTCTAATTCTCTGGGAGAACTTATATCTGCTGTTACGCCAATACCTTTGTGACCAACAACGGGTTTAATTGCGATCGGATAACCAATTTCTCTGGCGACTGCTAACGCTTCGCGATCGCTTTTGACAATTTCACCTTCGGGAACTGGAAAACCCAATGACTTTAAAAATGCTTTGCAGTCATCTTTGCGGGTTGTAAAGTCAGAGTCAACGTGACTATCACAGTCAAAAGTTGTCGCAATTCCCCGAATATGATTTTTACCAAAGCCATATTGAGTCAGTCCTTCTTCCCACAAGTAAAAGACGGGAATCCCTTTTTTCTCTGCGGTTCGCCACAAAGCATAAACTGTAGGACCACCATATACTGACTGTCGAAAACGATTTTGTAATACGGTTAATTGTTCATCAAAAACAATATCTTCGTTTTGAGTAATTGCTTCAAACCAATCCCAGACAAAATAAATAACTGTACGAGTTGTACGTTCGTGAAGTGATTGAATCGCAATTGTAGACTTTTCAGCACCCGGTTTTACACTCAATTTATCTAAATGTAAATCCATCTCTAATTTTCCCATTTTGGAAGCGGTATGGGCAAATAATTGGGCGTGAGATTCATAAGTATCATTACGTAAATCTGGGAAGTATTGACATACTTGTTCTAAGTAATCTCCTAATGGTAAAGCTTCCCGTTCATCTGTAATCGCAAAATCAAAGACCAAAGCCCCTGCACTTAAATATGGGTTTGCTCCAGCATAGTGTTTGAAATTGAAAATATCAAATACATCGGTTTTTCGTGCATTGATACGAACTGTTTCATTTCGATTATATTTAACCATTAATCTCACCCTGGGATACAAATTTTTTCAATCCACTAATATCAACAGGCAGTATGTACATTGATGAGTAAAAACACTCGTTCCATCAGTTTTTACCTGCCTCATGCGGATAGGATAGTTATTTATGTGATGCTGCCATATCAGGCAATGATTATACAAGTACAACTTAATACAATAAATTGCAAAATAAATTTTAAAACAAGTAAAAATATATTGTCAGATGTGAGGATTGTAAAAAATTGTTTAAAAACGTGCCTTTAAACTCAGTATATAACAAACCAGAAAGCAGCCATCGAATTAACTGTTTGAATTTTGAACAAATTAGATGTTGTAGTGGCGTGGCAAGGCTAAAATTTTGCAAATTTTTTTTGTGGTGCGGGCATCTTGCTCGCTAATTAGAACGGACATCTTGCCCGTTCTACAAAAGATTACTAATACATAAAATTAGCTTAGATACACCATTAGGATACATTAGAAGGCTGTTTGTAAAGCACCAAGCTCTTATAAATGTCCTGTAATCTCCTTGCTAATACACCTTACTCCAGTATCTTGTGGCAAGCACGTGAGAGTTTAGGATACAGATACCAGTGATTAGTAAAATTTATTTGCTAGCCACTCTCGCATACTTGGGGCGACAGGGAGTACCCCGGCAAACCTGTCCGGGTGGCATGTCAGCAAAAACACTACTGCGAGCGCCAATAACCGTATTTGCACCAATAGTAACTCCAGGGGCAACAAAACAATCGGCTGCAATCCACACACCATCTTGAATATCTATTTTGGCTGTTTGTAAGCCAAATGCTGGGTCTTTGAGGTCATGACTACCAGTACACAAATAGCTTTTTTGGGAAATGACGCAATTATTACCAATATTTATTTGGTCAAGGCTATAAAAAACCACATTATCACCAATCCAACTATAATCACCGATTGTTACTTTCCAGGGATAGGTAAATCTGGCTGTTGGTCTGATTAAAACTTTTTTACCGATGTGGGCACCAAAAAGACGCAGTATCCCACAACGCAAACCATTCAAAGGATGTAAAGTTAAAGGGAATGTCACAGCTTGGACAAACCACCACAACAACACAAACCAAGTTGGTTTTCCTCGATCATACCAAGATTGGTCATATTTGCTTAAATCCATAAATGATTCTGCATTCATGTGACGATGCAAGTGATTTTCGGTATTTAAATTATCTATAGGTTCGCTAATCATCAGATGTAATTATAAACATTAATAATAAAATTTGATTTCTTTATTGGTAAAACAATTGCAAAAATTTAGGATTCCCGACTTTTGGAGAAGTCAGGAATCTTATTGTTCAGGAACAAAACTAGTACAGTATGGAGTAAATAAACCAACCATTCTAAAGTAACAAAAAGCTTATTTTAGAAGTTTTATTCCTTCTGCCTTCTGCCTTCTTACTTCTGCCTTCACGTGCTAGACTGCTGTTTGTCTGGCTTCTTGATTAAATTTTTGTTGGGTCTTTTCCGTCTTTTTTGCAGTATTTAACTGTCCATTACAACTGCGTAATTCGTACAATTTTACGCCGATTTGATATTCATATTGACTCAATAAACGCCCATAAGTATATCCAGCTTTTCCATCCAGAAAACCACGTTGAATAATATAAAATAAGACAAAACGCAAGAATGGTTTAAAGGGTAATCTGACCCAGATTTTCTTCAAAAAGCGCTTACGCTGAACTGCATCACCAAATAAACTGGCACCGATAGTACCATCATTATCTTGACCAGTGAGAATATTGTAATAGACGCGGGCTTCCCAGTTTGAGTAGCGGTTATGACGCTCTAACCAGTGGAATAGATCGCGGAAATCTTCATGCAACATGTCATTTTTGAGGTAGCCAACTTTACCAGGTAAGATGACATGTTCGTGAACTTCATTATCACCTGTATTGCGAATATCTTCGGTATTTAAGTTTTCGTAACGACCGAGTTTGTGCTTGAATAAACGCAAGTTCCAATCAGGATATTTGCCACCGTGGCGAATCCATTTACCTAAGAAAAATACACGACGGTTAAGATAATAACCTTCATGTTCAGAATTTTGAATTGCTTCAGCGATTTCATCCCAAAGTTCGGGAGTAATCCGTTCGTCACAATCAACAATCAATATCCATTCATTGCGGAATGGTAAATTTTCTAATGACCAATTTTTCTTTTTGGGCCAGCGTCCGTTAAAGTGAAATTGGACAAGGTTTGCACCATAGTTTTTCACTATTTCGGCACTTTGATCGGTACTTTGGGAATCGACAACAAATACTTCGTCTGCACGTTGAACGCTAGCTAGACAAGCAGGTAAATTCGCTTCTTCATTTTTGGCTGGAATGATAACAGAAACAGGTATTTTACTAGACATAATTTATTAATTGTGATGTGTTAATTGGTGAATCAGGGCTACAGGAATACTTCCCAAACTGGGTAATCGATGAATTCCTTTGGGGTTAGTGTTTATTGGATAGTTGTTAATGGTTAATATTGATTCGCTTTTAGGTTAATAATGGTGATGTCAATTAATCACGAATTAACAATTAACTCTTTGCTCTTGCCCATTAACTATTCTTTTTTGCAAATAGAAGACCCTGAATAGCGGCGTTTAAATAACCAATCTGACCATAGGCATACACTAAATTGTCAAAGCTTATAGCTGGGTCAGAAATATATTGTAATGATTTATACAACCCACGCACCAACCGTTCACCACCGCGCTGTAACTGTCCAATGCCCGCTCTTCCTGCCAACTGTTCGCGATAGCACTCGCTAATGCCTTGCCACCAACCGCGACTGAAGAACCAACTGCGTTGCAGTCTTTCCGGTGATACATTGTGTGCTACCACGGCATCAGGAATATATGCAACTTGCCAGCCTCGCGATAATGCGAGTTCGGTCATTTGTAATTCTTCGTTTGATAGTAAGTTTTTGCCAATACGACCAAGATTGGTGTCAAATCCGCCAATTTCTTCCCAGAAACTGCGACGAATTGCATAATTTAATCCTCTTGGTGTTAAACCTGGGTTGTCAATATAGACAATACTATTACCCAAGTCGTATGCACCTAAATTAGATGACAAACTGGGGGTTAACCACCTGGGTGCTTGGATACCTTGAGGATATAGTAACGTGACCTTTCCACCAGCGATCGCTAATTTGGAGTTAGCCGCAAATGTCGAGTACAGGGTTTGTAACCAAACTTCACTTGCTTCGGCATCATCGTCTAGATAAGCAAAAATTTGCCCACTTGCAACTTTTGCACCAGTATTGCGGGCAACTGAAAGACCGAGAACTGGTTCAAAAACATACTTGAGACGGGAATCGGCAAGTCGCTGTTCGACGACTTCACGAGTGCGATCGCTTGATCCATTGTCTACTACTACTACTTCAAAACTAACGTTGCCTTTTTGGGCGAGTAAGCTATCAATAGCAGCACCTAAGTAGGTGTCTCGGTTGTGAGTGCAGATAATGGCAGAGATTAGCGTATCTGGCATAGGGAATTTAGGATTTTGTTGGTTGTTAGTTATTTAGTTGTTAGTTATTTGAGGTATTTGGTTATTGTTGACAGGATTGTAGTTGATGACTCTTGATGAATCACTGACCAATGACAATGAACCATTACCGATTAACTATTAACCATTAACTATCAAATATTTAGCCGACTCTGGAGCTAATTTATACCAAAAACTTCCCATATACCAACCGAGTATTCGCGGAAAAAGTCTTGAAATCTTTAAGCTTTATGGAGATTTTGCTGAGATTGGAGATGTGCGTGCAGCATGATCAGGGTTTCTGATAATTGAGCCAGATGATTTTCTAATTCTTGTTTGCGGGTTAAATATATCCGCAATTTCTGATATCGTGCGATCGCCATGCTCACACCTGCTACCTGTTCTGGAGGACAGGGACGGCTCCACATTTTCCCGGCAGCATCTAAGCCACATAAACGATAGCCGGTGCGTAGTGTTTCTTTCTGGTGTTTACTTTTGGGTGGATTGGTGGCTGTATTTTGATTTTGTGTGGCACAAATTGCTTCTACATAATTCATTAACTGGTCAACTTCTGCATGACGCAGGGTTGCAGTTCCCGCAGGAGGTGCTTCCGTTGGTTTTTCGGTTTTTGGTTCTGGGATTTGCGATTCTAACCAACCATTGACAATGGGACCTTCAAGATAAATATCTTGGATTTGTCTAAGAATTGTTTGTAATTCGACTTGCCATCCAGTCACAATTTGTTGAATTTCTTGAAGTAAATTACTAGCTAATGCGGGATTGGCGACGTTGTGGTGGCTGGTAAAGTTGGGAATTTTAAATTTAGGTAAATTTGGTGTTTTGCCCTCACTGTCATCAGTCTTAAATGCCTGTACTGAATCATGTCGAGTTAATATATCTTCTGGTATATTTTCTGGAGTCTTGGCTGGGGTGACTTCTGGAGGGGAAGTTACATCTACAGGGGGATTTCTAGTTTCCTGATCTGGAGAAGTCTGAATCTGAAAAGATAGGGGCGCTCGACTAAAGCCTGGCGACTCTTCAGATGTAATGCTACGGTTGCCTAAATTTTGGAGAGTTGTCTCAATCCGTCTAATGCTTGGTTTCATAGATTTATCCATGATTTATCCACAAATATGTGCTGTGCTGGTTAAATAAGGCAAATCAACTTAAAAGTATCAATAGGAGGAACAATCAGGATGAAAAGCGATCGCCAGGTATGGCAAGCTGATTGATCCCTAGTTATGGATGTTTCTAGTAATTTTATCTATTTAAAATTATTTCGGGGTAAAATTTCTATCCGTACAACAAATAATCAGTTATAAATTACAACCACCTTAAATTCAATATCCTAGGTAAAAGCTGTGGGTAAAGTCATATTAGTTACTGGTCCTGCCAGTTCCGGGAAAAGCGAATGGGCTGAAAATCTCGCTTTACAGTCTCAAAAAACTGTTGTATATGTGGCAACAGCATTGCAAGACCCCACAGATTCAGAATGGCAACAACGTATCCAAAAACATCAACTACGCCGTCCGTCCAATTGGGTAATATTGGAAGTTCCTACAGCTTTATCGATGACACTTGCGAATTTGAAACCAGATGTCTGTATTTTGGTGGATTCTTTAGGTACTTGGGTCGCCAATTTTCTCGAAAAAGAAGATACTGATTGGGAACAAACAGTAGAAAACTTTTTGGAGACGGTGGAGTTAGTTGCAGCCGATATCATAATTGTCGCCGAAGAGACGGGTTGGGGAGTTGTACCTGCTTATCCCATTGGTCGTAAGTTTCGCGATCGCTTGGGCACTTTAGTCCGAAAATTAGGTGTAATATCGGCAGCTGTTTACCTAGTTACGGGAGGACATGTACTCAATTTAAGTATTTTAGGAACACCCGTAGAGATTCATGAGTAAAGATTGTGGAATCTACCTGCAACTGTGGGGTGGGTTTGCTGCTGGAATTAGTCTTTGATAAAATTAGGGCGATTTAATTGATTTTTTTGGAATATTTCTGTGAGATGATGCCAATTTTCTTGCTCGATTAAATCAATTATTGTATCCAAATTATTTCTGTATCCTTGTAGCGACCTTAATAAAGCATCACGATTATATTTTGCCATCATCACCCCTAATTCCGGATTACCACCACCAATGCGACTGGTATCTTTAAACCCTGAACTGGCTAAACTTTGCGCTAGTTGCAACACGTCAGCATCACCTTCACCCATACATGCAGCAATGAGAGCAGCGCTCACCATCACAGGTAAATGGGAAATCCAACTGACAGCATTATCGTGTTGTTCAGGGGCACAATAATAAAGATTTGACCCTAATTCTTGAACCAATCCCTCAACAATTGTGATGGCTGATTTTGGTGTTGCTGGTGTTGGCGTTAATACATAAGGTCTATTGACAAACAAATTTCGCAAAGCTGCTTCAATACCACTTTCGGCGGTTCCTGCCATTGGATGACCGCCCACAAAGTTATGCCATAGTGAAGAAGCTACTTTAACTATCGGTGATTTTACTGAACCAACATCTGTTACAACAGTAGTCGGAGGTAGAAAAGTTATCAATTGCTCAACTGTGGGCACAATAAGCCCTAGAGGCGTGCAAATAAATACCACTTCTGCACTTGCCAGTATATTCAGGTTCACCGATGCTTCATCAACACTGCCAATAGCCATAGCTGCCTGACAGGTGGAAGCACGACGGCTAACACCGATAATACGATGCCCATGCGATCGCAAATCCAAACCTAATGACCCGCCAATTAATCCCAGCCCTAAAATACCAATATTCATAAGTGATTTTCTTAATAACAAATTATTTCTACATCAGATTTCTCGCAAAAACACAGGAAAGAAAAAAGGTTACAGGACAAGAAAATACTCACTTTGCCTTTCTCCTTACCCCTTTCCCGATGTTTTTCCAATTGGCAAATCAGGGATAGCACAGACAATGAAAGCAGAGGAATTTTTAGAAAAATATACTCTTGGAGTACGAGACTTTAGCGGTATTGATCTGGGGGAAGCCAATTTAAGCGGTGCCAAACTTAGTGGCGTTAACCTCAGTCAAGCCAATTTAAGTGTAGTTAACCTCAGTGGCGCAAATCTCAATAATGCTAATTTGAGGTTTACCAAATTGAATGTTGCCCGACTCAGTGGTGCCCACCTTATTCATGCTGACCTCAAAGGTGCTAGCCTCAATGTTGCTAATTTAATTCGTGCTGATCTCAGTCGCGCCATACTCCGTAAAGCGACTCTAATTCGCGCTGAATTAATCCGTGCCGATTTAAGCCGCGCTGACTTGATCCAAGCCAACCTCAAAAATGCTGACCTCCGGGAGGCAACACTCAGACAAGCAAACCTGCGCCAAGCAAACCTGACTGAAGCCACCCTCAAAGGAGGATTACTCACAGGGGCTAACCTCGAACAAGCAATATTAAACAATGCCGATCTTTCCCGTACAGACTTAAGTGGTGCAAACCTTCGTGATGCCGAACTTCGACAAGCAAACCTGAGTCGCGCCAACCTGAGCGGCGCAAATCTGAGCGGTGCAAACCTACGTTGGGTTGATTTAACTGGCGCTAACCTGCGCTGGGCTGATTTAACTGGTGCAAAATTAAGTGGTGCAAACCTAACTGGAGCAAATTTAACTAACACAAATTTAACAAATACAACTTTAGTACATGCCAATCTCACCCAAGCCAAGTTTATCAAAGCCGAATGGGTAGGTGCAGATTTGACAGGTGCGACATTGACGGGTGCAAAGCTATACGCAACCTCCAGATATGGGTTAAAAACCGATGGTATTGTCTGCGAATGGGTTGACCTCAGCCCGACAGGAGACTCATCAATTATTCAATACTTCACTCCAGAAGACGTACATGAATTTTTTAATGCGACTTCCCCGACAATCCGCATCATTGTAGACAAACCCCTCGACCATGAAGCCAATTTCGCGGCTGCGGGTGCTTACTACCAAATTGCTCAACAGTATCGTCAACTCATCCAACCTCCCTGTATAGAAATTGACAGACGGCGAACGGTGTTTACTTTTCGATTAGATAATGATGAGGCTTTGCTACCCACTGCTTGTATTGGAATACTACCATTTACAGATGCTAAAAATACTCATAATAACTTATTAGTAAGTGTAGAAATGATGAAAAGTGAGGACACATCTAACGATGGTTCTATCCCATTTCATCGCATTCAAAAATTTAACCAACTATTAGAAGAAGCACTAGAACATGCTGATAAAATTAAACAGATGAAAAAAATCCTGGCATTGGTCGCAAAGCTCAATTTTTTTCAAGCTCCAACCCAAACTATTTTGACTAATTCTAGTTCGCACAATCTGATTATCTATGAGCATCCTAATTTTGGAAAAAGGCTAATGCATCGTTCGGATGTCACTGATGCTAGTTACGATGAAGTTATCAAATTTACACCTTTCTCCGTCAGCAAAGTGATTGATTTTATTAAAGGTTTTCATTTTATTGGTTAAGAACTAATGCGGATTTGATATTTAATTAAACCTATGCACTTGTCGTTTATAGTTAATGTTTAATTTTAATGTTTAATAATTAATAGTTAATAGCTGTAATAGCTGTTTTTGGAGTATGGACAGAGTAATTCATTTCTCCCTTGTCTCCACTCCTTCCCAATCACCATTAACTCAATATTTTTTCGGAGGATAATCATGCGTGATTCATTGAATAAAATGATGGGTAGGACTCGTTACGTAGTCTGCCGCATCTTTATACACTTAGCAGGCGCGGATGTTGCACCCATTTTAGGCTCCTTAAATGTTACAGCCAGAGATGCGATCGCTGCTGATGGTGATTTAGAAATTTTGGGAGAAGGTTTAGTTAACGTTTGCCAAACCTTATTGCAATATGACGAATATTGGACATCCGCAGCTAACGAAGGTGATGTATTTTGGAGTGAGGGAGAGGCAGGAGATTATGTGAATGATTTATTTACCGATTCTGCCCAACGTTATCTCAGCGAACCTGATTTTAGTTCTGGTTCTGTGAATGATACCAATCAACCTTTGTCTATACCTGTAACCCGTAATGTCATTGTCATGCTGACAGCCGCATTTACAGGGGAGATTCCCGAACTGGAAAGTGATTTGTCGAATATCCAGGCATTAAAAGAAGGCTTGAAAGCCCTAATTAATTTACATTACAAACATAAATTAAAGGCTATTCAAGTTCACTTCTCACCTGCACAGTTGGGTGATGAATTGACAAATGACCAATTGTTACAACATTACCCAGAACTTATTCCCCTGTAAACAAGAAGATGAAAACCCGGATTAGGGAAAAATTGGGAAAATAACTACTTTTCCCTGTCGTGTCCCCGTTTCTCCGTTTGATTTTGATAAAGTGGTTGGGTAGTCCGTACTCACCAAACTCACATAAAAATAAGAGAAGTTGTTAAGCTCGGAGATGGGATAACAGTGAATATGTTCATGAAAATTTTGCGTAAATTTACAGTCGTTGTGTTGTCGCTAAGTTTGTGCGTAACTGCGGTTGGTTGTGGTGGAGGAAATCAAACAACTTCACAATCTACACCCCAGGCAAGTAACGTTCGCCAAAATTCCAACTCCAATACGGCTAAATTAGCTGATGGTCAATATGAGGTACAGCAAGCCAGCTATGACGATGGCGATGGTGCGTACACGCTGTTTTTGCTCAACAGTAACCCACCTAATTTTACGACCGAAAATTTACAAATGGCTCGGTTAACCGATGATGAAGTTAAGGAAGGCAAAAAAACGTACCTAAAAGTTGAGAAAGGGCAACAGTCTTTATATTTGACACCCGATTTCAAAATTGAATACGTTCACAACGTTACAGAAACTAAGACAAATCCCCAAACTGGTCAACAGGAAACCGTTGTTATTCGTCAACAAAATGGTTTCTGGGCACCTTTTGCTGGTGCTGTGGCAGGTCAAGCAATTGGTAGCCTATTATTTAGACCCCAGTATTACGTGCCTCCTGTATATCAACCTGGTGGAATTATGACTGGTTATGGTGGCTATGGTCGCTCTTACGATGATGCGATTTCGAGCTATCGTACCCGTTATAATGAGCCTCCTGCGGCTGTTCGCAACCGCACTGCATTCCGAACTACAGGAAACTTACGTAGCAATTATCCGAATAATCCCAATGTGAGAAATCAACCACGGGTTAATAACGCTAGTCGTGCGACTGGTTCAGGTTTTGGTAGCAGTACCTTAAAACCTTCCGGTAATTCGAGTTCTTCACGGCGAAATTCGGGCGGTAGTTTCGGTAGTGGTGGACGTTCTAGTAGTAGTCGCCGCAGTAGTGGTAGTTTTGGCAGTAGAAGAAGGTAATTTGCGAAAAGGGAAAAAAATTAGAGACGTTACATGTAACGTCTCTAACCTAAGTTCCTATTCTGATGTATTTATGCCATTAAACGGCGATCGCCACTGCTGGTTGCCAGCGTCCGACTGCTTTACCAATGACTGCCAGTTCTTGCATTAGTTGGTCAAAGGCTTCGGGAGTCAGGGACTGGGGACCATCTGATAAAGCTTTTTTCGGGTTAGGGTGAACTTCGATCATGAGCGAGTCACACCCTGCGGCAATTGATGCCATTGCCATTGATGGGACAAATTCTGACCAACCAGTACCGTGGCTGGGGTCAATCATAATCGGTAAGTGGGTCAGTTTCCGCAAGACGGGAACAACTGATATATCTAGGGTGTTACGGGTGTATTGGCGATCGAAGGTACGAATTCCCCGTTCACATAAAATGACATTCGGATTTCCTGCTGCCAATATATATTCGGCTGCCATCAACCAATCTTCAATAGTTGCAGCCATACCTCGCTTCAATAGTACGGGCTTGGGCTGCGCCCCCACTTTCTTGAGTAGGGAAAAGTTCTGCATGTTGCGCGCCCCTACTTGGATGACATCAGCCACTTCCGCAATGACATCGAGGTCGGCAGCATCCATTACTTCAGTAATAATACCTAGTCCACTGGCGGCGCGGGCTGCTGCTAGTAGTTCTAGGGCACTTTCTCCGTGTCCTTGGAATGCATAGGGTGAAGTTCGGGGTTTGTAGGCTCCACCACGTAAAAACTTTGCACCTGCCGCTTTGACGCGCTTTGCCGTTTCGACTATCATTTCTTCGTTTTCGACGGAGCATGGTCCAGCAACAACAGATATTGGATGATGTTCGCTGATGATGACAGGTCCGTCGGGGGTGTTAACAACTACTTCAGATGCTTCACCCTGGCGGTATTCACGGCTAGCACGTTTGTAAGGTTGTTCAACTCGTAATACTTGTTCTATCCAAGGGCTGACTTCTTGGATTTGTAACGGGTCTAGGCTGACTGTTTCTCCCACTAAACCGATGACGACTTTGTGTTTACCAACGATTTTTTCGGGTGATAGTCCCCAAGTTGTTAGTTCCTCATTAATGCGATCAATTTCCGCTTCCGGGGAACCAATTTTCATGACTACAATCATGTGTAAATTTCCTGATAATTTTAGTTTTGATTTTTAATGCTTTCTCGCTTTTAAGGGTTTGCTTAACTTAAAAATAATTGCGGTGAAGTTAAAGACTATCATTGGGAACAGCAATACTATGCCCTGAGTTATTTGATACATGTCTTTAGACATGTAACATATTACAGTTTAAAATAAAATGCTTTCAAATTTACTTTATTTTTTTTAATGCTAAGTTGGCTGGAAATGAATGGATTTAAGTAAGTCGGTGTTGAAAATTATCGTTATGAAAAGGCAGGAGGTAGAGGGCAGAAGGCAAGAGGGAAGAGAGTTTTGGGCAAATTCACTTTTCGTTACATACTTCTGTTTTTTTGCACCGTTCTACTTAGCTAGATGGAGACTGATAAACCCTGAGAGGAATATTTCCTCAAAAATTTCTCTGATTTTGGCAATATAGAGCCAGGTTGCTATACGTAACCTGGCTTTTTAGTCGCTTGACTATTTGTGGATATTATTTGGGTATGACAGATTTTTATTTTTAAATATTAATTTAAATATTAGTAATGTTGAAGTGATTAAATTCAAGCTTCAACATTCTGAGAAATATTTAACCTAACATCTAGATATCAATCTAATTGATGTATGGGGATGCCAAACTATACTTTTTTTTGCCGAGTTGCACGCCAACCTTCTACCATTCGTCCCCAGTTGGTAGTAAATTCACCCCAACCGAACAGAGTCCCTGGTCGGTCTGTATCCCAGGAGGTGGAGAGAACACCGTATGTAATACCCAATACACCCAAGCCGAAAAATCCCATATTCAGGAGCAAAACGACAATGGGGGGCAATTTGATTTCGGCAAAAGCCACTAGTAAGTAACTAGCAACAAGGGTAAAGATACCCAATGCTGTGGGAATACCGGAGAAGCCAGCGACTCGCCGTATCATGCGATCGCTAACTACTTTTGGTATTGCCATTTCTTCTTTAGTGAAGGGAGGTTTTTGAGACTCCTTCTGGGAAGATTCCGTCTTGACTATTGGTTGGGTTTTGGCTTTTGCTGGTTTCTTTTGTTTAGCTTTCGGCTCAAACGGTAGATTGTTGCGTTCAGATTCGGCAGACATAGGCAGGTGGTTAGTTATGATCCACGAAATTTATCCACGGATACCGAGACGAGCAATCAATGCTTGATAGCGATCGCGGCTTTCTTCCTGAATATAAGACAAAAGGCGTTTGCGTTGACCGATTAATTTCAACAAACCACGACGGGAAGAATGGTCTTTTTTGTTGCCTTGTAGGTGTTCACTGAGACGATTGATACGCGCAGTCAGCATTGCAACTTGCACGTCCGCAGACCCGGTGTCTGTTTCGTGAACTTGATACTGTGTAATTATCTCTTGTTTTCGCTGTTGCGTCAGAGCCATGACTGTTTTGATTTTGAACTAATGCAGCAGTCTCTCATATTATCACAGTGTATTGAGAATGGGGAATTGGGAAACAAGGTTGGATTTATTAGTAAATTTAATCGATTGCTGGCAAATCTTCTGAGAGCTTGAGTATGCTGTTGTCGTTGGCAATGGGGGCGATCGCATCTTAAATTTTTTCGGGTAGTATTCCTTAGAAGGGGCGATCGGCAATATTCCGGCTCTAGATAATGTTGTTCCCACCTGGCAGAAATAACAAGTTTGCCCCTGAAGTTTTTTGAGGACAGGAGGAATAGTTATTTCTCCACTGAAGTCACGAGAGAGCGTCCATCGAGAATTGGTTTGTGGGTTTTTAAATCAAACTTATAGCCATGGGGTAGTATATGCAGTTTTGCCCCACAAAATGCTAAAGGCTCATCTCTCAAGATTTCATCGGCATTATTATGCACCAACTCAGATTCATCAACTACCGTAATCACGCCTTCACCAATCACCTCAAACTGGTTCCCAGTTACAACCATGGCAGTATTTTCATCTATACCAAATCCGAGAATCGCTGGCTGCTGGGCTAAGGCGGAAATTAAACGCCCTAAACGTCCACGTTGAGAGAAATGTTGGTCAATGACGACACCAGGTAAAAATCCCATACCAGGTCCAAGTTCGACAATATTAATGCGGGGATTTGTTTGAGATTCGCCTTCAACAATCATCACATCTGGCATTACTGCTGCGCCGGCACTAGTACCAGCAATAATTACGCCTTCTGCATAGCGTTCGTGAATTGCACGGTCTAATTCGGTGTCTTTAAGAATACTTGTAATTCGTGCTTGATCGCCACCTGTAAAAAATATACCTGTAGCTTCATGGATTGCTGCTAGTGCGGTTGATGATGATGCATCCTCACGGCTTTCGGTGTCAATAATACGAACAGATTCTGCACCTAACCTTTCAAAGACGCGAATGTAATTTTCTCCGACTTCTCTGGGTAATTCTGTAGCTGCCGTCATAATTACAATCTGGGCTTTTGTACCTCCAGCACGACGAACAAATTCCCGCAAGATAATATAATCATATTCTTTGTCTTCTGCACCACCTATAATTAATAGTTGGCGTTGGCTTTCGTTTTCCACAGTGATGTCTCCTGATATTAATTCATATTATTTATCGGTGCAAAAAACCACCAATAGGTAGATGCCTATCGGCTAGGTTGAACGATGGGTTATGACTGTCAAAAAATTATCATCGTGAAATTTGACAATACAAATTTTCTCGTGTTGTTACTTTCCTAAAATTAGGCTTCTATGCAGATTTAAAAAACAAGTTTGCCAAATTAGATAGATAATCCTAGTTGATAATATATTATTGACTAATTCGTGGTATTCGTAGCCTCATTCTGAGGATATATCTTCACCACTTCGACAGAGATAAAAAAGGAAAAAGTATTTGTGATCTACCTTTTCCTACAAGAACTATTATTCAGGCGATCGCAATCTCAAATGACGATTTAATAGTGCTGTCAAAAATCTATAGGCTCTATCGAGGGGAAGATGTCTAGGTTTACCCTGATAGACAATTTGGTATTCGTTAATATCTGCTCCATCACCATAACCAGAAATTAATTTGTTGTGAAAAGCTGTTTCTGCAAGTTGTTTTATCTCATTTCTCAGATTAGCTTTTGTGCCGTTCATAGTTACCGAACCATTACTGTGACTAAAAATTTTCTTATTTTTCCCTTATATCCAATTTGTATGTACAATTACCCCTCTCTAAAGTAATAAGTTTGACAAGATAATTGCTAAAGTTTCACCTGTGACTATCCCTATTTTTGTCACAAATTTTCACAAAACAAATATCTCTTTGGATAGCTGATTTTTTACATATACTCGCACGAGCTAGAAAGCTCAATGTACTAAATGTAATTTGAGCATCAAGCTGAAATTCTGAATTTTTGATGCAATTGAGCTAAGATTGTCCCGGTTTTCCCACAATAACTATTGGTTTATCTATCATTTCACTTAAACCAATTTCACTGAGTAAACTTGCTAAATTATCATGTACTATTTCATCTTTGGGGCTATTTTGTTTCAGTTCTATTAATATTGTTAAAGCTTGATGCCATATCCCATTTTCGGCATAGATTACTGCTTGCTGATAAGGCGTAGCTGTACTTATTTTTTGGTTCACTCTGGGGTTGAGATTGACTCGACTCACAACACCTTCAACGTAGACAGGTGGTGATTCTTTTTCTTCATGACAATATACTTTCAAAAACCAGCGATATTCTTTACCAACTGTTAAAGCTGGAACTGTATTGGGAAGGCTAATATTAATAATTCCTGGCTGTTCTGGTAGAGGGATATTCTTTTGATGTATGGTTTCCCCTTCACTATCTTGAAGAATAAATTCGGTGGGGTATTGAGAACTTTTTGTATAAGGGAGATAAAACCAGAATGTGGGACGTTCGACACTAGTTAAACCCCAGACATTGGTAATGTTGTTAGTTTCTTCACTAACAGGAACCAATGCAGTCAGTTTAGGGTTAACATCAGGACAATTATCGCGTCTACCACCACCTGTACGACGACCTCCGGGTGCATTTCCTGGTGGCAGTTTTGGTCGAATAAAATTTATTTTTTTAGGATTAGTAACTTTGTTGGTAGTAGGTTTTTGAGAATTTGCTGGGGTTTTGGTTTCCTGTGGTTTTTCTGTTTCTCTAGGTACCAGGGCATCGCGAAATAATTGTGGTAGTAAAAGCTGAGAAAAGCTGGGATTAGTAGGTGTCTGTTTTGCTTGTAATTCACTTGTCTGACTAAGTAAGTTCCCACAAGCGATCGCGGTTATTAAAATTAAATTGGGGACGTTTAAAAATATTTTCATATAACTCCTGATTGAATAGATGCTTGGTAATCAGAAATAGGATATTGACGATGTAATTGTCACTCTTGTCATAGAGTTGTACTAATTACAAGTTATGTATAAAGTAAATCTTAAGACCAAAGAAACCCGCTTTCTTGGATTTAAGTATCGAGCATCATCTGACTTTTGGATGAGAAATCCGGATTTCTCCCTGCGCGACTATCCTGAATATTTACTTTATAAATGCTCTCTGACAAGTTATTTTGTTTTCAACCTATTTTCTGTTTTCCTAATTCCCTAATCCCGATTTCCAACTCCTACCACAACTGCTGCACTAATTAACGAAATTGTACTGGGAACAAATGGTATCCAATAGCCCGATATCAACATACCTAGACTAATAATATAGAGTATTCCTGTAGAGGTAGTAATTGAAATGATTAATGACCGATGTTGCCGATATAACTGCCAAGCTAATATTCCCCCTATTAATGACCAAGATATAATCCAAATAATTTCCACTCCAGCTGTCCATGTGCCTAACAAAGGGCGATCGCTCAATACAGCATTGAGGATTTGACTGAGCATGTGAGCATGAATTAATACTCCTGGTAATTGCTGATCTGGTTCAGTACCGTAGGGCGTTGGTAAATAATCTTGCAAGTCTCCTTTGGCGGTGACACCAATCAGCACGATTTTGTCTTTGAAGGCACTGGGGTTAACTTGTCCTGTCAAAACGTCGCGCAATCTTACTTTTTGGGCAATTGTGTTGGCAACGCGCCAGTTGAGTAATATTTGCCCACCGCTAGCATCGATATTTTGATAGCCACCTGTACGGGAGGTGAGGAGATTGAAGCTGGTTTTGTCGATGCGGAGTTGGTTATTGACTATTTCGGCTTGTTTAATGTTTTGTGATTGAAAATAGTGAAAGGCTAATTGTAAGCTGAGGGAAAAATGTGGGGTGCATAGGGAGTTGGCATCTTGCCGCATAAACAGTAGTTGACGACGGACTACACCATCTTTGTCCCGAATAAAATCGCTAAATCCCAAACGTTCTTCAATGTTTTCGGTGGGTATTTCCGGTGGTGGTGCAATCCCATTACTGTTGCTACCAGCATAACTACCTTTACAAACAGCGACTAAATTTGGAGTTTGTTGCAGACGCTGAATTAATTCTGGATTTTCGGCTTTGAAGTCGCGATAAATATCTAAACCAATGACACTGGCTTGATATTTTTGTAATTTTTTTAATAGTAAATTCAGGGATTTATCGGATATCGAAGTTCCTTTTAAGGATTCACCTTGACGACGTTGTTCTGCCAAGTCAGCATCATCGATCGCTACTACTACAATATTATTATCAGCCGCTTCCGGAACAATTAGCATTCGCGATCGCATCATTTGATCGAAGCTTTTCAGTTCTGCCCCTTCAAATAATCCTAGCAACCGTAAACCGCATACTAGCAGGGCAATTAAAATGCTGGAAATTATTGCGAGTAATACTTTATTTTGTATTTTTTTTGAGTTAAATAGCGAGGTAGAGTTTGTTTGGGGATTATTGGCAGTTAGATGTACTTCTGGCAAAAGTGTTGGATATTGACGATGATTTTGATTTTCTGTATCGGAATTATATAATTGCTGCCAAGTCAGGGGGATTTGGGCAGGATTATTGAGGCAAATCATTGGTAGCCATGTGGCGCAAGGAAATTTATCTTCGAGTCCTTGCAATCTTTCTCTAGCTTGACGCACGGCGGGAAAAAATCTTTTGCCGCTCTGTGAGTTTTCATTCTCTTTCCAGGCGGATTCACTATTGGCAAATGCACTGAGAAAATATTTGAGAAATTCGCTGGCAACCTTGTCGGGAACAGGTTCACGCATGAAGATGATTTCGGGTATTTGTAAACCTGTAAGTTCCTGTGCTAACCCTAAACCATCACATGAGTTTAAAATTGCTAAATGTAGACCATTTTCAACGGCTTTTCGCAGTGCGTACCGCAATTCTGCCATGTTAAGACTATCTGTTTGATTCAGATAGATACATCCACTTTCACCGTTGTGACTGGAACTATGTCCGGCAAAAAAGAGGATATCCCAATTATTTTCCCAAAGATGGTCATTTAATTGCTGCCGTTGCGGTTCGACTAGGAATGTGACATCGGCATTGGGTAAATTTTCCAACAGTGATTTATCGGCTTGAGTGTCGATACCTTGACTGTTACCAACTATGGCTAAAATTTTGACTTGATAATTGGGAATACGTAATCTTTCGCTGCGTTCATAGCTGGGGGATGCGAGGGCTATTTCGGCTTTGTCGTAGCGTTCCAACAAATCCCAAGCGTGCCAAGGCAAACGTTGAATGAGACTATTTTCTGTTTGTAAAATGACCCTAATTTCATCAGTGAGAGAAAGATATTCGAGTAACTTTTCTCGCAAAGAACGAAAAGATTCACACTGTAGCCAAGAATTAAAATGCGATCGCAAAATCCTAGCAGTTGCCTGACAATCTTCTGTAATGGATACATTTGTCACCTGTATCTTATCCGCAGATAAGCGAAAGGCATTACC